>ONMP01000046.1 GCA_900318935.1 uncultured Actinomycetes bacterium
GATATGTCACCAGGAATCTGAGCAACTTCCTCTGCAAATGCTGCTGCAATGAGCAGACAAGCGGTTAATAAAGCAGCGATTTTTTTCTTAAACATTTTTTACCTCCAGTGCCACGGCGGGCCCTATTCTTCAACAACTATAGTTCTAGCTATTAAATCGTGAAGACATCTGTTTTCTTCATTTATTAACATTATAATAATTTCAACAAATGTTATTATAACACTTAAAATCATAAAAAATCTTCCCATTGGGGCACTTCTGTAATGATCTAAAGCATAACTGAAAGTCTGGTACCCCTGCCAGTTATTTATTAACAGGACACTGATAACAGGAATTACTATCTGCGGAATAACAACAATAATATCAATACAGATCATGACCTGAAGTTTATCGGTTATGGCGGAAGCAACAGCAACAATAACGGAGGGGTCAATAACTATACAAATGAAAACCCTCACCAGGGAATCGTTCAGAATAACCTTGCCTCGAACCAGGCGAATCCGGCCATGAACGGCTATCCGACCCTGGTAACCGGCAACCATCAGAATCTCTACTATCTGTTTGATCCGACGTCACGCAATCATAATGTGTACGCTTTCCCGAATGCGGACGGGCTGTTCCAGCGGGATAACCAGGGATATTACTACTACAACAGCAATGCGAACTACGCTGAGTACGACCGGAACGCCAATAAGTTCGTTCTCTATGAGCATACCTACTCGCAGAACACTGGCGGTTCCAACGGTTCGAACGCAAAGCCCATCGGCTTCTACCCGTTCCACGAATACGACACCGTCGACACGCAGCCCGAGATGAACTTCAACAAGAACCTCAACCACCACTTTGGTATGAGCATGGCCGTCGACTTCGAAATTCCGAGTGACAGAATGGCCGCAGCTCCGGACGGATACAAGCACGACATCGAATACACCTTCTCTGGCGACGACGACCTCTGGGTGTTCGTGGACGACAAACTCGTGCTCGACATTGGTGGCCTGCATCAGCCGGTGACGGGCTCCATCAACTTCACGACTGGCGTCATCACGGTGCATGGCGTCGAGGACAAGACCATGACCTTCGACGTGGGCGCCCACACGCTCAAGATGTTCTACCTGGAGCGTGGCGGCTGCGACTCGAACCTATCGGTGCGATTCAACCTCCCCATCGTCATCGGCAAGGGTCGTGTTTCCGTCGTCAAGAAGAGCATGACGACCGACGTCGCCAACCCTGACACCTGCCTGCAAGGAGCCGTCTTTGGCTTCTGGGACAATCCTGATTGCACGGGTGACCCCTATACGGTGGGGACTACCGATCAGTTCGGCCTCATCTCAAAGACGCTACCCATCCGTGAGGAAGGGCAGACGTACTACATGCAGGAGATCATGCCTCCCGAGGGATACCTGCTGGATCGAACAATCTACACCCTCACAGCGGGCGAGAAGGGCGATGACGGGAACTATGAGTTCTCGGTCACGAAAGGCGGAGCCGAGCTGGATACCGATGCGGCTGGCATGCCCATCGTGCGGAATCGCTTGCAGGAGCCGATAAGCCTTAGCGTGCGGAAGACCTGGCAGAATGCTGATGGCACGGAGATGGAAGCGCCTGAGGGCAGCACCGCGAAGTTCGTGGTGCGGCGGTACCAGACGTACAGCACGAACCCGCTGTATACGGTCATCCTCAAGAGTGACAATGCGGCTATCGGGACGTTCGACTCGATCAGTGCGCACGCAGGCGACGAGCTGACCATCAAGTACAAGCATTCGCCGGACGAATGGTCACGGGTCACAAATTGCAATGCGGAGAACGGCGCTCAGAACGTGCTAACCCTCACGACGAACCCTCAGGGTGCTGAGTCGAGCGTGACCTATACCGTGGACGCGCAGCATGCAAGTGGCGGAGTCATCGCAATCATCATCCCTGAGTCGTTCACGATGTGGTGCAACGGTAGTTCGTATTCCGGTGGGTGCAACCCCACGTTTGGGAACTACCAGCCCGCCTCGGATACACATGAGACCAAGAGGGAGATCGATCGCGGCTACGAACGGGAACTCGAGCTCGGCCAGCAGGATGGCTGGACTGAAACCTTGAACGACCTGACCGTGCAGGAGACGAGGGACGGCATCGTCTACCATTACGAATACTTCATCGAGGAGAAGGAGATTCCGGACGGCTACGAGGCTATCTATCTGGACTCTGAGGGCAATCCGACCTCTGCTGATGCCAGCAAGCCGACGAATTCTTCCTCCACTCAAACCGTCGTGAACCGCAAGCTCCTGGACGTGCCTGTCGAGAAGCACTGGGCGGACTTCAGCGGAGACGCCTACGATTGGACTGTCGCCTTCCAGCTCGAGGAGCGGGAAGTCAAGGTCAACGCGGGTGATCAGGATGCGATGGATGCCGAGAGTGACTTCGTGACGGTCGATGGTAGGGAGCCACTGGTCGTGAGTAAGGGCCAGTCGCCGCAGCCGGCCTTTGAGGACCTGCCGATGTATCGCACGCATGGCAACGGCACGACCTACCGCATCCAGTATGCGGTGAGCGAGATTGCGTACAGCGTCACCAAAAATGGCGTCGTGGTTGCCCAGTGGAGTCAGGATGGCAGCTTGGAAACGGTGGGGGAGGAGCACTACGCCCCGCAGTTCGAGCAGGATGCTGGCGAACACGGCGCTTCGATTGACGATTACGTGATTCGCGTCGTCAATATTGCTGATAACCGCAAGCTCTCGAAGGAGATATCCCTTGATTTGCGAAAGACCTGGCCAGAAGGGTCGGGCCTGGAAGATAGCGCCGACACGTATGCGACGTTTGCGCTGAAGCGGTACGTACACGAGGAGTATCGTGATTATTCAAAGGTGGACGCGTCTGCGAAATGGGCGGTCATCGAGCTCGACACGGGCAATGGCGAAGGTCCCCAGAAGCTCAGAGTTCCCGAGGGCACGACCGTGCATATCGTCGGAACCATCAAAGGCAGCACCAATGCAAACAAGATCGCGTTTGCGAGGAGTGACGGGGGAGACCCCATCGAGTTGGTCGTGGATAACACGCAGAGTGCCGACCAGAGAGCGTTCGACATTCCGTTCACGGCTGAGGCCTCGGAGACGATCAGGCTGACTCAAGGTGACAACTATGTCGTTGGCGGACGAGATGGCTTCAGGTTGTCCGATACCTTCGATGGCAGGAGCGAAGATGTGCCGGATTCTGGTTTCGCCGAAGAGTTCACGCTTGACAAGAGCCACGGGTGGGAGGCGTCCTTCGAGTACCTTCCGGTGGTCGAGGAGCAAGACGTTGACCCGACGACCGGTGCTCAGACGATTTATGTCTACAGCTATTATTTGCAGGAGATCGACTGCTCACCCGAGGACTTCTATCCGATCTTCAAGGATGAGAATGGCTTCCTGCGCGGAAGCGAATCCAACCGAATCGAGGCAGATGCAAGCATCGTCGCACACAACGAACAGGCTGTCGTCGACGTCACCCTCAAGAAGGTCGACGTGAAGGATGTGGACAAGAAGTCGCTCAAGGATTCTGATCTGCTTAAGGGGGCTGTCTTTGTCGTGTCGAGGTTCCCTGACAAGGATGCTCACGGAAAGGACAGTTCTTGGGGAGACGATGGCGACATGAGGCTGGAGGATACCGAGCTGACCGGCACCTTCGAGCTCAGGGGGCTGGGCGTGGGATATTACGAGATCGATGAGGTCGTGCTGCCGGCTGGTTACGTCAAGACCTTCGACCGGTTGTCGTTTGAGGTGAAGGCAGGCACGTCGGGTGACCTGGAGGTCGAGTTGGACGATGACGGGGATGGACTTGCGCGGCTTGCCGATGGTGGCATGACCCTCGTGATTGGCAACACTCCCGGCGTAGAGCTTCCCTGTACCGGCGGCTCCGGTACGACGACCTTCACGCTCGTCGGCGCTACGCTTGCGGTGCTGGCCGCCGCAGCGCTCGTGGTCCGGCGGAGGTTCGCGCCGTAAGCGCCTCGCGGTACTGGGGGTACTGGGGGGACAGGGACAGTCCCCCCAGTACTTGTGATGACGTGCTACAATGCTGTGCCGTTAGTCTTGCACCCCTTCGTCATCAGGAGGAACCATGGCCGATAGTCGCAAACCGTTTTACGTCACAACGCCCATCTACTATGTCAACGCTGCGCCGCACCTAGGCACCGCCTACTGCACGATTCTCTGCGACGTGCAGGCGCGTTATCATCGCGCGATGGGCGAGGACGTCAAGTTCCTCACTGGCCTCGACGAGCATGGCGAGAAGGTCCAGCTCGCAGCCGAGGACCATGGCATGACGCCACAGGAGTGGTGCGACAGTCTTGCTCCTGCGTTCCACGACATCTGGAAGACGCTCGAGATTTCCAACGACGACTTTATTCGTACCACCCAGCCGCGGCAGGTCCGCGCCGTCCAGCACCTGTGGAACCGCATGAAGGAGGCCGGCTATATCTACAAGGACTCCTATGACGGCTGGTACTGCGTTCACGAAGAGACGTACTACACCGACACGCAGGTCGCCAAGTCCGACGAAGAGCATCACGTCGAAGGCCAGCACCTCTGTCCCGAGTGCCAGCGCGAGTTGCAGCGCGTCAAGGAAGAAAGCTGGTTCTTTAAGCTCAGTGCGTTCCAAGATCGTCTCCTTGCGCTCTACGACGAGCATCCCGACTTCGTAATGCCCGACTTTCGCATGAACGAGGTCCGTAGCTTCGTGGAGAGCGGTCTGCGCGACATCTCCGTGAGCCGCACAAGCTTTGACTGGGGCATACCCGTGCCCTTCGACGACGGGCATGTTACCTACGTCTGGTTCGACGCCCTGCTCAACTATGCGACGGCAGTGGGCTTCGGTGACCCAGACGCTGCCGAAGAGTTTGCCTATCGTTGGCCCGCGCAGTATCACGTGGTGGGCAAGGACATCATTCGCTTCCACTGCGTCATCTGGCCGGCCATGCTCATGGCCATCGGCGAGGCACTGCCCGAGCACGTCTTTGCCCACGGCTTCCTCATGGTCCGCAACGAGGCTACGGGCCAGGGCGAGAAGATGTCCAAATCCCGTGGCAACGCAATCGCGCCGGCTGATGTCATCGACCTGCTCGGTGTCGAAGGCTATCGCTACTACTTCATGACCGACTGCGTGCCGGGCGAGGATGGGGCCATCTCATACAATCGCATGCAACAGGTATATAACGCGGACCTCGCAAACAGCTGGGGCAACCTCGTGAGCCGTTCGCTCAACATGAGCGCCAAGTATTTCGACGGCAAGACGCCCGTCCTTCCCGAGGGATGGGCAGAGCGCGAGAACCCCCTGCGCGAGGTTGCACTGGGCATCGCCGAGAGGTACTGCCCGCGCATGGGCGTCTTTGACTTCGTAGGCGCGAAAGACGAGGTCATGGCACTCGTCCGTGCAGCCAACCATTACATCGAGGAGTCGGCACCTTGGACCGTGGCTAAGGACCCGGCACGTGCGGACGAGCTTGAGCAGATCATCACGAACCTACTTGAGTCCATCCGCATCTGCGCGCATCTCTTTGCGCCGTTCATGCCCGAGACCTCGGCGGAGGTGCTGCGTCGACTTTCGCTTGAGGCCGAGATCGACTGCTGCGACCTGCCCGCCGCGTGTGAGTGGGGTGGCCTCGCCAGCAACGTGCCCGTCAGCAAGGGCGACGCGCTCTTCCCCCGTCTCGCCACGAAGTAAGCCTGATGCGCCGCAGGGAACAGGTCTCTGCGGCGCGTTCGACGCATCCCGTCCCCAAGGAGCACCCATGCCCTACTCGTATCTGGCAAATCCACGCGAGACCCGTGCCGTGCTCGAGCGCCATGACCTTGCGCCACGACATCGACTAGGGCAGAACTTCCTCGTCAACGATGATGTCATCGGACGCATCCTCGCGTTAGCCGAGCTTGCGCCCGACGACGTGGTGTACGAGGTGGGGCCAGGCATCGGAACGCTTACGGTGGCGATGCTGCCGCGTGTGCGTCGCGTCGTGGCCGTCGAAGCCGATCGAGTTTTGCCAGGGGTGCTCGCTGAGACCTGCGCACGTGACGGAGAGAGGCTTGCGATTGTGCAGGGTGATGCTCTACGCGTGACACCTGCGGAACTTGCCGAGGTGGCGGGTTCCGCGCCAAACAAGCTCGTTTCAAACCTGCCTTACCAAGTTGCGGCGACGCTCATCCTCGACGTGCTGCAGGCCATGTCCTCGATCGAGCGTCTCGTGGTGATGGTTCAGGCCGAGGTGGCTGACCGCATCGCCGCATCTCCGGGAAGCAAGGCCTATGGTGCCTACACGGCTAAGCTTGCTCTGCACGGTGAGGTGACGGGACGCTTCGAGGTGGGTCCGGGCAACTTCATGCCACCCCCGCACGTGGACTCTGCCGTCGTGCGCATCGATCGCGTGCCCGCCCCGTGTGAACAGCCCAAGTTTGTTGCCGAGGTCATCGATGCCGCGTTTGCCCAGCGTCGCAAGACGATTCGCAACTCGATGGCGGCCAAAGGCTTCGACAAGGCCGCGCTTGACGATGCCTTTGCCGCTGCGAGCATCGATCCCCGCGTCCGAGCCGAGACCTTAGCACCTGCCGATTTCGTCCGCTTGGCCGCGCAGCTCCGGGACAACATCGCACAGTAGCCTGTCGGCCTGCGTTCACACCACCTCTGACAGAGTGCCATCCGCGAGCCAGAAAAGTGTAAGTTTTTGCGAGGTCTGTATAGTTTTTCGCTCTCCGTTTTTTCGGGGTCTAGAAGACGATACCGTCTACCTGCGCAAATGCGAGGGCCGATACCTGTCGGGTGGCAAATCGAGACTTGAAAACTATACATATCTCGCAAAAACTTACACTTTTCTCTATTGGATTTGGCACTGCGGGAGTGAGTTGCAAAGAGTTCCTCGTTGTCACGCTTGAGAACGATTTCCGGTGTCTTGTGATAGTACGATACGCCGAAGCTGGTGACGCTTGGCTTGAGCCGCTTTGCTGAGTACCAAACGTTTGCCGACTCGTCTGGCAATGAGGCGCGCGATGCTTTCAAATGCTCTCTCGTCGCATACCATGTCGTAGGTGAGCGACATCACATCGATGTGCATGGCGCGCAGAGCGAGCGTACGTCTCGCTCCTTTGCGAAGGCTTTCGGAGTCGGCATGAAACTCGTCGCTGTCGTATTCGATGTCTAGGCGTGCGGAGGTCCAATAGAGATCGGGAATCAGCGTATGGGATAGGGTAAACGACGCGGCGTCGCGATTGACGGGTCGCTTCGCGTTGAGAATAGGCTTGGGCAAAGCGTATCCGCCCAGGTGACTAGGTAGGCAAAGCAGCAGGTAGACGTTCGTTTCCATAGGAGAACAAGCTCCCGAGGTAATATGCCGGCATGCTTTCAGGGCACGGGTCCTGCCCGGAAATCCGTTCATTGACTCGACGAATGCACGCAGCCTGTCAGGCGTCGTGAGGGCATCGCAGTTATATATGGTTCGATTCGATTGGGCGAGGTTACTGGTTGGGCCGCCAACGAGCCTATAGTGGCCGCATAGCTCCATCCCTAGCCGTATTAGTTCGACAAGTTCGACATGGCAGGCCAGAAGGAGAAAGCAGAACTCCGGCGTTGGCACAAGGACGCATTCGCCCAGCTTTTTGAAAGCGTCCCGAGGTATCGAGCTCCCAAGTATGCGCTGGCGCACGTTTTGTACCCTGCGTCGTGCTGCAGCGTTAGGGATGAGCAGATAGAGCGGCGACCCTTGCTCTGGAGGTCGTATTCCCAGTTCGTCAAACTTCACGGCTTTGATTTCGCGAGAACGCGTCGAGCAGCGCGAAAGGTCGGTCGCGCGTGTGCGGGAGAGGGTGTCGTCAATTGTGCTAGTCCGTTCGGAGGTAGCGGGTTCGCATCGAGCACCGAGTACGTTGAGTTCGGCCAAGGGAACTGGATCGTCGCCTATCCATAAAACATCGTCTGGTCCGTCAACGGACTCATACTCCGTGTCCTCCTCAAGTTGCAGCCTATCGTCACGATCGCGATACATGGTTAGTGCGGATGGGCCATCGAGGGCGATGAGTGGCTTGGGCGTAGTTTTCGAGGTGGAACGTGCAAGCATGGTAGACCTCCATGTGAGTCGGCGAATCACCTGTTTGGTACTCGCGGGGGTGGGCTGCACATGCTACTCGCACAAGCTTGCACGAATTTCCCCGCTAGCATACAGCAATTTCCCTGGTTTTTGCGTTTTCGCAGGTAAACATGCCTGTCACAGAATGCATCCGATTGAACTGAAATATTACTGAAATCTGTGAGTACGGCAAATTGAAGTCGTTCGGGCTGAGTGCCAAATCGTGACACGTTTTGTGCAGGTTTTTGCGAGGTATGCATAGTTTTTGAGTCTCAATTTGTCATACGGCGCATATCGACCCTCACGTTTGTGCAGGTAAACGACCCTGTTTGTAGAGGCCCGTATTATGCGAAACAAGAAAACTACTCATATGGGGCAAAAACTTGCGCTTTTCTCGGTCGGATTTGGCACTCCTGTCGGGTGGCCTGCGAGGTGGCGGCGACGGGGTTGCCATATGCGATAAGCGGGGTTGACTTCGCGGCAGATCGGGAGGCAAATCGGGTATGGCTCTGCGCGGAGCGGGGTATACTGTATTTCCGTTTGCTGGGAGGTGGTTTGCGTGGTTGCAGAGAATCTGCTTGAGGATGGAGCGCTGTTTCGCACAAAGAAGGGCAAGCCAGTGGAGATGCCCGTGCCGTTGGCACCGTTGGCCGACACGCATGGGCATCTGACATCGTTTCGCAAGCTCAAGCCAGAGGTTGCCGTCGCGCGGGCGGCGCTTGCGGGTGTGCGGCTGCTTGCGGTGCCGGTGGACCCGGCCGATGACGTGCCTGATGTGCCCGCATTCCTAGCGTGGTTCGAGCAAGTGCGCGAAGAGGCGGCACGATTGCTAAAGGAACTCGCACGCGAAGGCGTGGAACCGCCGACTCTCCCTGGTACCTCGGTTGAGTCGCTGCCACCCCTGACCGACAACCTCTACTTTCTGGCTGGCGTTCATCCCTATGGCGCACGCCGTTTCATGGAGGACCCGTCCATCCGCGAGCGTCTGGAGGCCTTGCTTGACGATCCGCGCTGCGTGGGGGTGGGGGAGTTCGGTCTCGACGTCGGCCCTTGGAGCGAGCTCTCGCTCGAAGAACAAGTGCCCGCTATGCGCGAGCATATTCGCATCGCCTGCGAACGCGACCTTCCCGTTGAGCTTCACATACGAGATGGAGAGGTCTCGCTCGGAACGGCTGCCCACGACCGTGCCCTCGAGCTGCTGGGCGAGGAGGGCTTGCCGAGACGTGGCTGCGTTCTGCACTGTTTCACGAGTGGGCCGGAGATTATGGAACCGTTCGTCAAGCTTGGATGTCATGTCGCCTTCGGAGGGGCCTCGACGTTTGGGCGCAGCGATGACATTCGTGCCGCAGCGCTGCAATGCCCTGAGCGCTTGTTGCTCTGTGAGACCGACAGCCCCTACATGGCGCCTGTTCCCCTGCGTGGCCGTGAGTGTGAGCCGGCGATGGTGTCCCTCACGGCGCACAATCTGGCTTGTGTGCGTGAGGAGGCCGATATCGCTTCAGCGCGCCAGACCTACGAGTCGCTATGGCACAACGCCCTCGCCCTATTTGGCCTGTCCCAAGTATGAGTCAGCGAGTCGGCACCGACCAGTCACCACTTCTCGAGCCATCCCGTCGCTTTGGCCTGCGCTCGTTCGTGCGTGTGGCAGCTGATGCGGCGGCAGAGGCCCTCTGGCCGACGCGTTGCGTCTCCTGTGACATGCCCGGTGAACTGATCTGTGAAGATTGCCGTGCCAACATGCCCTGGATTGACCAACATTGGGCCTGTCCCATTTGCGGTGCGCCGTTCGGTTGGCTGACCTGCACCTCGACCTCGTGCGACGAGAGCTGGGAGCCGCGAGCGACTGTCTGTGCCTTGGGCTTTGGGCAGATAGCGTCCCAGATGGTGGCATGCCTCAAGGACCGTCACGAGCTGCGATTGGCGTCCGTCAATGCCGCCGCCATGGCATGTGCTCTCGACGAGGCTCGAGCCTGGCCCGCGCGTGATGGTCGCCCGCGCTTTGACGAGGAGCTGACGGATGCCCTTTGTTTTGTGCCGGCGACGGCTGAGGCGTATCTGCGACGCGGATTCGACCATATGGAGCTCGTTTCGCGCGAGCTGAGTGCATTGCTGGGTCTGCCGCTCGTCGATGTGCTCAAACGTTCAACGGGTCTTGATCAGCGTGCCCTTGGTCAAGACGAGCGTGCGCAGAATCTTATCGGCGCGGTAAGCGTGATTGAGGATGTGGCGGGGATGCGTTTCCTGCTCGTGGACGATGTCATAACGAGCGGCGCATCGATGCGTGGATGCACGACGGCGTTGCTTTCCCGAGGCGCGGCATCAGTCACCTGCTGCGCCCTCACTCGTGTGTGGTGACCTGAGTGCGTCGTGCCCAATCCTTCGAGTCGTGCTACAATGCGGCGTGTCTCATCCTGGGTCTGTGGTTGCGGAAATGTCGTACGGCATGTCCTAGTCCATGGCAGACGAGGCCAAAAGGATCCACGTAAGTCCGGGCGTGGGCGCCCGGGCGAGCATGGCTCGTCCTAGAAGTAAGTCGCACCGCCCGTTCATCGAGGCGAAGGGCCTCGCGGGCGAGAGGGCTAGTAGTGGGGGTGCCCGAGCACCTGAAGCGACCGTCCCTGTGCGCGAGTGTGGGGGCAAATACCAGGTCAGCTGGGATGTGACGACCGACAGTGAAGAAGCCGGGGGAAGCCTATGAACCGAGCGGATATGCGATGCGGGCAGATGGTAACGAGGGAATCGCGCGCGACTGAGAGGTGTCAGCTCGGTCTCTTCTGTGTGCTGCTGCTCTGTGGGGCGCTGCTCGTGGGCTGTAGTGGCGCGGACTCTCCCCTCGATCAGGAAGTTGTGTTCACTACAAGTGACGAATACCTCTCTCAGGTGCGCTCGTCGTTGGTCCCGAAGGTCTCGGCAGATGCCACGAAACACGAGGGCGTGCTCACCGTCGGCCTTCGCGATTCTCAAGGTGCACCCTTTGTAGTGGGGGCGAGTTCAACTGCGAGTGGCGGTGGTGCGGCTTCCGATGCTGTGGTGGACGGTCTTGACGTTGATATAGCCTGCGTACTTGCCGACGAGCTTGGGCTGCGTGTGGATTTCGTGCGTGTGGACAACGTGCGTTCGGCTTTGAATGATTCCTGTGATGTGGTAATGGGTGTGAGCCCCCTTGAGGCGAACGGAGTCTATGTGATGGGCAACTATGCCCAGACTGCGTCTGCGCTCTTCAGACATGGTGATGAAGCGCGTCTCGCAACGGCGGAAGAGGTGCGCGGTGCGCGTATTGCCGTGCAGCAGGCATCGGCCTCACAGCAACTCCTGCGTCGTCTGGGTTTGGAGGCTGATAAGAACGCCTGTGACAATCTGAACGATGCCTTTGTTGCACTTGCCGACGGAGAGGTTGACTTCGTGGCGTGCAGCTCTGCGGCGGGGGCATACCTTTCCACGCTTCGGCCTGACATTACGTTTGCCGGGATGCTTGAGGCACCTACGACCCTGGGATATGCCGTTGCCGCATCCGATGATGAGTTGGCAGAGGCACTCGGCGAGGCCTTATCCACCGTCGAGTCAAATGGCCTTCTAGGTGAGGCATGCCGTCCGTGGCTAGGTGCGCTTGCTGTTCTAGGGGACGGTCAAGTGATTGAAGGTCTGTCGGTCGAGGCTCCAGACGTCACGGACACATCTGCTACGCCGAGCGAGGGTGTCACAGATGGCGACTCTTCTGACGCTGAAGCAGCCGAAAGTGGTGACTCATCGACCGCCGACAGTCCGAATGCCCCAATTGATGGTTCTTCCACCGAGACGGAGGTCGTCGCGGGCTCAAACGCTGCTACGCTGTAAGGGGTTGTCTGTGCGAAACAGATGCGGCATTTGTTGCTAAGTCATCGCACGGGCCCATCGAATGGCATCATGCGGCTTCGGTCGCAGCGAAGGTACAAGGCACTAGGCAAGGAGGCACAGATGGTAGACATCAAGATCTCAGGACGTAAGGTCGCAATCTCCGATGCCCTCAGGGATCAGGTTGAGACAAAGATCGGCAACGCCCTCAAGGTGTTCGACATCAAGCCCATGGAATGCGACGTGGTTCTGCGCGCCGACCAGCGCCGCGCCGGCAAGGATCGCAGCAGCTGCGAGGTCACCGTCTTTGTTCGCGACAACGTTGTCCGTGTCGATGCGGCCGGCCCCGATCTCGAGACGGCTATCGACGAGGCGGCCGACAAGGTCAGCCGCAAGCTCCGCAAGTACAAGACTCGCGTTGTAGATCGTCGTCAGCGTTCCAAGCACTCGAAGCGCCATGATCGCGCGCCAGAGCCGATGGCTGATCTCTCCGATCTCATCGTCGCCGAGCCCGAGCCCGTCGAGGAAGATGACGAGCTCGTTCGCGAGAAACTCATCGAGCTCACGCCCATGACCGTTGAGGAAGCTCTCGTGCAGACTGACCTCATTGGTCACGACTTCTATGTGTTTGAGGATTCTGTTACGGGGCTGGTCAACGTGGTATATCGTCGCAAGAATGGTGGCTACGGTATCATCAAGCCCAAGATTGAGGAAGCGGATGAGCAGTAACTTTCCAAGCGAAGAATCCCAAGGTTCAAGCGATAGCCAAGCGATGGACATCCAGACGACCGACGAGGCGCCGAGCCTTGAGGACGTGGTGAGGGTAGGACGCGCGTTTCGTCAGCGTCGTACCTGCCAGATCATCGCGGACTCGAGCGCCGACTATGCCCCGGCGGTCGTCCACCGTCTCGGCATCGAGGTGATCCCCTTTACCTACGTCACTCCCGAGGGCGAGGTGCAGGACGACCTGTGGCAACACAGTGACCCACACGAGTTCTACGAGACCTTGCGCAAGAACCCCGACCTGCATTACACCACCCACGCCATCAGCCCTGGTGAGTATGCCGAGGTCTTTGAGCGCGCAGCAGCCGACGGAATCCCTACGATCTATCTGGGTATTACGGCAGGCCTCTCCTCGTCGATTCACAACGCTCGCCAGGCGGCTGAGATGGTGCGTGCGGCGCATCCGGGCTTTGAGCTCTATGTGCTTGACTGTCGTTGTGACTCGGCTGCAGGCGAGTTGCTCGCCATCGAGGTCATGCGTCAGGCGACGCGTGGTCTTACCGCACGCGAGGTATACGAGTGGGCACGCGAAGCCCGCTATTTCATCCACGGATACTTCACGCTCGATGGATTCGCGGCACTTGCCGCAGGTGGTCGCATCCCTCCCGCAGCAGCCACTGTGGGCGGTAAGCTCAACATCAAGCCAGAGCTCTCCTACGACACCAACGGTGCGCTTACGTTGCGCGGCATGTGTCGCGGTCGCAAGAAGGCGCTTCGTGCTATCATTCAAGACTTCAAGGACAACTATGCGCATGACACCTCGCTTCCCCTTGCGATTGTCTCCACCGATGCCGAGAAGGATGCCGATTGGATCGAGCGCGAGGTGCGCAAGCAGGAAGGGTGTGCCGACGTAACCATCATCCGCAGCCAGGTTTCGCCGATTCTGGGTAGCCATGTAGGCCCCGGAATGGTCGCTCTCGTCTTTTGGGGTAGCGACAGGCGTGAAAAACTCTCGCTTACGGATAAACTAGCCCGCAAGGTACGCGGACTCGGTGCGGACTAGTAGGAAGGAGAAAGATGTCTCAGGACCAGAACCCAGATTTTGTGCGTCGCGATGAGCTTGTGGCATTGCTTGCAAGTCGCAGCCGTCTGAAGCGCCAAGAGGCGTCACACGAGCTTTCTGCCATGGCGCGCGCGAATCGCGAGTCGATGGCTGAGGTTGCCGACGCACTCGTGCGGGCTTTGGAACTTCCCGAGGCACAGACTCGTTGGGAGTGCCTCGATGCTCTCTCGGAGGTCGTGCTCGTCGATCCGACCTGTGCGCATGAGGCTTTCGAGGGTGCAGAAGAGGCGCTCTTTGACGAGGTTTCCGCAGCCGCGCATCTTTCGGCTTTCAGATTCTTGTCACGTTACGGGTCACTTGGGCATGAGGAGTCTCTTCGTGCATGGCCGCTCATGCGTGAGGCCCTGCAGTGCTATCATGGCGACCCGGAGTATCGCGAGATGCTGATATGCCTTCGTGAATTCGCGCGCGGTGAAATAGCGCCTGAGGTGGGGGAGGCTTTGGCGGAGCGCATGTCGTTCGACGCAAAGAGCGGTGCGGGCTTTTATCGCGCGTACTCCGCCGAGATCGTCTCGACGTTGCGAAAGGCGTAGGTGGTTATATGGCCGACGAGACATACGAGAGCATGGAACAGCCCGAGGAGGAAGCAACGGAGTCGCTCGCACCTCAGGACCAATCTGAGGCTGAGGACAGCGAATGGATCAATGACGACTCAGAACTGTCACCCGAGGCACAGCCTCCGGCGTGGCGCGAATCTCGCTCGCGCTACGAGTCTCAGACACTGCCCAACCCGGAGTCCGAACCAGAGCCAGAAACCGAATCCGAGCCAGAGCAGCAGGACAGTTCGCGGCCGCGTCTCAATCCACGACGTTGGGCGCGTGACGATGCTCGGACATGGGCCCGTCCCGAAAGGCAGGCGAAGAAGCCACGGCGCAGCGTTGTGCCGTTTTTCATCGTGGCGATTGCGGCCTTGTTGCTTGGTGTGGTTCTAGGGATGTTGGTATCACCGATGCTGCCTGGACGACAGGCGAAGGCAGAACTTGCGGGTCGGATATCGGTGGGTGAGGACGAACTCGACAATGTCCTCGGGACGTACACCTTTGATGGGGAGCGCATTCCCGTGACGATTCGCGACGCCATCCTAGAGTCTACGACGCTCGAGGCGGCGCGAAACAGCGATGGTACCTATGATGTGCCGAGCGTAGACACGGTCCTCTCCATTGCGCGCAATCACGTGCTTGAGGCCGATGCCGAAGCGCGCGGCATCACGGCAACCGAGGAGGATGCCAAAGCATACGCGCGCGACACGTTAGGTACGGATGACTACACACAGATTGCCGCTGGGTACAACATGGACACGAATCAGGTCCAGCAGCTCATGTTGCGCTCGGCCTTGCTCGGCAAGCTGCGCAGCCAAGTGGTCACCACACCGTCCGTCGCCGAGCCTGTGGCTCCCACGACTGCCGAGGCGGGCAAGGAAGACGAGCCCTCACAACTCTACGCGACCTACATCATGGGACTTGTGGGCGACGAGTGGGATGCCAACGCAAATACTTGGGCGCGCGAAGACGGTCCGTATCGCGAGCAGCTCAAGAACTACACGATTTCCAACGAGGCGGCAACGTATTCTGCGGCACAAGCGGCCTACTTTGTTGCTTACTCGCAGTATTCACAGGTGCAGCAGCAGGTTTCCACCGAGTGGACAAACTACGTCAATGGCCTGCTCTCCAACGTCCCGGTGGAGCTGAGTTCCCTCGTGGCCTGAGGCGAGCGCATAGAGAGGGGTACGCATGGCTGGCATGACGCTTCGGGAGGAGCTATCCTCGCCAAGCATTCCGCTGGTTCTGCCTAGCCGTCCCGTGGCGCTTCTCTTGGGTTCTGGATTCAAGGGTTTGGCTGGGTTGGTCA
>ONMP01000042.1:0-10665 GCA_900318935.1 uncultured Actinomycetes bacterium
GAGTCTGAGGGTGAGACCACCCTCAAGGGCGCAAAGACCATCACCGGCCGCGAGTTCAAGGCGGGCGATAAGTGGACCTTCACCGTCACCGCCGAAGAGGGCACCCAGATGCCTGAGAAGACCGAGGTCACCATCGCTCCTGAGTCCGGCAGCTCCGCAGACGTGGACTTCGGAAAGATCTCCTACACCGAGGCCGACGCCGGCAAGACCTATACCTACACCGTCACCGAGACCGGCGAGGTCGCGGGCGTCACCAACGACGCCGCGAAGACCGTGACCGTCGAGGTCGAGGACGGCGGCGACGGCACGATCAAGGTCACGAGCTCCACGTCCGAGACCCCGCTCGTCTTCGCGAACGTCTACGAGGCTGGGGCCGAGACGACGCTCTCCGCCACCAAGTCCATCGTCGGCCGCACCTTCCAGCAGGGCGACGAGTGGACCTTCACCGTCACCGCAGACGAGGGCACCCCGATGCCGGCCAAGACGAGCGTCACCATCGCCCCCGAGTCCGGCAGCGAAGCCGCCATCGACTTCGGCAAGGTCGCCTTCACCGAGGCCGACGCCGGCAAGACCTACACCTACACGATCACCGAGACCGGCACCGTGGCCGGCGTCACGAACGACACGGTCAAGACCGTGACCGTGACGGTAAACGACAACGGCGACGGCACGCTCAAGGTCACGAACAGCGCCGACGAGAAGCCGGTCGAGTTCGTGAACACCTACAACGCGACGGGCGAGACGACGCTCTCCGCCACCAAGACAATCACCGGCCGCACCTTCCAGGAAGGCGACAAGTGGACCTTCGTGGTCACCGCCGATGACGGTGCACCGATGCCGGCCACGCAGGGCGTCACCATCACGCCCGAGTCTGGCAGCGCGGCCACCGTAGACTTCGGCACCATCGCCTACACGATTTCCGACGCCGGCAAGACCTACACCTACACGATCACCGAGACCGGCGAGGTCGCGGGCGTCACCAACGACTCCACCAAGACCGTGACCGTCAAGGTCGAGGACAACGGCGACGGCACGCTCAAGGTCACGAACAGCGCCGACGAGCAGCCCGTCACCTTCGCGAACGTCTACGAGGCCGAGGGCGAGACCACCATCTCCGGCACGAAGGTTCTCTCCGGCCGCGACTTCCAGCAGGGCGACGAGTGGACCTTCACCGTCACCGCCGACGAGGGCACCCCGATGCCCGCGCAGGACAAGGTCACCATCGACGCCTCCGAGGACGCGAGCTTCGCGTTCGGGCCCATCGCCTACGCGCTGGCCGACGCCGGCAAGACCTACACCTACACGATCACCGAGACCGGCGAGGTCGCGGGCGTCGCCAACGACTCCGCCAAGACCGTGACCGTGACGGTAGCCGACAACGGCGACGGCACGCTCAAGGTCATGAGCAGCACCGACGAGCAGCCGATCGTCTTCACGAACACCTACGCCGCCGAGGGCACGCTGACCCTCGCGGGAACCAAGCGCATCGACAAGCGTGACATCCGCGAAGGCGACAGCTTCACCTTCCAGGTGAACGAGCTTGCCGACGACGGAACGAGCACAACGATTCAGACCGTGACGCTCGACGCGCTGCAGTCCGCTTCAAGCTTGCCCATCCCGTACGAGCCCATAAGCTACGTCTACGACGCGGCTGCTGGCATTGACGACCGTGGCGCGCATACCTACGAGGTCAGCGAGGTTGCGACTTCGGCGAGCGGTGTCAGTATGTCCGCTGAGAAGCAGACCCTCTCGGTCAACGTCGTCGACAACGGCGACGGTTCCCTCAGGGCCGAGGTCACGGGCGATGCGCAGAACCTGAGCTTCACGAACACCTACGAGGCCACCGGGTATGTCACCTTCGGCGGCACCAAGACCATTGACAAGCGCGCCATCAAGGCGGGCGAGACCTTCACGTTCGAGGTGCGCGAGGGCGACGAGGTTGTCGCTACGGGCACAAGCGACGAGCAAGGAAACATCTCCTACGACACCATCGAGTATGTCAAGAATGCCGAGCGCGACGACACCGGCTTCCACACGTACGTGGTCAGCGAGGCTGCCTACGACAAGGACGGCGTAACGAACTCGCAGAAGACCTACGAGCTCACCGTGAGCGTCGTTGACAAGGGCGATGGCACGCTCGATGTCATCGTGCCGGACATCTCCAAGAACCTCGACTTCGTGAACGCTTACGCGGCAACGGGTGAGGTGACCTTCGAAGGCACCAAGTTCATCGAGGGCCTTGAGGGCACGGATGGATACGTCTTCCTGTTTGACGTTACCGAGATCGACGAGAACGGCCAGGCCGTGGATGGCGGATTCAAGCGGACCGTCAACAGCGACGCAGCCACCGGTCGCATCGACTACCCGACGATCTCCTACTCTATCAACGACCTCGTCGAGGATGGCGCGCTGCTCGAGAGCCGCACCTTCCACTACCTCGTGACCGAGCAGGAGAGCGAATTCGAAGAGATTCGGAATGACACCAACACCCACGTCGTGGATGTCACGATCTCCGACAATGGCGACGGAACGCTCGACGTCATCGTCAGCGACAACGCTGATGCACTCGACTTCACCAACACCTACACCGCAAAGGCAACTATCGAGCTTGGCGCAACTAAGCAGCTGTCCAACAAGGCACTCAATGCGGACGACTTCACATTCGAGCTTCTTGCCGACGGCGTGGCCATCGACGAGGCGACCAATGACGAGGACGGCAAGGTTCGCTTCAACGAGCTCACGTACGGACTGGCAGACCTCAAGACCGACGGTGGCTACCTCACGCAGGTGACCCACGACTACGTGATTCGCGAGCTTGTGCCTGCGAGCGCTGAGGTTGTCGATGGCAAGACGATCGCCGACGGCATCTCTTACGATACGCTCGAGAAGCAGGTACAGGTTACGGTCACGTACGACCCCGCTACCGGCGAGATGGCGGCGACCGCGAGCGCAACGCCCGAAGAGCTTGTCTTCGTCAATGAATACGAGCTGACCGAGGTCAACGTCACCAAGGCTTGGGAGGACTTCTCCAACGAGGACGGCCTGCGCCCGAGCGCCGATGACTTCGCTCGTTCGCTGCACCTGCTTGCGGATGGCGAAGACGTCACGGCAACCTACGCCAGCAACCTGACGGTGAGCGACAACCACGACAACACCTACAGTGCAACCTGGACCGGCCTGCCGGCGTACAACGGCAGCGCAAAGGTCAGCTACCGCGTAACCGAGGATGCCATCGAAGGCTACGAGTCCGATGTGACGGAGCCTGTTGAGAGCGGCTCGACGATTACAAACAAGCACATGCCGACCGTTGACGTTGACGGAAAGAAGACGTGGGTTGATGACGAGAGCAAGGCAAGCGCCACGCGTCCCAGCTCCATTACGGTGCATCTGACGACCAACGGCGAGACGACCGACTCTGCGGTGGTCGAGCCCGATGCGAACGGTGCGTGGACATATGAGTTCGCCAACCTCGCCAAGTACGATGCCAACGGCGACGCTATCACCTACGCGGTAACCGAAGACAAGGTCGACGGCTACACCACGACTGGTGGCACGGCTGCTGAGAATTACGACATCACGAACACCATCGAAGACCACAAAGAGACCGAGGAACCCGTTGAGCTTGTGGTTCGCAAGGTCGACGAGAACGGTACGGCGCTCGAAGGCGCGACCTTCACGCTCATCGGCGCGGGCGGTGCCACCACGGACTACGTCACTGGCAGCGATGGCACGGCAACCATCCAGTTCACGACCACGGGAACTTGGACGCTCCAGGAGACAAAGGCGCCAGCGGGCTACACCGTCAACGACGCCTCATACATCGTGACCGTCGAGCGCGACGGCATCCAGAGCATCACGTACGACCAGGGCAACGCCATCTGGACATGGCTGTACAACCTCGTGATTCGTCCGGAGTTCGAGGACGGCACGCTCACGGTGCAGGACGAGAAGACCGTGGTGCGCGTCAGCAAGGTCGAGCTTGGCGGTGCTCCGCTTGCCGGCGCACGTCTCCAGGTGCTCGATGCGAGCGGCAACGTGATCGATGATTGGACGAGCACGACGGAGAGGCACGTCATCGAGGGCCTGACCGTGGGCGTCGTCTACACGCTGCACGAGGTCGAGGCGCCTCAGGGCTACGGCATTGCCGCGGACGCGAAGTTCACGATTGACAGCGCGGGCAAGGTTACGAGCACGGGTGCCACGGCGTCCGACGGCACGCTGCTCGTGGTTGACTCCTCGCTCAGCGGCACCGCTACCATCTCCGTGGCGAAGCGGGTGCTCGGCGAGGACGGCTGGGACAAGTCCGAGGAGTTCGAGTTCACGCTCGCAAAGGCAGATCCTGCGACGAGTGACGTGATTTCGGATGACGTGATACAGATTCGCGATGGCCAGACGGGCACCTTCGGCGAGATCAGCTACGTCGAACCCGGAACCTATGAGTACACCATCACCGAGACCGCCGGCACGACCGACCTCATGACCTATGACACCACGCCGCGCCACGTACGCGTCGAGGTGACGCGTCAGGCGAGTGGCTCGAGGCTCAACACGACGGTTAGCTACAGCAACGACGGACGGACCTACAGCGCGAACGTCCCGACAGTCAACAACGTCTATGGTCCCGAGATCGAGAAGTACGTCAACGGCGGAACGCACCTTGACAACGTTGATGCCTCGACCGAGCTTACCTACGAGATCGTGGCGCTCGTCACCGATGACGCTGAGTGGCTGGAGATCGAAGACACGATGAGCGCGAGCCTCCAGTTCGCAAGCACTCCCGACGAGATTCAGGTCGAGGACATCGGCGTGTTCAACGACCACGAGGCGTACGGCACCATTCAGAGCGCGCAGGGCACGCCGATTAACCGCGATGACGTGGAGATTTCGATCGATGGCCAACAGCTCTGGGTCGACATCTACAACGTGAGCGAGCTGCACGGACACTGGATCAAGGTGAGCTTCAAGGCGAAGCTCAGCGAAGAGCTCGCGGAGCGTGGCGACATCGTCAACACTGCCCTCTACAACCTCTGGGATACCATGTACATGCCTGGCGAGGAGCCGCCAACACCTACGCACGGTGGAACCACGCCGCAAACGACCATCACGCCCAAGACCACCGAGGTCAAGGTGCAGAAGCTCTGGCAGCACGATGATGGCAGCGCGGTCGAGTGGCCGGAGGATGCCAAGGTTGTCGTCGAACTCACCAGGAATGGTGAGGCGACAGGGCGCACCATCGAGCTCACGGCCGACCAGCCTGAGGCCAGCTTCGAAGACCTCGAGGTCGGTCCGGACATCAGCTATGGCATCAGCGAGCTGAGCGTCGAGGGCTTCTCCGAGGATTGGCAGACCACCGTAACGGGCGATGCCGAGAGTGGCTACACAATTACCAACACGATACCGGTACCCACCCCAGAGACGACCGAGGTCCACGTACACAAGATTTGGCACGACAGCGAGGGCAACGAGCTCGCGTGGCCTGAGGGTGCCGTCGTGACAGTCGAGCTGCTGCGCAACGGCGAGTCGATGGATCCCGCGCTCACGCTCACGCTCGACGCCGAGACGACCTCGGGCGAATTCAAGGGCCTGGCAGTCGAGGATGGCGTTACCTACGAAGTCACAGAGACCAGCGTCACGGGCGTGCCTGCTGGCTACACGTCGACAGTCGCAACAACTGATGACGGATTCGAAATCACGAACACGCTCGAGCGCATCCCCGATACGCCTACCACGCAGGTTGACGTTCACAAGCAGTGGGCGAACGCGGATGGCACCGACGCCGAGTGGCCTGAGGGCGTGACCGTCGTGGCAGAGCTCACGAAGAATGGCGAGCCCACAGGCCAAACGATCGAGCTGACTGCCGATGAGCCTTCTGGCAGCTTCGAAGAGCTGCCCGTCGAGGATGACACCACATACGGTGTCATTGAGGCGGAGGTTAAGGGCGGCACCTCTGACGTCACGACGGTCATAAGCGGAGACGCTGAGGCCGGCTACCTCATCACGAACAAACTTCCGCCTTCGGATGTGCCGACGACCGAGATCGAAGCAGCCAAGACCTGGAAGGATGCGGACGGCAACGTTATGGATTGGCCCAAGGACGCCAAGGTCGTCTTCGAGCTCCTCAAGGACGGCGAGCGCATGTCTCCGCGTATCACCATCACGCTGACCGCTGACAAGCCCAACGGCAAGTTCATCGGCATCCCGGTTGATGAGATCGATGCGTACACCGTGACTGAGGCCAACGTCGAGGGTGCCGAATACGGCTTCAAGGTCACACGCTCCGGTAGCGCCGAGAAGGGCTACACGATTACGAACGCCTACAAACCCACCGAGACCACGAAGACCGAAACGCCAAAGACGGATACTCAGGCTTCTGAGACCACGACGAGGACGGTCACGAGTTCTACCCCGACCCCGGTCTCGAGCACGGGTACCACGACGAAGACCAGCGTGCCCAAGACGGGCGACACCACGAGCTTCACGATTGCGATTGTGGCTGTTGTCATCGGAGTTGCTGCGATTGGCTTCGGCGTCTGGCGCAGGCGCAGGAAGTAAAGCTTGAACCTTCCCCTCGCTGAGGGGAAGGGACATCTCAGAATCAGGAAGCCGCCAAGGGAGCAAGATCTTGGCGGCTTCCTCATGTTTGGCCAGCGTCGAAGAAAACGTTCCACAAGCCTTCACGGTCTTAACTTTTCTTTGCCATTCACAGGACATTTTGCCCCCGTTTGGAGGATAATAGTTTGCGTCAAAATGCCCGCAAAACAAAGGAGTGCAACGGCATGCAAGACGACCTCATGGGCTTTGCCCAGCAAATGCGCATCCACATCGTGCGCATGCTCGCAGCCGCCGGTTCGGGCCACCCTGGTGGATCTCTTTCGGCCACCGACATCATTGCCAGCCTCTATTTTAAGCACATGCGTATCGATTCGCAGAATCCGAGATGGGAGGACCGCGACCGCTTCGTGCTCTGCAAGGGTCATGCGGCACCGGCGCTCTACGCTGCGTTGGCGTTGCGCGGTTACTTCCCCGAAGACGACCTCATCACTATCCGCAAGATTGGGTCGCATCTACAGGGCCATCCCTGCATGAGTTCCACCCCCGGTGTTGATATGAGCACCGGCTCGCTTGGCCAGGGTCTCTCCGTCGCCAATGGCATGGCGCTCGCGGGTCGCATTGACAAGCGTGACTATTACGTGTACTGCATCATGGGCGACGGCGAACTGCAGGAGGGTCAGGTCTGGGAAGCCGCAATGAGCGCTGCGCACTACGGGCTTGATCATGTCATCGCGTTCGTGGACCATAACGGACTTCAGATCGACGGAACGAACGATCAGGTCATGAGCGTCAAGCCCATCGGTGAGAAGTTCGCTGCGTTCGGCTGGCACGTCCTCTCCATCGACGGCCACGATTTCGATCAGATCGACGATGCCATTGCCCAGGCGAAGGCCTACACGGGCAAGCCTACCGTCATCGTGTGCGAGACCGTCAAGGGCAAGGGCGTCTCTTTCATGGAAAACGAGGTCGATTGGCATGGGGTTGCCCCCACGCCCGAACAAGCCGAGGCCGCCGTGGCCGAGATGTGCGCCCGCTAGGCGCAAGGAGGGACAAAGATGAACTCTGCAACTCGCGAGGCGTACGGCGCGGCACTCAAAGAGCTTGGACGTACGAATCCGGACGTGGTAGCCCTCGATGCCGATCTTGCCGGCTCCACTAAGTCCGCAATGTTTGGCAACGCGTACCCCGAGCGGTTCTTTGACATGGGAATCGCGGAAGCTGACATGATTGGGACGGCGGCTGGCCTTGCCACCTGTGGAAAGATTCCCTTTGCTTCGTCGTTCTCGGTCTTTGTGACAGGTCGGGCATTCGAACAGATTCGCAACTCGGTGTGTAACGCTTACCTCAACGTCAAGGTCGTGGGCAGCCATGCGGGACCGAGCTGCGGCGAAGACGGCAGTTCGCATCAAGCAGTGGAAGACATTGCCATCATGCGGTCGCTGCCTCACATGACTGTGGTCGTGCCGGCCGATGACGTGGAGGCGTATGCAGCGACACTTGCGCTTGCTGAGCACGATGGCCCCGCATACCTGCGTGTTGCGCGTCTTGCCAGTCCCACCATCCACGACGCTGATAACTTCGAGTTCACCCTCGGTAAGGGGGAGGTGCTGCGTGAGGGCGGCGATGTGACGGTGGTCGCATGCGGCATGATGGTGCCACGTGCGCTCGAGGCGGCGGATAAGCTTGCCGAGGAGGGCATTGCTGCTCAGGTGGTCAACATGTCCACCATCAAGCCGATAGACGCCGATTTGCTCGTCGCGTGCGCGCAGAAGACCGGTAAGGTTATCACCATTGAGGAAGGCAGCATCGTTGGGGGTCTTGGCACAGCTGTTGCCGAGGTCCTGAGTGAGCGTTGTCCCGTGCCGGTGCGCCGAATTGGTTTGCCGGACGTCTTTGGTACCTCCGGTCCTGGCGCGGCGCTGCTCGATCATTTCCGGCTCAATGCTGCTCACATTATCGAGGTTGCCCACGAGCTATGCTCGTAGAGGCATGTCGCCTCCGTGCCTGTCTGTTGTGTCTGCCGAGAAACGTCAAATCATTAATTAACGCGGACGCACGAAAGGGGTTTACCTTTCGTGCGTCCGCGCATTTGACTGCGCCTGATTCGGGTGCGCGCCCGGACTGGCGGTCCTTCGAGCCGGACTCTGCCGTGCTGTCCCTGTTGCCTATCTCAGCCTATCTCTTGCGCCGGAACTTGTCTGCCAGACCGGCGCGTTTTGTTGTGCCGTTGGCGATTCCCACGAGCTTGCTCCAGTGGCCATAGACCTGCAGCGCCATAAAGATGACGCTCAGCAGCGCAACCTCGAGTGGCCCAATCACGAACATGACCACCACATAGAAACCCATGGCAATGAGCGCCGCTACGCTAAGGTAACCCGTCACAAAGATGGACGCGACACCCACGATACCTGCGAGAATGCCCCATAATGGATGCATGAGGATAATCGTCGAGGCGATGGTCGTGACTCCTTTGCCGCCCTTGAAACCGTGCCAGAAAGGGAAATCGTGTCCGAGGGTGGCACCAAGTCCTGCCCAGCCGGTCGCAGCGACACCAAGGTCGGGAAATAGTGTGCGCGTAAAAACGACAGCCGCCACGGTCTTGAGGATGTCACCCAGAAGCGCGAGGATGGCGGCTTTTGTCCCGAGTATATGACCAACGTTTGCCATACCGGGGTTACCGTCGCCCAGCTCAAACGCGGATCGTCCCGAAAGCGCTCGTGCCACGATATCCGAGAATAGGATGCAACCGCATGCGTATCCTACCAGCATGCAGATGAGACGACTCAGCATTCCTCAACTGTCCTTTCAGCGATTCCCTGACGCTCACGTCTACTATGGTACAACTCTTCCGAGCGGAAAAGCCACTTCAGTATGCCGTCCTACGGCTAACTCACCGTTGTCGCGAGCACGGGACTCTCCGACGAGTTTTTCTGCGCATTCGGCATGCTGTTCTACGCACGAACATGCCGTTCGTCGCGAGCGCGGGGCCAAGTGACGAGCACTTCGCTCGGTCAGCATACTGATTTGTGCGCCAAATCGCTGCAAGGAGTTGCTTCCCGCGACTTGTTTGTGGTTGACAGTCCGGAAATGCCTCCCACGCCGTCAAATCTATCAACCATCGCCGCGTGATTGGCGCTCTCTCTGAGGTGTTGCGAATCATTAGTGACACTTTGGTTTTATGGAGACGACAAAACCCCAGATAACAGACTGTTTTCAGGTTAAAATGCGCACTGTGTAAAATAGCCAGTGTACATTTGAAACTGAAAAGTTTCCGTCAACAGGCATTTTGCCAAATTCAGAAAACCAAAGTGTCACTAATTATGATGTGAGTCATTACCAGCCGCATTGTCCGCGTCGCTAACACACCCTGTCCCTGCAAATCTGCATCGGGTGCGCTGTTCGGGGATGTGTGCCGCTTTGGGATTCTCCCTTTTAAGCATATGTCGACGGGGGTGAATCCCCAAACAGCACAAACGGCACGCCGCGGGTGTAAAACAGTAACTTGTCCACTGCCTTTGCCAAGCTATGAGCTCCATTGCGGTACCATTGTGGGGACAAAAGTGGCAAATCGCCATTTTGGCGAAGGGAAACTAGCATGACGGTGTGCAAAAAGTGCGGTACGGCGGTTGAGGACGGTGCAACTACCTGTCCTGAGTGCGGCGAGCGGTTAGATTCGTTCGAGAAGGAGCCTCTTTCGCAAAACGAGGACGATGCAGAGGCTTCCCTGAGTCCGCCAGTCCCGGTAATAGCCACCAGTGTGCGATCTCGCCATAGGCCATTCTCTTCGGAGCCGACTCCAGTGGATAGGGGCGGTTTTGCCTGGGCGGCCCTTGGTTTTCTGTTGCCGCCTATTGGCCTCATCCTCAGTCTCGCTTGGAAAGGCAGTAGGCCGAAATCTGCAAAAAGTGCTGGTAGAGGAGCGGCAGTATGCCTTGTGATCGTGCTTGTGTGTGCAACGGTTCCGCCTGCCCTCGAATGGTTCACCTCCGCATCGTCCTCACTGGTATTTCCCTCCATATCGGATGTCGTCTCTGGCAACCCATCGTCCGCCGAAGAGGTATCTTCGCAGGGGGAGGGCGATGAGGCGAAATCCGACGCCAAAGACTCGTCGAC
>ONMP01000042.1:10716-27256 GCA_900318935.1 uncultured Actinomycetes bacterium
ACGCCGCCACGTCCGTGCCGGAACCGCTGATGGCGCCGGGGACAGCAAGCCCGCCAAGGGCGACAAAGGTGCCAAGTCTGCCAAGGACCATAAGACCGCCGATAGTGACACCCCCGCCAAGTCGTCCAGCCCCAAGGAGAAGGCCAAGTCCAAGGACACCGACGCCGAGAAGTCGTCAGAGCATGAGGCCAAAGCCGCCGACGCAGACGAGGAAGCTCCTACCATCGATTTTTCCAGTTACATAGCGGAGGATGGCACCGTCGACTGGAACGCGCTCGTCGCATCCCTCGAGGCCGAGAAGTGGCCCGCTGTCAAGGTTCCCGAGGATTTCCCCAATCCCTTCGAAGGCGAGTGGGGCACGTGGAAGGACGGCAAGTACAAAAGCGAGGCCCTCGGCATCCGCATCGAGCCCAAGGGCGTAGTGCAACCAGCTTACTTCGTCGAGAAAGACATGTCGGGAGAACCCGACTTTCGTTACGCCACCGACCTTGGCCCGCTTGGCCTTGCTCTGATGAACATCCACGATGCACCAAACTTGGATGGTGAAGATCCCGCCACCATGGTTCTCGACGTTGACGGTGGAATTGGCACCGAGCCGATTGATCTCGGTGGCTACGTATGGTACAAGGCCAGTTGGGTGGACACCGAATTCGATGAGTCCACGTCAAAGGATGTCCAGTCGCTGCAAACGAGACTGTACCTTTCGATTGACGGCAGGATGGTCTATATCCACATCAACGATCCCAGCATGGGCTTGTTGACGGACCGATACCTCGCAGCGGTCAAGTCTTATTGGTAAGCCTTCGATAAGCCCAGCTGGCGAGCCCAGCTAGCCACGCGTGGACGTCATCCCGCCGCAACACCCTATCCGCCCACCGTCATGCAAACATGTTCCTCTCGGCAAACTCCGCCTCAACGGTGCGAAACATCAGGTCCACGTCATCGAGCCCCAGATGCCGCTCCTTCTCGTTTGCCTTGAGCGTCTTGCGCCGCTTGGCCCAAGTCTCCAGCGCAGCCGGATGCGAGTCGTGGGGGAGTGTGCGCACTTCCGGGTCGATGCGCCGACAGATGTCACGCGTGTCGATTACCACGATGCGCCCGGCCTTGCGCGCCTCGGCATATCCATCGAGCTGCAGCATGAACCACGAGTCTTCGAAGGCCGCGTTGTGCGCCATGTATGGAAACGCCTCAAGCGCCATGAGCAGCGCCTTTTGCAAAGTGGCGTTCGTGCGGAAGGGCTGCCGCCCCGCCAAGTCTTTCCACGAAATGTGATGGATGTTTGCCAACGGAACGCCAGTCTTCGCGTATTGCTCGGGCATGCCGCAATACGTTGCATATCCCTCTTTGGCCCGTCCTTTGGGCGCAAGTTTCACGAACTCCAACCCAACGTTGATGATATAGCCCCGATCGGGGTAGCGGCTCGTCGTCTCGATGTCCACGCCGCCCACCATGCCCATGACTGGCGCCTGCACGTAGGCGACGCCCATGTCGCGCAGACCCGGACCCGCTGCGCGGCGCACCTCGGCCGCGTCGCGTCGCTGCAGCGCCGCTGCCGAGCGTACGATGTCGTCATCTGAGAGGCGCTGGGCCAGACTCGTCCCCCGCAGCTCGCGAAGGCTTTCTTCGCCGATGAGGTCGCAGAGCTCTCGGTTGCGATCGGCCAAGGCCCGCACCAGATTGAACGAAAAAGGCTCCGCGCCCAAAGGTGCGGCCATCCACGCATCACGTAGTAGCGCGATGGCCTCCTCGTTCTTTTCGCGCTCGGCCGTGCGCGACTGGTCGTCGACAAGAAACGCCGGCAGCACGAAAGCGTTTGCGTGCGCTATGGCCTGTTGGAGATTCATGCGACCACCTCACCCGCATCTTGGGCAGTGGAAGAAGCTCCGCCGCCCGTCGCCCCGCCCGACGCGGTCGCCCGCCCAGCGAGGTACGGCGCGAGCAGTGGCGTGAGCTGACCCTGCGCGAGCACCGTCACCTCGTGCATCGCCCTCGAGAGCGCCGTGTAAAGCCGCCTGCGCGAAAGCTCGTCATCCCCATACACCCAGTCCTGCGCGTCAGCCACCACGACGTGGTCGAACTCCAGCCCCTTGGCCAGCGACAGGTCGAGCAATACGACTCCCGAAACGGGCAGGGTGTCGCCGCGTCCCACGAGCGGCACGTCACCGAGCTTCTTTGCCAGCCAGACGGCGCGACGGGGGTCAGCCACCACGATGGCACACAGGCCCGCGCGACCGCGCTGTTCCTCGACGATGCCAGCGAGCCGTGCGAGATATGCATCCGTGTCTTCGATTGCCTCAACCACGGGCACCACGCCCGCGCTTCGCACCGAGGCCAGCGTCCCGCGCTCTTCATCGCCCATCAGGCTGCTGAACATCTCCGTTATCTCGGGCGACGAACGATAGCTCGTCCGCAGTGAGCACTCTTCCACGCTGCCATGCGACGCGGCGAAGACCTCGCGCATCTCGTCCCACGACGCCGTTCCCTCGCGAATCGCCTGATGCTCGTCGCCGAGCATCAGGAAGTGCGCGCACCCGAAGTAACGCGAGAGCAGCATGAGCTGGGCCGGCGAATAGTCCTGCACCTCGTCGATCATCACATAGCGCGCGTCCTTAATGCCTTCGCCCGTCAGCAAGAGACGCAGCCAAAGCCACTCGCACGCATTGAGCGAACGTCCGCCAAGCAGCCGTGAACCAACGCGATCGATGCGCAGCCACGCGAGCTGGTCGATGAGGTCGTGCGCCCCCGCGAGCCGATGCACGAGGTAGCGCCGCGTAAGCTCGATCGTCTCGCGCTCGTCTTCCGGCGAAACGGTCTCACCAAAGACCTGCACCTGTTCGTCCACATCAAGTCCGAGCATCTCTTCCTGCCACTCGTCCTTGCGGGCGAGCTGTCCCAGCTTGCGCTCGAGGCGGTCGTGCAACTCGTCGCGGGTGAGCGCAAGGCGGCGCGGCCCAATCGGGAACTGCGCGAACTTGTCGAGCGCACTCTTTGCCTGCGCGGCTCGAAGCAGCACAATGCCGTCGAGCTTCACATCGCGCATGTCTTCGGCCTCGAGCTCGAGCTCGGGTACGGCGCGTTCGAGTTCGCGCAGCGTCTCAGCCGAGGTCTTTGCCCCAGCATCGCGGTTGTCGAGTCCCTGCGACGCGACGAAGCTTCGCCAAGTCAATACCTGCGGGTTCGCCTCGCCCAGACTCGGCAGCACGGAGTCGATGTAGCGGCCAAACACCGCGTTCGGCGTAAAGAGGTACACCTGGTCAGGTCGCAGGCTCTTGCGCTCCTGGTAAAAGAGGTAAGCCACGCGTTGCAGCATCACAGAGGTCTTGCCGCTTCCCGCGACGCCGCTCACGAGCAACGCGTTCACGTCCTCGTGGCGCACGACCTCGTTTTGCTCGCGCTGGATGGTAGAGGTGATGGCCTGAAGCTTCTCGGAATGGTGCCGCTTGAGGGCGCCGAGCAGCAGCGAGTCCTCGATGGCGACGGTGGTGTCGAAGTACATCTTGAGCACGTCGCGCTCGATGTCGAACTGTCGCCGCAGCTCGAGCTCCACGTTTCTCACGCGTCCATCAACGGTGAACGACGTGGGGCCATTCTCCTGCTTGTAATAGGTCTCCGCCACAGGGCTGCGCCAGTCCACGACGAGTGGCGTTCGGTCGCGGTCGGTAAGACCAACGGCCCCGATGTAGACATCGCGTGCAGGTCGTCCAGGCCGCATCTTGAGCCGCACCTTGGCGAAGTAGGGCTGACGCAGGAGCACGAGAACGCGGCTCAGCCGCTCGAGGGCGAAGTCATGCCGCTGGTTGTACGCATCGATGACGGCGTTCAGCGTCTCGATGGCCGCGAGCGTCTCCATCGTCTCGTCGGCTTCGATGCCTGCCGTGTCGGGGCGCAGCTCGTCGCTCAGGTCCTTGAGGTCCTGTGCAGCCGTGGCATGGCGCTCCTCTAGCTCCGTGGTCAGCTCGTCGTGCAGGGAACAAATCGTTGCGTATACCTCGCTCAGATGCCGCTGCTCTTCCTCGTGTGTAGTGTCCATGTCACCCCTTGGTTCGCGTCTTTTGAGCGGTTAACTAGTATACCCCACCGCTACCGCGCGTTGACTTGATAGCACGTGGCAGACATGCGCGCCACCACAATGCCTAGGTCGTCGCGCACGATCGTCGTATAGAAAGAGATGCTGCGTCCGCTCTTGTCGACGTCGCAGGTTGCGATGAGCCGCGACCCACGGGTTGACGACAAGAACTCAATCGTGTTGCTCACCGACACGGATGGTGCCCCATCCACGTTCGAGGCCACGGCCAGGGCAAAGTCGGCCAGCGTAAAGACCGCCCCGCCCATGACCGCCCCCATTGCGTTGCGGTGCCTGTCGTCTATGTCGAAGGCGCACACGGCGTGTCCGCGCTGCCCCTCGATGATTTCGCATCCGCACGCCTCGGTGGCATAGCGGTCCTTCGCAAAGAAGTCGCGTACTTCCTCGATGTCCATTACGACACCTCCTGTCTATTCGCCGGCCCCACCTAGAAAAAGGAGCGAGGCGAGCACGCGAGCCAAACGGTCGCGCACCCGCCTCGTCCAAGGAGAGAGGGGGGACTAGTGAAACGGTCAGTCGCCTATGCCTGCCAAGCGGTTGCTTCGTCCTCAGAAAGGGGACGTACGTCTTCGCCAGCCGCGTATGGAGACTGATCGCCGCCCTTGCCAGCGACGAAATAGAAGCCCTGACGAGTCTGGTACAGGGTCTCTTCGTAGCCTGCGGGGTCGCCGTACGCGCCGAACGAACGAGTGCCCAGCTCGGTGGACTTCGTCGTGTCGTACACGTGGCGCTTGCCGTCAAACTGCTTAACCTTACGCATGACACATCCAATCAACTCGGGTACTACAGAAAAGCTTTCGGGATTGTACACAAACGCTAGAGAATTGCCAGTCCTCTCAATGAACTTTCCCCAAACGAAACAAAACGCTGCGACGCTCCTACGCCTTCGCCTGCTCCTCCAGCTCTTTCTCCCAGTCCACAAACTTGGAGCCGAAGCGCAGGAAGTCCATCATCGCCTCATCGCGATAGGTGGTGTCGAGCGACGGGTAGGTCCCTGGGACGTGCCAGACGCCATCGGTTCCCATGTATCCAATGCCGCTGATGCTTTGCAGGCGCTGATGAACGACGAGCTGTCCGGACTGATAGTCGTCAAGCGGAGCGCCCGCAAGGTCGAGCGTGCGCGTGCCGAGCAGGTCGGCGCCGCAGTCGTCCACGGTCGCCTCCTGCAGGGTACCTGCGACGTCGTAGTTCGCCCAGATGACGTAGTCAGTCTGGTATACGCGCGCCTGATGCTGCAGCTCTTCCTCATCGGGGAAGTACATGTCGTTGGGCACGTTGGAGCAGCTGGGGTGATGGTCGCCAAAAAACGCCAGCACGACGGGCCGATTCAGCTCGCGCAGCTGTCCGACGAACCATTCGAGGTCCTCGTCGGAGGCCTGAATGCACGAGAGGTACACGTTGAGCTGATGCGTGGGGTCCTCGGGAATGCCGGGGAATGTGTAGTTGAGCATGCGCTCCGGTGGGATGTCATTGCCGGTATAGCCGCCGTGGTTCTGCATCGTCACGTCAAAGATGAACTGCGGTTCGTCGCTTGACTTGAGCACCTCGATGACCTTCTCGTAGGTGGCCTTGTCGGTGATGCCCGAGTGGAGCCCCGGCGCACCCTCGAAGCTGTTGTTCGTGTTGTAGAACTTGTCGAAGCCCATGTCGCCGTAAATCACGCGGCGATTCCAGTTGTCTTGGTCGTTGGGGTGGATGGCCGTGGTCTTGTAGCCGACCTCGGATAGCTGTCGCGCGAGGTTGGGCACCTCGTCAAAGCTGAACATCTGGTAAGGATACTTGCCATTCCCCACGAACGCGAGGGAGTTGCAAGTGAGGCACTCGAACTCGCTGTTGCAGGTACCGGCGCCATACACTGACATGCCGAGCTGACCGCGCATCAGCGCATCGTTAAGTCCGTTCTTGAAGAACTGCGGTCCTTGGTAACCGCAAGAGAGCTCGTTGAGGCGCGAGAGGTCCGCGAAGGTCTCGTTCATCACGATGACAATCGAAGGCTTGATCTCCTCGAACTGCTTGGTGGATTCCGCGCGGCGTGTAGCTCGCTCAGGGAGCGTCTCGGCTTGCTCGGCGTAAGCCTTCGTTACCTTTTGTGCTTGTTCCTCCGAGAAGTTGGTGGGCACCTCGATGGGCAGGTCCTCGATGGCGAGCATGAACGAAGGCAAGAAACCCTGCTTCTTGTAGCTGCCCTCGGTGTTCCAGTAGCTCATCTCCAGACCGAAGTCTTCGCGATAGTTGGGCACGGCGATCCACCAGCTGAGCGCGAGTGCAAAGGCCAGGGCGAGCGGCAGGTTGAAGCACAGGTCGGTCACGAGGCGCTTCGTGCTCGTTATGCGATTTGGCCGGATGAAGCTCGCGCACAGCAGGGCCAGGCCGCCGTAAATGAGGGCGCGGATGTCATCCGTGTTCAGAATATAGGTATATTGGTCGCCGACCTCGGCTGCCGTGGTGAGGGCGAGGACGTCCATGGGCAGGATGGCAGCACGCCGGAACTCAAATATGAAGTGCTCGATGATGCCGACCGCGATGCAGGTCGTAAAGACAATCGCTGGGCCGATTGCGCGGCGCTGCGAAAGGAAGTAGGTGATGAACGCGACGATAACGATGAGTGTGAGCTCGATGGCCACATGCGCGGGGGCTATCTTGTCGATCGAGGTGTTCCAGGGAACTTCGAGGGCGCGACGTGACATCTCGGATCCCACGAGGATGAGGCACACGTCACGAATGGTGCGCGCTGTCTGTCCCACGCCACGGCGCAGGAGGTCCGCCTCGTCCCACGCGTCGAGCTTGCGAAAGATTCGTTCTCGTTGCGTGAGGAGCGAGCCGGTGGCTGTGAGTATCACGACAGCCTGAATCCAATACAGCTCTTCGGCGTCGACGAGCTGGTTCGAGCACCAGACCGTGAGCATGATGAGCACCGCCGTGATGAATGCCGACCACACGAGCGAACCAACGCCGAGGCGCTTGCCGTCGCGACGGGACGTATAGATGTGCCATGCGGTACAACCCAAGACGATGAACGCACCGACGATGGGGAAAAACATGAATTCTGGTGGCGTCGTGCCAAGAAGGGCTTCGCTCTCTTCCATGTGGTACCATCTTCCACGCTAGGGGTCTACGTTGCAATCTTACATATTAACTCACGGACGGCTATTGCTACCCCATGCCGTAACGCTTCACAACCCTGCTTCGTTGCTGACGGGCTTGGTTGACTAGCGCCTCGGGCAGTGTATTCGGGCAAACTGTGGGCATATCCTATAACGCGGACAGGTCCGGCGGCGGTACGAGGAGGCTCTGCGTTTCCAATCCCATGCGCGCGAGCTCCTCTTGTGCGCCTATATCTTCCGAGACCAAGCTTGCCGCCACAAAAGGCATGAGGTACAGCGGCACGTAACGAACGGGTTTGCCCGCCACGCGGTTCTCGACGCTCACGTTTGCCTCAGAGAGCACGTACGCGCTTTGCACGCCGAACTCCTCCACAGAGAGAAGGTTGTTGAGCGCCACGTGACGCTTGTACGTTTTACCGGACTTCACTTCAAGTGGTACGACCTCGCGACTCGGTGTCTCGCCGATGAAATCCACCTCGCCACGTGAACTGTGGCGGTGGTAGCGCAGCGCGATTCGTGCCGAGGCAAGCTCCTGTGCCACCACATTCTCGTAAACAGCGCCACAGTTGATGTCCTTTTCGCCCGCGATGACTGCCATCGCTACGGTGAGCGGATACCTACTCACGAGCATGCCCGTATCTGACTGGTAGAGCTTGAACCGATTCGGCACCTCGGTGCGGCGAAGCATGGCTGTTGGTTCGTTCACGTTTACGGTCTTTAGGGCTGTGCGTGACGATACAAGCCACTGGAAGTCGTTTGCGTAACGCTCATAGGTGGCTTTCTTGCGCAGGGATTTCAGCTCGAAGCGCTTGTTCTCCTTGTCGAGTTGGCTGGGGATGTCGTCAAAGATGGCCATTACCCGCAGCGTCCGTTCCCGCGCATACTTGGAGATGTCGGCTCGGTAGAGCTGCACGAGGTCGCGCTGCACGTCTCTTACGGCACCTAGGTCGCCCGCAGTTTCTATGTATGTCTGTACGGCGGCAGGCATCCCTCCCACCACGATGTAGAGCCTGAAAAAGCGCATGAGCCGATCATGCAGGGCGCTCTCCAGCGGTCGCGCTTCCGTAAAGTGCGTCCTCATGCGGTCCCATAGCGAGTCGGTCATGCCTTGGTTGCGGCAGAACTCCTCGAAATCGAGGGGAAACAACGTCTCGACATGTAGGAAGCCCACTGGGAAAGATTTGACGTGGCGGAGCTCGACCCCCAGCATCGACCCAGACATCACAAGGCGGAAACGCCCATCCTCCACAAGGTACTTCGAGAGCGTCACGAGGTTTTGTGCCTCTTGCACCTCGTCGAAGAAGACGAGCGTCCTGCCGGGCTCCACCTTATGCCCTGCCAAGAGGGATAGCCTTTCCACTAGGTCTCGTGCGTCGTGAGCATGGGATACGTAAGGTGCATACTCGTCCCTCAGGAAGTCTATCTTTAGGAGCTCATCAAATTGCTCGCGGCCGAACTGCTCGATGAGAAACGTCTTTCCCACCTGTCGTGCGCCGTCCACCAAGAGGACCTTGTTGGCGTCCTTGTGCTTCCAGTCGAGCAGTCTTCCATACGCTTTCCGAGCGAGCATGCCTGTCTCCTTGGATGTGTCTAACTCAACCGTATTGCATGATGATTTGTAGTCTAACTCAACCATTTATACGTGTCTAGATGAGCAAGAAGACAACCAGATTCGTAGTCTAACTCAACCTATACGGGTAACCCTCTGAAATGGCATGTGACGTGCTCCCGTGCTAGCACGACGATAGCGACAAAGCGGCGGCGCATAAAGGAATCGATCCTTTATGCGCCGCCTGCGCTCGGTCCACGTTTAGCGATATGCCGCGTACGTGCGGCTATTCCTCCTCGGAATCCCCCTCCGATTCCGTCGCCTCGGCAAGTTCGCGCTCTGATCGCGGCTTGTGTATGGATGAGTGCAGCTTCTTTGCCTGGTCGGAAAGCAACACGACCTGCTGTGTTGCGGCTGCGAGCTGCTGCCCAAAGAGCGTCTTGAACGCAAGGTACATGACGATCGGAGAGATGATGGGTATGAGGACCGACGTAGCGATCATGACGCCAAACAGTTCGATCATATTGCCGACCATGTTCCCTGCGGTTTCCACCATGTCCGCTGCTGCGTGGGTCGCTCCTTCGACCGCTGAGCCAACGTTATTCGCAACGTCGCTGCCGACGTTTTGAATGAACTCAAGTGGGTTGCTCGCTTCTTTGTTCTTGCTTGTCTTTGAGTCGGTTTCGCTGGACTCGGATTGCTCCTTTGCGCCATCCTCGATTTCTGACTTTTGTTCGTTAACGGCATCGATGCTGGCCTGATACGTATCGTCAATCATGCCTGCAACGAGCACGCTCGTCGGCGTGGACAAAAAGAGTATGAGCCCGAGCGTAAAGAACTTGAGTGCCGCTTGCTTGTATATCCGCCTATTTGGATTTGCGGGACTCAAGAATTCGCTTACGGCAACAAGCAAGCAGCAGAGGGGGATGACAAGTCGAAAAAACGCGAGGCCAAAGATGGTAAGCAGGTACTTTTCTAGCACGATAACGGCAAGGACGATTGCGAAGTCCTTAGCGAGAGCCATAAGCTGGTTGGCGACTGGCGTACCGAAGTCGTCGGGTACTGCAGTCAGGGCGCAAGAGGTGGCGGTAGCCGTGACGGTTAGTGCAATCACATTGTTGCGCTTTTCGTTAAGCTTCGCGTATGCGCTCTTGTATGTGTCTGGCGATGAAAATATCGCCCCCAACAGCGTGGCGGAGAGCACGGCAATCACGAGCATGATTCCGGCAAGTCCGACCGGCTTGATTCTGGCCCCCGGTGTGGTGACTGACAGTTCCTCTTGCATTTCATGACCTCGCTTTCCTTGTTAAAGCCCGACTCGTTACATGTCGAACTACCATACCAGAATGTCGCTTATAGCGTGGTGTTGTTGTTGAAAGGAGTTGCCGGTTGGATAACGTTCTGCTGTATGCGTCCGCCGATCGTCGGACAGAGTCACTCGGCGTACCAGGTCCATGTGTCATCCCTTGCCGATTCTGCATCCATCTTCAGACTAAGAGATTCCTCCTCCGGTTTCATTAACTGCCAGCAAATGCCGACCGCTAAGCCGCAATTGTCCCCTCGCGGGTTACATTTGTGTCCCCGCATCGTGATACCTTAGATACATGCCGTTGGCGACGAACGAGAGGGGCGGGTATGAACGGGTTATTTGGAAGATGGACGAGGCGTGGGCGCGGGCCTGAGCCCGTGCTTTCGCATTGGCTGGACGTGACCCCTATCGAACGGAGCGAATCTCCTTGTTGCGTGAGCAGCTTGGATGTTGAGGTTCACGTGACGGGCCTCTTTGCCGAGGTCACGCAGACGATGGCGATACATAATCCCAACGGCCGTCCTCAGAGCGCGGCGCTTGCCGTGCCGATGCCGGATCGTGCCGTTGTGTGCGGCTATGGCCTCGATATTGATGGCCAGATGGTGGATGGCGTGGTGGTCGAACGTGAGCGTGCTCGCGTTGCCTTCGAGACGGAGCAGCGTCGTGGTGCGGATCCCGGTCTCGTGGAGGCGGTGCGCGGCAACGTTTACCGGACGCGCGTCTATCCCGTGCCGGCACGTGGAGAGAGGCATGTGCGGCTCAGCTACGTCGCGCCGCTTTTGATGGCGCGGGACGGTTCCACGACGCTTGACCTACCGATGCCTCCCGAGCGACTTGCGCGTCGTAGCGTAAACATCGATGTCGACATGCTTGATGCCCCCGCGCCGGTCGTGAGCGGCCTGGGCGGTCTGCGCATGACCGAGGCCCGGGGCGTCTGGCGGATTCAGGTTGAGGAGCGCGACGTTGAGCCGCGTGAGAGCGTGCGAGTTGCCCTGCCTGAGCTCCCGGCTTCGTTTGCCTTGCTTGAGCGTGATGCGGAGGGAACGACTTGGTTCTGCGCGTCCGCGATGGAAGCCGAGGTGGCCAAGGAAGACATGGCGCCAATACGTGCGCTCACGGTGCTGTGGGATGTCTCGGGATCGCGAGCCGGCGCCGACCACGAGCGTGAGCTGGAGCTGGTGCGCGCGTATTGCGCTGAGCCTGTGGTCGAGTCGTTGCGCCTCGTAACTTTCGCCGACACCGTGCGCGAAGTGCTCGAGTTTGTGAGCGGCGATGAGCTCGTTGCGCATATTCGCACCCTGCGCTATGACGGGGGCACGAACCTCGTCGAGCTAGCGCGTGTCGTGACCGACCTCGCCAGCGGCGGCGCTGCGTCTGCATTTGTGCTCTTCTCGGACGGATTTGACACCCTGGCGGATGAGCCCTTCCAGCTGCCGAGGTCGTGCAATGTCGTGGCTATCGTCTGCGAACAAGAACGCGACATAGAGTCCCTGCGCCAGGCATGCGGTGGCCTTGCGTATGACATTGCGCTTGCCCCAAAGGACGCAAATGAGCTTGCGCAGGCGCTTGCCCGCAGTGGTGCGAGTGGTCTCAGGGCGATTGGTGCCGAAGGTCTTGCCGACGTGTGCGACGTGTCGCTGGTCGACGGTGAGCGGCGCGCAATCGTGGGACGACTCACGGGCAGCGAAGCGCGAATCAACCTCGGAAGCGGTGCAGATCCAATCGTGTTGCGCGATGCTGACGCGCGGGAGGGGAGCGTCCTCGCGCATGCGTGGGCTGCCAAGCGCGTATCCCTGCTTGCGCCTCGTGCGGAAGAGTGCGCGGACGAGCTGCTCTCGCTGGGCCGACGCTTTGGCGTGGCGTCGCCCGTCACCTCGCTCATCGTGTTGGAGACGCTGGATCAGTGGCTTCGTCACGAGATAGAGCCGCCCGTGACTTGGGAGCGCATGCATGCGGAGTGGGAACGTGCGCAAAAAGGCAGGATGCGCGTGACTTCCGAGGAGGAAAGAAAGGCGAGCCATCGTGCAGCGCTCGTTCGCGATTGGGCCGACCTCATGCGCTGGTGGGAGAACGACCGTTGGGCGGCTCCGAAGTTCATGCCAGGTCATAGGTATTGTCAGCACTGTGGTGCGGAGTTGTCCGATGACGTGGTCTTCTGCGTTGTGTGTGGTGGGCGATTGCAGCCTTCCCCTGTGCCTTTGAGGGACGATGGCATCTTCTTGTCTTCTCAGGCGAGCGAACACCGCCTATCGCCCACGGACGAACTCATGCCGTCCGACGCATTCGAGCTGGAAGCGGCAGCGCCACCTGCCGCCTTCGACGCCGAAGAAGCCGTTTCACCGAGGCGTCGCGCAAGCGGGCTTTTCAGTAGGGGCGTGCAGTCGAGGCGTGACAATGCGGGGCCCTCGCGATCCTTGGCTGGCATCCCGCTGGTCGGTGCAGCCCCGATTGTGGACGCCATCCCGCTGGCGGCGGGGTCCGCAATGCGCGACGCCGCCTCGAGCAACGATTCCTCCCAGCACCCAGATTCGACTGCGCGCGTTCAGGTACGCGCATGGATGCCTAACGCCCCCTACCTCAAGGCACTCGACAAGGCCTTGAAGGACGGGCCTGAGGCCGCGCACGAGGTCTACCACAAGCAACGCGACGCCTGGCGCACGTCACCGGCCTTCTTCCTCGACTGCGCGGGCTGGTTCATCGAGCACAGGGACGAAGAATTCGGCGTCTCCGTGCTCACGAACCTGGCTGAGCTGCGGATTGAGGACGCTGCGCTTCTTCGCGTCATGGCTTGGCGTCTGCGCGAAGCGGGGAGGCTCGAACAAGCGCTCGTCGTTCTCCGTCGCGTTCTGCGTCTGCGTGGGGAGGATGCGCAGAGCCATCGTGACGTGGCCCTTGTGCTTGACGAGATGGCCCGCGAAGCTTTTGCGCGTGGCGACGAAGATGCGGCGCGCGCGTACGCCGAAGAGGCCGCGGCGCTCTATCGTAAGCTTGCGCTCACACCTTGGGGGAGGCGCGCGATGGCCTTGGGCCTCTTTGCGGTGGAGGAGCACAATGTCCTGCGTGCATGGGCGGATGTCCAGACCTGGCGCGTCGCTCCGGACATCCCGTCGCTTGGCGACGGCCTCGAGGGCGTGCCGGCATGCGATTTGCGCATCACCATGGCGTGGGATGCGGACGAGACGGATGTGGACATCCACGTGACGGAGCCCTCTGGTGAGGAGGCCTACTACGGGCATCGCTTCACGTCATCCGGCGGCCGCGTTTCCGAGGACATCACGGATGGCTATGGTCCCGAGCAATACTCGATCCGCAAGGCGCGAGAGGGCAACTACCTGATTCGTGCGCATTATTACGCGTCCCACCAGCAGACCGTCTTTGGCCCCGCGACCTGCACGTTGACGGTCTACACCGATTGGGGCAAGCCCACACAGACGCGGCAGGTGACTACCACCCGTCTCGAAAAGGAGCGCGAGATGGTGGTGGTCGGCACGGCTTCCTATGGCAAAGCGCCAGCTAAGGCACCAGAATCCGTCGTAGACAGGCGACAACAGGTGCGTCCTGGCATGACCTTTGCCCAAGTCAAAGACATACTAGGCGAGCCGGAAGTGCGTCTTGTCGCTGATGTCGAAACGTGGTGCTGGGACCTTCCCGCTGGACGCAGTCTCAAAGTGACCTTCGCGAATGGCAAGGTCACCCACCTCGCCGAACTCATGCCCTGGGGCGAAGAGATGCTCATCAACTGACTCTTAGCCCACAGCGGGATCGTGGTCACTTTTGACCACGATCCCGCTGTGGGAAAGTGGTCAAATAGAGAACAAGTGTTCTATTTTGTGGTATACTTCCCGAACAGTGCTTGACGATAGTAACGGGAGGCGATACTATATGATCGTTTCGTTCCGCAACCGTGAGACGCAGAGGCTCAGCGAGGGAAAGAGGGGCAAGGAGTTCCAAGCATGCGAACGAATTGCCTTGCGTAAGTTGCGCCAGCTCCAGGTTGCGGGATCGCTCGAAGACTTACGCGTGCCACCCGGAAACAGGTTGGAGGCGCTACACGGGAATCGAGAAGGGCAGTTCAGCATGAGGATCAACGACCGTTACCGCATCTGCTTTGTATGGACGGCCGCGGGTCCTCGTGAAGTGGAGATAGTTGACTATCACTGAGGAGGCGAGGAGATGAGCGAACTGTTGGAGCCCGTTACACCAGGCGAGCTCCTGCGGGAGGAGTTTCTTGTGCCCATGGGTATAAGCCAGTATCGTCTCGCCAAGGAGACGGGCATTCCTAGGCAGCGCATCGGCCAGATTGTGCTTGGCCGACGTGCTGTGACCGCGGACACCGACCTGCGCCTGTGTCGTTTCTTCGGGCTCACGGACGGCTACTGGCTACGTGCGCAAGTGGCCTACGACACCGAGGTCGCGAAGCGCCGACTGGGTCCCGAGTTGTTGCGAATCAAGCCATGGAAAGGTACCGCGGCCAACGCCGAATGATGCGCAATCCAACGGTCGCTCACGGAGGAAGAATACGATGACCCCACACATGCACTTGCATATATTGGCGAGCGGGTCCAAGGGAAACGCCGCTGTGGTCGAGGGGCCGACGGGTTCGGTTCTCGTGGACTGCGGCCTCTCTCGCAAGCGTCTGTACGAGCGTGCGCGGGAGGTGGGTTGTGATCTCTCGCGTGTTGAGGCAATTCTCGTGACACATGAGCACAGCGACCACACGACGGGACTGCCTGTTGTGTGCAGACGCTTCATGGGGCCGGTGTACGCAACGGCGGGCACGGCAAGCGGGCGCCGCAACTTGGCTGACGTGCCCTTCACGCTCATCGACAGCGGAGACACGGTTGAGGTGGGTGGCATGGTCATTCGGGCGTTTTCCACCTCTCACGACGTAAACGACCCGACTTGCTTCCGCTTCGAAGTGCGCGGTCAGGCGGGGGAGTCGGATGAGGACGAACTGCTCGACGCGCTAGCTTGGGCCACCGATACGGGCTTCCTCACCGACGATGCGCTCGATGCCCTGTACGGATGCAGAATCATCGGCATCGAGGCTAACCACGATGCACGTCTTTTGGCTACGGGTCCGTATCCCGCTTACCTTAAGGCAAGAGTGGCGAGCGAGCGCGGGCACCTCTCAAACGAACAAGCTGCCCAGGCCATCCCAGCGCTCGTGACGCACAACACCGAGGTCGTGGTCGCGATGCACCTCTCCGAAGAAAACAACCGTCCGAGTCTCGCCGTCCGTGCCCTTGCGCAGGCGTTGGGCGCCGAGGCCGCTGACACCACCTTTACCGAAGCACGCAGTCCAGATGGGCTGCTCAGTGTTTGCGCTGCATCCCAATACGTACCCATCACGCTGTGGTAGTTGGGTTGCATTGGCTTGCCACCTGCTTCCCGCGCTTTGCCCGGCATTCGTCGCGGCCAACCAAAGGCTCGCTCGCGACCTATAATCAAGCAATCGATGACGTCTAACACTCGGACGAGAGGGGAGACGGGAATGAGAAGATGCGACGTGGCTTTACGTGACCGAGCGGCCCAACGCTTCTTTCGAAGCGCTAGGTTGAGCTGCGTGTGGGATCAACCGATGCTTTCCACCGTGAGGGTTCTTTCCGTTGCGCTTGCATGCGTTGCGATCGTATTCTCGCTGACGTCTTGCTCTGCGTCCGACAGCTCGTCTTCGGGGGGCGATGTACGAGGGCGTAGTGAATCCCAGGCCTCTGACATCGTGGCTTCGGGCACATGGGGCAGCTGTCCGTGGACCGTAAATACCGACGGCCTTCTTGTGGTGGAGGCGGGAATGGGCGAAGAGACCTACGGCGAGGTGCCGTGGCACGACATTGCTGATATCGTCACGAGCGTTCGCTTCGAGGAAGGCGTCGTGTTGCCCGACATGAGCTTGGGTCTCTTTGGTGGCATGACCAAGCTAGAGGAGGCAGATCTCGCGAGTTGCGACACGTCGAGGGTCCGCAGCATGGCATCCATGTTTAACGGCTGCACCTCGCTCCGCTCGGTGGACGCCTCTGGTTGGGATGTCTCGAACGTCACCAGCATGAACTGTCTGTTCATTGACTGCGTGAGTCTGGAGTCGCTAGACGCCTCCGGCTGGGACACGTCGAGTGTCGAGGACATGCTATACATGTTCTGCGGCTGCGCATCTCTTGAGAAGTTGGACGTGTCGGGTTGGAACACCTCGAAGGCCCTAAAGATGAGCGGCATGTTCGAGGGCTGCTCCTCGCTTCGTTCCCTCAACGTCTCTGACTGGGAGACCGCGCACGTGGAAAACATGTCGTCGATATTTCAGGGCTGCTCCGCACTCAAGAAACTCGATGTGTCGGCATGGGACACTTCGCGTGCCGACAACATCGCGCACATGTTTGACGGCTGCTCCGTCCTCAAGAAACTCGATGTTTCTGGTTGGGATGTCACGGGCGTGACTGATATGGCCGGTGTCTTTGCGGGCTGTTCGGCTTTGCGCAAGCTCGATGTCTCGCAATGGC
>ONMP01000023.1 GCA_900318935.1 uncultured Actinomycetes bacterium
TTCCACGATCGAGGACTACGAGATGATCCTTGCCGCGCGCGACGCGGGCATCCACGAGGACATCCTGAAGATGCCCGGCGGCTACCAGCGCAAGTTGCAGAGCGGGGGCAAAGGTCTCTCGGGCGGCCAGCGACAGCGCATCGAAATCGCGCGCGTGTTGGCTGCAGACCCCACGGTCATAGTCCTCGACGAGGCCACGAGCGCACTTGATGCCCAGACCGAGGCCCATGTGATGCGGCACATCCGCAACCGTGGCATCACCTGCATCGTGGTGGCGCACCGGCTTTCCACCATACGCGACTGTGACGAGATCATCGTGCTCGACGAGGGCAAGGTGGTAGAGCGCGGCACGCACGACGAGCTCATGGCCACAGATGGCCTGTACGCAACGCTCGTCGCGTTCGAATGAGGAGGTGAGCGGCATGGGATTGGACGAGAGCCAGATCAAGGAGCGCCAACTGAGCGCCAACTCGCCGACGAGCAGCGCATGAGCGACTCACTCCTCAAGGTCGCAAGCGTCGTCATCGGACAAGAATCCGCAGAGAAGGCCATCGACGACCACGTTGCCGCGAGCAACGCAATAGAGCGCATCATGCGGTACTATCGCTACAAGATGGTCGACGTACCCGAATCCCTTACCGACATCTATGAACAGCTCGACTACTGCCTGCGGCCCCATGGGGTGATGTATCGAGAGGTCAAACTGGACAAAGGCTGGTACAAGGACTCCATCGGGCCAATCCTCACGCACACCCGCGAAGGCAAGAGGCCGGTCGCGCTCATCCCCGGAAAGATCTCAGGATACTGGTACACCGATGCCGAGACAGGGCTGCCTGTGAGCGTTAACGCGCTCACTGCCGCACAATTCTCTGCGGACGCACTGTGCTTCTATCGGCCGCTACCGCAGAAAAAGCTGGACATCGCAGACCTGCTTGTCTACATGTGGCAGTGCATCACCCTCGGCGATGTGGAAGTCAAGGGCATGGCCGCCTTGGGCGTAGCGCTCGTGGGCACCCTGGTGCCAAGGCTCGTCAGCATCCTCACCGGACCCGTGCTTGCAAGTGGTGAGGTGCGGGCGCTCGTCGGCATTGCCATATGCATCGTATGCACCGCCGTTTCTCAGCAGCTCATCAGTGGCACGGCGACGCTTCTCTCGTCGAGACTCGAAGCCAAGGCAAGCCTCGAGGTGGAGGCCTCCATCATGATGCGGCTCCTCTCACTGCCTGCGGACTTCTTCAAGGAGTACAGTCCGGGCGAGCTCAAGAGCAGGTTCTTGTCCGTGAACAGCCTCTGCACCCTGCTCCTGTCGCTCATAACGTCGGCAGGCATCTCTTCGCTCGCATCGCTTCTGTACGTGACCCAGATATTCGTCTTCGCACCGGCACTGGTAGTCCCCGCCTTGCTTGCCATACTGATCACGGTGACCTTCTCTGTGATTACAGCGCTGGTAGGAATCAACATCAGCAGGCGGCGCATGGAGGCGGACGCAAAGGAATCGGGCATCTCATATGCCGTCATCTCGGGCATCCGCAAGATTCGATTGGCCGGCGCAGAACGACGGATGTTCGCGCGGTGGCTCGACACCTATACCCAGAAGGCTGACCTCACCTACAACCCGCCCTTGCTCATCAAGGTGAGCAGCGTGATAAGCCTGGGGATAACGCTGGTCTCCAACATCGTGCTGTATTATCTGGCTGTCAGAAGCGGCGTCGACCAGTCTTCGTACTTCGCCTTTACCACCGCCTACGGCATGATCATGGGGACGTTTATGTCGCTCTCTGCCAAGCTGACACAGGCGGCGAGCATACGGCCCATGCTGCAAATGGCTGAGCCCTTCCTCCAAGCGGTTCCAGAGACATCCAACGACAAGGAAGTGGTCACCGACATACACGGCGATGTGGGCTTCGAGCATGTGTCGTTCCGATATGGGCCGGACACGCCGTTAGTACTCAAGGACCTCACACTCAACATACGCGCGGGAGAATACACGGCCATCGTCGGGAGGTCCGGCTGTGGCAAGTCCACGATCATCCGACTGCTGCTCGGCTTCGAGAGACCGGACCAAGGGGCCGTGTACATCGACGGAAAGGACATCGCCAGACTGGACCTCCCCTCACTGAGGAGACGAATCGGCACGGTCATGCAGCACGACGGGCTGTTCCAAGGCAGCATCTATTACAACATCGCAATCACGGCACCCGAACTCACCGTTGCAGAAGCGTGGGAAGCCGCCGAGACTGCCGGCATTGCCGACGACATCCGGGCGCTCCCCATGGGCATGCACACCTTTATCTCCGAGGGACAGGGCGGAATATCTGGCGGTCAGAAACAGCGACTGATGATCGCGCGCGCCATAGCCCCCAAGCCCAGACTGCTCATCTTCGACGAGGCGACCAGCGCCTTGGACAACCAGACCCAGCGACAGGTAACCGATGCGCTCGATGCCATGGGTTGCACGCGCATCGTGGTGGCGCATCGGCTATCGACCATCCGACATTGCGACAGGATACTGGTCCTCGATGACGGAAGAATCGCAGAGAGTGGCACGTACGACGAGCTCATAGCCAAGGACGGCCTGTTCGCAGAGCTCGTTAGGCGGCAGCGAGTGGACGCGTGACGGCCACTTCTTGCGCCTACTGCGGCGGAAGGTGTACGGGGGGACGACCGCCCGCCACGCCATCCACCTCATCCTTCGCCAGCTTGCAACGCTCCTCCTGCTTGGGCTCGCCCGAGCCGCTCGTCGAAGTCGGCTGCGCAGCTTAGGTACTTCTCGCCTCTCGAAGGCGTCCTTTCGCAGGATGTATGAGCGGTCGTAGGTGAAACTCGCGCTCTGCTGACCACGACGAACAGTGGTGTAAAGCGTCCCACAAGGCACGTCCGTCCCGTCAAGCTGGATAGTAACATGAAGCTCCACCGCAGTCACCTCCGCACATGTTGCGGTGTGTCCTCGTCTGCCCGAAGGCGACCCATAGGCGTGTTTAGCGGATCGCTTGCCGCCACCGCCGCATCAAGCAAGCCGAGCACTCTTGCCACACGCAGGTAATTCTCCAACGAGCCCGCACCTGTGTTGAGCAGACGACGCAGTCTGTGAACAAAAGATGCCTGGTATCAAAGAAGCACAAAATGTTACGTAGGCGTGCTATTATAGCTTCGATACTGAGAATGATACGCAGACGTAACATGGAGGGGCACATGGCTCGCAGAAGGAGGCTCGTGCTCGACCCCCGATTCGAAACACCTGTCGATACCCGGGTGCTAGACATGGTTGACTTCGGCCAAATAGCGCGTCTCAGGCGTCGCGAGCTCGGCATGACGCAGCGCGACGTCGCGCGGCTCACGGGCCTCTCCATGAGGCTCGTGGGCGAGATCGAGCGCGGGAAGGAGCACGTGGGCGCCGAGAAGCTGCTTGCGATACTCGACGTGCTCAACATGACGATGGTCGTGCACGTCGAGGGGAAGTGAGCATGGTGGAGCACTTGAGCGTGTGGGCTGAACGATACGAGGGCTTCGTGCGAGTCGGCACGCTGACCCTCTCGGACGAAGGGGAGGAGCGGTTCTCCTATGACGAGGGCTATCTGCAGATGAGCTCGTCCGTCCCAATCTACCCTGTCCTTCCCCTCTCTCCGAAGCCCTGCGACGCGGGTGCCACGCGTGCGGCGTTCTCGTCCCTGGGGCCTGAGGGCGCCGTGGGAAGGGACGTACGCATTGCGTTGAGAGCCGGGCGAGAGGCGGTTGTCCCCGTACTCGGCAGGCTCAATCACGAAACGGTGGGTGCCCTCACCTTCACGCATGCCGACGAGGAGCCGGACTACGCGCCCACGGAGCCCCGATCGGTTGGTGAGGATTTCTTACGGTCGCTTGCAAGTGACTCTACCCGTACCGCATACGAGACGATGCTTGCGAGCCGGCTGTCGCTCAACGGCGCCGTTGCCAAGATCGGCGTTACTCGAAGGGACGGCGCGTGGTTTCTGCCACGCGGCCTGGAGCCCACTACGCATATCCTCAAGGCGGGGTCGGAGTCATATCCTGACCAGATGCTTAACGAGGCCCTCTGCATGAGATGTGCGGTAGCCTGCGGGTTCGAGGACGCAGCGCGCACCAGCCTCATCGCTTTGGACGGGTGCGAACCGATTCTGGTCAGCGAGCGGTTCGACCGTACGGTGACGAAGGGGAGGCCTCATGGTCTGTCGTCTGTTATGCGCCTTCACCAGGCAGACTTTTGCCAGATCGCGGGTATTGCGGTGGATGCGTTGAAATACGTTCCCGCCGAAGACCTCGTGCCGAACTACAACATGATGGTGGCATCAACGATATCGCGCGAGTCATCGGAACGTTATGGGGACCGCTCGTACTTGTTCGAGGTGCAAGTGTTCAACTATCTCGTGGGCAACTGCGACAACCATCTCAAGAATCTGTCAATGACCTGGGCTTCTGATTGGTCATCGAAGACGGTCTCTCCGATTTACGACGTGACCTGCACCACGATGTATCCCGAGCTCTCTCGCGAGATGGGGCTTGGCATCGGTCGTCACCGTTCGATTGACGCCGTAGTGTCCAGCGATTTCCTTGAACTCGCGCGGCAGATGGGGGTGTCCGTCGTCCAGGCGCAAGCGTCCCTGTCGGATCTCGCCGAGCGTTTCGTGCCCAGTCTCTACGAGGCGGCGGAATCCCTTGAAGGGGAGTCTGCGGTCGACGCGAAAAGGCTTGCGAAAGCATTTGAGGTTGATAGTTGTCGTAGGCTCGAGGTGGTGAGGCACGCCGCGATATGATGGTGTGCCCAGGCCCTCTTCGTGCTCGGAGCAGTTCGAGGCGCACTTTCTCGTTGGGCACACGGGCGCGACCGACGTCGGTGTAGTCTGTGCGTTCGTAGGCTAGATGGCCTTGGTATCTGCAGGCGCTTAATGAGCGCCTGCCCAGCGTCGATGCCTTCATCTGTCATGCTATCCTTAAAGCACGGGCAATGAATGAACAAGGACGGATCGAGGAAGGTGGACGCGATGAGGCGCAGGAATCTCTGCATCGGGGCCGTGATAGTTGCGATGCTCGCGGTGTTCGCGCTGGTGGGATGTGGCGCTGCCGAGACGACCGGCGCGCAAGGCTCCGGGACCGAGACAAGCGAACAGACGGTGGGCGACATCACCCAGTCCATGACGGATGAGGCGGCCAGTCAGTTGGAAGACGAGCTGGGCGCATTCGAGATCACCGCCATGCAGCGCGAGCTCGCAAAGGACAACGAAGCCGGCTACGAGGTGCTTGATGCCGGACGCGGCAACCCGAACTGGATCAACACCAAGGCGCGCCTTGCCTACGCGCGTCTCATGGACTTTGCGGTCGCCGAGTGCCAACGCGACATGAGCAAGGGCGATATGGCGGGCCATGGGCAGCGCAAAGGTGTGGGCAATCGCTTTGATGCCGCCATGGACCCCGCCGACGAGACCGACAAGTTCCTCATCGACGCGGTTGCCTACTGCGTGGACACTCTGGAGATGGACAAGGATGAGCTGCTCATGGAGCTCACGGACGGAATCGTCGGCGACTATTATCCCAGCCCGAGTCGTTGCCTCACCCACACGGAGACGATCCTGAACGAATACCTGCAATCGACGCTCTACGGTGGCGCGGACCTTGCGGGCCAGACCAAGGTGTTCCCCACTGAGGGCGGGTCTGCCGCCATCTGCTACATCTTCCAGTCGCTCTCGCACAACCGCGTGCTCAAGCCCGGTGACAAGATCGCCATCGCAACGCCCATTTTTACTCCGTACCTGCAGATTCCCGACGTCAACAACTACGGCCTCGTGTCGATAGACGTCACCTCGACGGCCGAGAGCGGCTGGGACATCGACGAGTCCGAGCTTTCGAAGCTCGAAGACCCCACGATAAAGGCCTTCTTCCTCGTGAACCCCTCCAACCCCGCGAGCCGCGCGCTCAGCGACTCGACCCTCGAGCGGCTGGAGCAGGTGATACAGAAGAACCCCGACCTCATAGTAATTACCGACGACGTGTACGGGACCTTTGTGGACGGCTTCCGCACGGCGTACAGCGTGGTGCCGCACAACACCATCCTCGTGTACTCCTACTCCAAGCTCTATGGGGCCACGGGCTGGCGGATCGGCCTCATCGCCGTAAACGAGGAGAACGTGGTGGACCGCCTCATCTCCGAGCTGCCGGACGAGGACCAGCGGGAGCTGGAGGACGAGTACAGCATCGTGACGAGCGACTCCAAGGACATGGCTTTCATTGACCGCATGTGCGCGGATAGCCGCTCCATCGGCCTGTACCACACGAGCGGTCTCGCCACGCCCGCGCAGGTCTTCATGGACCTGCTCTCGCTCACCCATTTGGTGCACGGGGACGACGACCCCTACATAGCGCAGTCAAAGAAGCTCGTGCGCGAACGCTACGAGGCGCTCATGGACGCCCTTGGCCTGGAGCCAGACGAAAGTCGCGAGAACGCCCAGTACTACACCATCGTGGACATCAACAAGCTCATCGCCGCCCGCTATGGCGAGGACTTCGCGGACTGGAAGAAGAGCAACAAGTTGGACGTCGAGTTCCTCAACGACCTCGCGAGCAAGAAGGGCGTCGTGCTCATGTACGGCCCCGGCTTCGAGGCGCCCGAGGGCTGCGTGCGCATCTCGCTTGCGAATCTCGACGCGGAGGACTACGTGGAGCTCGTCCGCCGCTTGGGAGAGCTGCTCGAGGAGTATCACGCTGCCTACGAGGATCAGACCGCCTTGTCCGAGGCGGCGTGAGGCTAGCTAGGGACAACCGAGCGAGCAAAGGGGATTACCATGATGCGCAACCTGCCCATAGGAATCCAGAGCTTCGAGAAGATGCGCGGTGACGGCTACGTGTATGTGGACAAGACCGCCTACGTCTTTGAGCTGGCAAGGACCACCTCGCCCTATTTCCTTAGCCGTCCGCGTCGCTTTGGCAAGAGCCTTCTCGTCTCCACGTTGCGGGCGTACTTTGAGGGCAAACGCGAGCTCTTCCGCGGTCTCGCAATTGAGCGGCTTGAAGAGGAGATGGCTGCCGAGGAAGGTCGCGAGCCCTGGCAGGCCCGACCGGTGTTCAACTTAAGTTTCAACGCGGGAAACTACACGCGCGAGGGCGAGTTGGAATCGGTGCTCGACCTCAGATTGTTCGACTGGGAGAACGAGTGGGCCGACTCCAGGCATGAAGGCACGCTCGGCCAACGCTTTCTTAGGGTCCTCGGCGCCGCCCATCAGAAGAGCGGTCACCGCTGCGTAGTACTGGTAGACGAGTACGACAAGCCTTTGATCGAGTGCATGGACGACCTCAAGCTTGAGGAGCGCAACCGCGCGACGCTCAAGGGGTTCTACGGCGCGCTCAAAGACGCCGACGAGCACCTGCGGTTTGCCTTTCTTACGGGCGTGACCAAGTTCAGCAAGGTGAGTATCTTCAGCGACCTCAACCAGCTCAAGGATATATCGCTCTCGGCAGCATATGCGGCGACGTGTGGCGTGACCGAAGCAGAACTTCTCGAAGTTTTTGCCCCAGAGCTCGACGCACTCGCGTCCAGTCTTGGCTTGGATTTCGACGCTTGCCTAGCTGCTCTTCGCAAGCAGTACGACGGCTACCTCTTCCATCCGTCCGGTCCCCGCGTGTACAATCCATTCAGCCTGCTCAACGCCCTCTACGAGCGCGACTTAGGGTCGTACTGGTTCGCTACGGGCACGCCCACGTTCCTCGTGGAGCGCATGCGCGATTCCGGCCTCGAGCCGAGGCGCCTCGTGGATGGTACCATCTATGCCACCGAGGGACGACTTCAAGACTTTCGCGCCCACGACGAGGACCCCATTCCGCTGCTCTTCCAGGCAGGCTACCTCACGATTAGGTCTTTTCAGGAACGCGGACGCCGCTATAAGCTCGGCGTGCCCAACGATGAGGTGGCGTGGGGTCTCGTGCAGAGCCTGCTGCCCGCATATGCGCCGGCATACAGCGAGGTTCGTGGCACGGATGTCTACAGTCTGATCGACTTTATCGAAGCGGGCGATACTAACGGCATTCGGAACGTGCTGACAGCCCTGTTTGCATCCATCCCCTACACCAAGGCGGCCGATCCCTTCGAGAACTACTTCCAGGCAGTCGTGTGGCTCACGTTCACGCTGCTGGGGCGTTACGTTACCTGCGAGATTCACCAAGCCCGGGGACGCGCAGACTGCGTCGTCGAGGCGCGCAAGCACGTGTACGTCTTTGAATTCAAGCGCGACGGCACCGCTGACGAGGCGTTGGCGCAGATAGCCGAGAAGGGCTATGCCTCGCCCTTTGCGGCTGACCAGCGAGATCTGCACCTTATTGGCGCAGCCTTTGACTCCGAGTCCCGCCAACTCTCGGACTGGGTCGAACAATAGCACTACAAGTGCGGTTCGGTTGCATCAGTTATCTATTGCTCTAGTCGCCTCGTTTCGCTGACAGGCTTGGGCCATCGTGACGAACCGTGCGGGAGATTCCTCCGGCGTCTCACCCGAAGCATATTCGTCGGGGATTCGTCCGATTCGGATCGCGATGGTTCTGGGGCTGGCCCCGTCACCTAGGGTCCTGCCGGAGAGTGCCAATCTCGAGAGCGAAAAGTGCAAAGAATTTCGACTTATGAGTAGTTTTTCGGGTGCCGATTCGCCATGGGGACGATAAGGCACCCCACAAAAGTGCAGGTAGATGGTACCGGGAATACGACCCCCGTAAAAACCGAGACCGAAAAACTACTCACATCTCGCAAAAGTCTGCACTTTACGCCCCGGCGTTTGGCACTCGGGAGCGACGTCCCGGAAAGCGGTGAGCGTCACCAGTGCGGAGGACACCAGAACCATCGTGGAGAGCATGGGCGGCCGCCACTCCCTGCGAAGTCAAATGATGCAGGAGAACCGACCCCCCCGCATCACATCAATCACTGCATCACGAAATAGGGTAGGGATGCGCCTCTTTTAGCCTCTCGTGGGCGAGAAAAGGCGCTATGCTAGACAGGTGTTAATCCGCAAGAAGAAGAGGAGGGTGCGTATGAGGAGACGCTTGACGGTGGGTGTATTGTCCGTGTTGGTCCTTGCCCTGTGCGCATGCGTATGGGTCGTGCGGACCGCGCGGGCAGATTCCGAGGTGGTGCCCATCTACCAGACGCTCGACGAGCTCGAAGGCAAGAGCTTCGCGTACGTCAATGGCAGCGTGTACGACAAGTACATCCAAGAAAAGATTCCAAACACGAGCGAGAGCTTCTTTCCCACGCTCACCGATGCTGTGACGGCCGTCGAGACGGGCAAGGTGGATGCGGCGGTTCAGCGCTCCTACGCCTGCGAGCTGGCGGTAAACCGACGCAACGGAACCGTGGCGCTTCTGCCCCAGACGGTGAAGGACATGCAGGAGTGCTATTTCTTCCCCAAGGGCTCCGAGCTCAGAGGGCCCTTTGACGAGCAGATCAAGCGGTTCTGGGAGGACGGCACGATTGACCAGCTCACAGAGAAATGGGCCAGCGCCGACGACTCCATAAAGACGCTCCCCGCACAGGACTGGGATGCCCCTAACGGCACGCTCAAATTCGTGACCACGGGCCAGCTGGAGCCGTTCTCGTATCTGGGGGTTGGCGACAGTGCCACGGGATACGACGTGGACCTCGCGTTGCTCGTGTGCAAAGAGCTGGGATACAAGCTCGACATCCAGATGATCGGCATGGACGGCATCGTGGCGGGAGTCCAGTCGGGTAAGGCCGACTTCGGAGGCACGCTCACCTACACCGACGAGCGCGCCCAGGCCGTGGACTTCTCGGAATCGGTCATGCCCGTGTACGTCTCCATCATCGTCAAGGCGAAGCCCGCCGAGGGTGCCGCCGCGACTACGAGCACGAGCGACGGGCAGGATGGCGGGTTGCTCGCTGGCATCGGCGAGAGCTTTCACAAGACGTTCATCACGGAGAACCGTTGGCAGCTCATCCTGAGCGGATTGGGCATCACCATACTCATCAGCGTGTGCTCTGGTGTGCTCGGCATCCTCCTCGCGTTCCTTACCGTCGTGCTCAGAAACTCCGGCAAATCGTGGGCGGGCAAGCTTGTGAATGGCTATCATGCGATTCTGGGTGGCATACCCATCGCCGTCGTGCTCATGCTGCTGTACTACGTCGTGTTTGGCGCCATCGACTTGGGCGGAGAGGTGGTCTCCATCATTGCGTTCACGCTTTCGTTTGGCGCGACGGCAGGCGCCACCATGTGGACGGGCGTTCAAAGCATCGACAAGGTCCAGACGGAGAGCGGCCTGATTCTGGGCTATACGCACGCCGACGTATTTCGAAAGATAGTCTTTCCGCAGGCGGCGCTGCGATTCCTGCCCCAGCTCTCGTCGCAGCTCGTCAGTCTCGTCAAGGAGACCTCCGTGGTCGGCTTCATCGCCGTGCAGGATCTCACGCGTGCCGGAGACCTCATCAGAAGCCGCACCATGGAAGCGTTCTTTCCGCTGGTGGCGATTGCGCTCATCTACTTCGGGTTGTGTCGCTTCCTGGCTTGGGCGCTGGGCAAGCTCACGAGCCGCTACATGGTACAGAATCGTCCGCGTGTCATAAAGGGGGTCAAGCTGTGAGCCTCATCCAGATCAGACACCTGCGCAAGGAGTACGAAGGCGCCACGCCGCTTCGGGACGTGAACGCCGACATAGAGAAGGGCGAGGTCGTCTCGCTCATTGGGCCGTCCGGTACGGGCAAGACCACCCTCCTCCGGTGCTTGAACGGCTTGGAGAAGCCCACGTCGGGACAGGTCATCATGGACGGCGTGGACATTTGCGACCCTGAGGCTGACCTCGCCGCCCTGCATCGAAGGGTGGGGATGGTCTTCCAGAACTACGCGCTCTTTGAGCACAAGCTCGTGGCCGAAAACGTCATGATGGCCCCCATGGACCACTTTGGCCTCTCGCCACAGGAGGCGTACGACCAGGCGATCGAGCTGCTAGAGGTCGTCGGCCTGGCAAAGAAGGCGCTCGCGTGGCCGTACGAGCTCTCGGGCGGTCAGCGCCAGCGCGTGGCCATCGCCCGCGCGCTCGCCATGGCTCCTGAGGTGCTCCTCTTTGACGAGCCGACCTCCGCGCTCGACCCGCCGATGATTTCGGAGGTGCTCAACGTCATCTCGAAGCTTGCCAAACAAGGCCTCACGATGCTTATAGTCACGCATGAGCTGACGTTTGCAAAGAACGTCTCGGACCGCGTGTTCTTCATGGACAAGGGCGAGGTGTGGGAGTCCGGCACCCCCGAGCAGATATTCGAGCATCCCCAGCGCAAGGAGACGCGTGACTTCATCTTCCGCGTGAAGAGTTGGGAAGCAAAGATAGACTCGCTCAACTACGACTTCCCCTACATGTTGGCCGAGCTTGAGGATTATTGCGCGCGGCAGTTCCTTGGTAGCAGCCAGAGCAATGCATGTATGGTGTTCTTGGAGGATCTCGTATGCGATCGGCTGGTCGGTGCGGCGCGCTCCCACGACATCCAGAACCCCGACATCGATGTCGTGCTGTCGGGTGGCGAGGGTGGCATCGGCATGGAGCTGCAGATTGACTATCGGCGCCTGCGGTCCGTCACTGGTCCCATCGATCAGCTTGCCGACAGCATCACGAAGGCGCTCGTGGAAGCGCTGGTGGAGGACGTGCGCGAAGACGTTCCCGGCGTGGTGACCTACGCCTTCCGGGAGAAGTAGCAGCCACGGGGGATGGGGCGGGACCGGGGTGTCCCCCGTGTCCCAGAAATCTGAAATATGGATGAACACACGCGGAAGGGCATCCCTTTCGCGTGTGTTCAACTGCTAGAACTCCCTATAAGCAAGAACGGATAGAACCAACCCTGTCAACATCTGCTAGTATTCATGGGTGTGTTACGAGTGGTTCCGGGCAGATGGCTCCATGCCCGGAATGTGAGAGGCAACTGATATATGGAGCAACCGCCTTACCACGAAGTGCGGTGCGCGAGGAAGGAGATTGCTAACGCGTTGAATGAAGTGGAGTGTTGGGATTCAGTATCGGAATGATTGTTGGATAAGGGGGATCCGATTCCATGCAAAAGAAGATCAGCAAGCTTCCGTTTAAGGGGACGCCAGAGCAGGAGGAACAGCTCAAGGCCGTCATCGCCGAGAACTGCCATGACAAGAGCAACGTCATGGTCGTCATGCAGAAGGCCCAGGACATCTACGGCTACCTGCCCATCGCGGTCCAGGAGATGATTTCCGAGGGCATGGGCGTGCCGCTGGAGAAGGTCTATGGCGTCGCGACGTTCTATGCGCAGTTCGCGCTGTCCCCGAAGGGCAAGTACAATATCTCCGTCTGCCTGGGCACCGCCTGCTACGTCAAGGGCTCGGGCGACGTTCTGGATAGGCTCAAAGAGAAGCTCGGCATCGACGTTGACGAGTGCACGCCCGACGAGAAGTTCTCGCTCGAGGCCTGCCGCTGCATCGGCGCGTGCGGCCTGGCTCCCGTCCTCACCGTGAACGACGAGGTCTACGGCCGTCTCGTTCCCGACGACGTGGACAACATCCTGGCGAAGTACGCCTGATAGTCGTCGAATCCAATACGGATGCTACGCATAGGGGAACGAAGAATATGAAAATCTCGATGATTAGAGACCTGCTCGAGGCCGAGGTCCTGTGCTGTGAGGATTCCCTCGATCACGACGTCTACTCCGCCTGCGGAAGCGACATGATGAGCGACGTCCTTGCCTACGTGAAGGACCAGGCGGTGCTGCTGACGGGCCTCGTGAACCCTCAGGTAATTCGGACGGCTGAGATGATGGACATGGTATGCATCGTGTTCGTCCGCTCAAAGAAGCCGAGCGAGGCCATGATTTCCATGGCGGAGGACGACGGCATCGTCATGATGGCGACTGACATGCGCATGTACAATGCGTGTGGCACGCTGTATGTCAACGGACTCATTGGGACGGCCACTCATGTCTGACGCCCTCGTCTTTCACTTCGACGTCGATGGTGAGAACTTCGTCTCGGCCGGTCAGGCGTCCACACAGGTAAAGAAGAACCTGCGCCAGCTGGGCCTGTCGCCCGCGATTATCCGCCGGGTCTCCATAGCCATGTACGAGGGCGAGATCAACATGGTGATCCATGCGGACGGCGGAACTGCCGACGTTATGGTCACCGAAGAGTACATCGAGATTGTGCTTGCGGACCACGGGCCGGGAATCCCCAACGTCGAACAGGCGATGCAAGAGGGGTTCTCCACTGCCACGGACAGCATCCGTTCCCTGGGATTCGGCGCGGGCATGGGCCTGCCAAACATGAAGCGCTACACCGACTCGATGCAGATAGATACCGTGGTCGGGGAGGGTACTACCATTACCATGCGCGTGAACCTCTAGCCACGTCAAAAGGTGGGGTCAGATGGCGAGCAGCACATATGAGCATTCGGTACGGTTGGACGTCAGCAGGTGCACGGGTTGCACGAACTGCCTGCGTCGCTGCCCGACTGAGGCGATTCGCATCAAGGACGGGCATGCGGTCATCAACGACGCCCGTTGCATCGACTGCGGCGAGTGCATCCGGATATGCGACAACAAGGCAAAGAAGGCAGTGGTCGGCAAGCTTTCCGACATGGATCGCTTCCGGTACAAGATTGCCCTGCCGGCACCGTCGCTGTACGGCCAGTTCGACAATCTCGAAGATGTGGACTACGTGCTCGACGGCTTGCTGAAGGTTGGCTTCGACGACGTCTTCGAAGTGTCGAAGGCGGCCGAACTTGTCTCTGCGTATACGAGGCAGTACCTCAAGACGGAGGGCATCAAGCTTCCCGTCATCAGTTCGGCCTGCCCGGTAGTCGTGCGACTGATTGCGCTGCGCTTCCCCTCGCTCAACGACAACGTGATGCACATGCTTCCGCCCATGGAGGTGGCGGCGACCTTGGCCAGACAGCGCGCAAAGGAACGGCACCCAGAGCTTGCGGACGACGAGATCGGGGTGTGCTTCATCTCGCCCTGTCCCGCGAAGGCAAGCTACGTAAAGAACGGCTTCGCAGACCACGAGAGCGGCGTCGACGTGGTCATATCCATGAGCGACGTGTACTTCGCCCTCATCAGCAAGATGTCCCGCGACGAGGATATCGTCTCCCAGACAGAGTCGGGCATGGTCGGCATCGGCTGGGCGTCATCGGGCGGGGAGGCCACGGCGCTCTTCAACGACGAGTACCTCGCGGCCGACGGCGTCGAGAACGTCATCAACGTGCTGGAGCAGATAGAGAACGGCAACATCCCTCCGGTGAAGTTCATCGAGCTGGACGCCTGCACGGCTGGCTGCGTCGGTGGCGTGCTCACGGTGCAGAATCCATACATCGCAAAGACAAGGCTGCTCTCGCTCAGGCGCTACCTTCCCGTCTCGAGGAACTTCCTTTCGCCGGAGGAACAGGAATACATCCCTGACCTGTACCTCTTCGACGAGCTGCCGGTGTACAAGCCGATCACGCGGCTCGCGGACAACATGGCCAAGTCCATGCGGATGATGGCGGACATACAGAAGCTGCGCGGTGTCCTTCCGGGCATCGACTGTGGCGCCTGTGGTGCCCCAACCTGCAGGGCACTGGCTGAGGACATCGTCACGGGGAACGCAAGCCTGCAAGACTGCAAGATTCTAGAGAAGTGAGGTGATCGAAGATGATGGTCAAAGACCTGCTTGCGCATGGGTTCTCGGCCCTGTCGCTGCCGGATGGCGACCGAGAGATCGATGGCGTCTACATCGGCGACCTGCTGAGCTGGGTCATGGGCCGTGCGCAGATGGACAACGCGTGGATCACCATCATGACGAACGTAAACGTAATCGCCGTCGCGAGCTTGGCGGATACCTCCTGCGTAATCCTGGCGGAGGGAGCCGTGCTTCCAAACGAGCTGATCGAGACGGCCGAGGCGAAGGACGTCAACATCTTGGGCAGTGACGAGCCAATCTACGAGACGGCAGTAAAGCTGGCCGGGCTCCTGTCCTAAGGACTCCAGACCATGAGCAGGTACCTCTACGACTTCCACGTGCATTCTTGCCTCTCCCCCTGCGGAGATGCGGACAATACGCCGAACAACCTCGCTGGCATGGCATATCTCAATGGCGTGCGCATCATGGCGCTCACCGACCACAACAGCTCGAGGAACTGTCCGGCGTTCTTTGCCGCGGCGAGGAGGTACGGGGTGGTCCCCATTGCGGGTATGGAGCTGACTACCGCCGAGGACATCCACGCGGTCTGCCTCTTTGAGACGCTTGAGGACGCGCTGGCCTTCAACGACGAGGTCGACGAGCGCCGCATGCGCATCAAGAACCGCGAGGACATCTTTGGCGAGCAGCTGATACTCGACGACGAGGACAACGTCATCGGTCGCGAAGAAGACCTGCTTATCAACGCAACCACGATTTCCCTTGACGAGGCGCCGCAGATTGCCGCCAAGTACGGCGGAATCTGCTACCCGGCGCACATAGACCGCCAGTCGAACGGGGCCATCGAGATTCTCGGTGACTTCCCGCACTATGCGGGCTTCCGGCTGGCCGAGCTTCATGACCGCGAAAACACAGAGGAGTACGTCCGCACGTACGGGCTCGAGGACATCCGCCTGTTGTTCAGCTCGGACGCGCATTATCTGCATCAGCTCAGGGAAGGTGACGAGAACGACTGGATCGAGATCGACGACGAGCCGTTCAGCGAAGAGCTGGTGCGCCATAGACTGTTCGAAGACCTCAGGTCGAGCTAGCGGAGGCCAAAGATGAAAGAGCTATCGCTGAACATCCTGGACGTGGCCGAGAACTCGGTGAAGGCGGGGGCAACGCTCACGCAGATCCTTCTGACCGAGCGAGATGGCGTGCTGACGCTAGAGATCGTGGACGACGGCTGCGGCATGGACGAAGACGTCGTGAGGAGCGTGACCGATCCCTTCTACACCACGAGGACGACCAGGAAGGTCGGGATGGGCATACCGCTGCTCAAGCTTGCCTGCGAACAAACGGAGGGCGAACTCACGATTAGCTCCGTCACGCAAGAGGCTGATCCCGTGGAGCACGGGACGCACGTGACGGCTACCTTCAACATGGACCATATCGACTTCACGCCGCTTGGGGACGTCAGCGCTTCGGTCCTGACGCTGATCCAGGGGCATCCTGACACGGACTTCTTGTTCCGACACGAGAAGGACGGCGGCGTCGTGAAGCTGGATACGAGAGAACTGCGTGAGGTGCTAGAAGACGTACCTCTAAACAGCTATGATGTTATGGAGTGGATAGGTGGGTACCTGCGTGAGCAGTACGAGGAACTGTAGTAGTTGACACCTATTTCTAAGGAGAGGATGAGTATGAAATCATTGGCTGAACTGCAAGCGATCAAGAAGAGGATGAAGGACAAGGTCGTCCTGCGTGACGGGATGGAAGGCACGCGCGTGGTTGTCGGCATGGCGACCTGCGGCATCGCGGCCGGCGCCCGTCCCGTCCTGAACGCCTTTGTGGAGGGCGTCAGCAAAGAGGGTCTCGAGGACAAGATCACCGTGACGCAGACCGGCTGCATCGGCCTCTGCCAGTACGAGCCGATCGTCGAGGTCTTTGAAGCCGGCAAGGATAAGGTCACTTACGTAAAGATGACCCCAGAGAAGGCCGAAGAGGTCGTTCATTCGCATCTTAAGGGTGGACAGGTCGTCGGTGACTACACAATCGGCGCCATAACGGCATAGTTTGGAGGTATAGAGTGATTCGTTCACAAGTCCTAATCTGTGGCGGTACCGGTTGTACCTCCTCGGGCAGCGAGAAAATCCAGGACGCCTTCGAGGCGAAACTCGCGAAGTACGAACTGCAGAGCGAGGTCAAGCTGGTCAGGACCGGTTGCTTTGGTCTGTGCGAGCTCGGCCCGGTCGTCATCATCTACCCGGACGGCACGTTCTACAGCCGCGTGGCCGTCGATGACGTCGAGGAGATCGTGTCCGAGCACCTGCTCAAGGGCCGTCGCGTCGAGCGTCTCGTCTACGACGATCATGGCAAGGCCGAGGCGGACGAGTTCGGCAACATCGCCCTGACCGACACCACCTTCTACAAGACCCAGAACCGCGTCGTTCTGCGCAACTGCGGCGTCATCAATCCTGAGGACATCGACGAGTACATCGCGATGGATGGCTATGCGGCACTGGGCAAGTGCCTCACCGAGCTGAGCCCGGAAGAGGTCATTCAGATCGTCACCGACTCCGGCCTGCGCGGTCGTGGCGGCGGCGGCTTCCCGACGGGCCGCAAGTGGTCCTTCTGTGCCCCGATTGAGGCTCCGCAGAAGTACGTCGTCTGCAACGCGGACGAGGGCGACCCCGGCGCATTCATGGATCGTTCCGTCCTCGAGGGCGACCCGCACAGCGTCATCGAGGCCATGGCCATCTGCGGTTATGCCTGCGGCTGCTCCAAGGGCTACGTGTATGTCCGCGCAGAGTATCCCATCGCGGTCAAGCGCCTCTCCATCGCCATCGACCAGGCCCGCGAGTACGGCCTGCTCGGCGAGAACATCTTTGACTCCGGCTTCGACTTCGACATCGAGATTCGCCTCGGCGCCGGCGCATTCGTGTGCGGCGAGGAGACGGCTCTGATGACGTCCATCGAGGGCAACCGCGGCGAGCCTCGTCCGCGTCCTCCGTTCCCGGCCATCAAGGGCCTCTTTGGCTGCCCGACCGTCGAGAACAACGTCGAGACCTTCGCAAACATCCCGCAGATCATCCTGCGCGGCGCCGACTGGTTTGCCTCGATGGGCACCGAGCGCTCCAAGGGTACCAAGGTCTTCGCCCTCGGCGGCAAGATTAACCATACCGGTCTCGTCGAGATCCCGATGGGCACGACGCTCGAGCACATCATCTACGAGATCGGCGGCGGCATCCCCAACGGCAAGAAGTTCAAGGCCGCACAGACCGGCGGACCTTCCGGCGGCTGCATTCCCGCGAGCCTCATCGACACCGAGGTTGACTACGACAACCTCACGGCCATCGGCTGCATGATGGGTTCTGGCGGCCTGATCGTCATGGACGAAGACAACTGCATGGTCGACATGGCGAAGTTCTTCCTCGAGTTCACCGTTGACGAGTCCTGCGGCAAGTGCACGCCCTGCCGCGTGGGCACCAAGCGCCTCCTTGAGCTCCTGGACAAGATCACGCAGGGCAAGGGCACGATGGAGGACCTCGACCGCATCGAGGAGCTCTGCAACTACATCAAGTCGAACTCGCTCTGTGGTCTCGGCCAGACCGCGCCGAATCCCGTCCTCGCGACGCTGAAGTTCTTCCGCGACGAGTATGTTGCCCACGTCCAGGACAAGAAGTGCCCCGCAGGCGTCTGCAAGGACCTCCTCACGTTCACGATCGACAAGGACAAGTGCATCGGCTGCGGTCTTTGCGCGAGGAACTGCCCGGCCGAGTGCATCGAGCAGACGGACTATGTGGCACCGAAGCACAGGCGTGCCTCCTACCACATCAATCCGGCCAAGTGCATCAAGTGTGGTGCCTGCATGAGCAACTGTAAGTTCAAGGCCATCAGCAAGGTGTAGAAGGAGCCCTGTAGGTATGAATATGGTTAACGTTAAAGTCAACGGCATCGCCGTAAGCGTGCCAGCGGGGTCCACGATTCTTGAGGCGGCCCGCAAGGCAGGCGTCGAGATTCCGACACTCTGCTTCATGAAGGAAAAGAACGAGATCGGCGCCTGCCGCATCTGCGTCGTCGAGGCGACCGGCACGAGGGGTCTCGTGACCGCCTGTGTGTATCCCGTCGCCGAGGGCATGGAGATCCAGACCAACACCGAGAAGGTCCGCAAGTATCGCAAGACCACCCTCGAGCTCATGCTTTCCACGCATGAGAAGAAGTGCCTCTCTTGCCCGCGCTCCACGGACTGCGAGCTCCAGAAGCTCTGCCTCGAGTACGGTGTGGACGAGGACGCGTTCGAGGGCTTCAAGCCCGTGTACGAGGTCGACTACTCGGTGCCCCACCTCGTTCGCGACAACAACAAGTGCATCCTCTGCCGTCGCTGCGTCGCGGCCTGCAACGAGCAGTTCGTGGGCGTCATCGGCGCCAACGACCGCGGCATCGACACCAACATCGGTTCGCCGTTCAACCGCCTGCTGAAGGACGTCCCCTGCATCTCCTGCGGACAGTGCACGGTCGTCTGCCCCACGGGCGCTCTCACCGTCAAGGACGACACCGACAAGGTCTTGGCTGCCATCGCCGATCCCACCAAGCACGTGGTCGTTCAGACCGCTCCGTCCGTCCGCGCGCAGCTCGGCGAGGCCTTTGGCATGCCCATTGGCACGAACGTCGAGGGCAAGATGGTTGCCGCTCTGCGTCGCCTCGGCTTCGACAAGGTCTTTGACACCGACTTCGGCGCCGACCTCACCATCGTCGAGGAAGCCAACGAGCTCGTCGAGCGCATCAAGAACGGCGGCGTGCTGCCGATGGTCACCTCCTGCAGCCCCGGCTGGGTCAAGTTCTGCGAGTACTACTTCCCCGGCCTGCTTCCGCACCTCTCGACCTGCAAGTCCCCGCAGCAGATGCAGGGCGCGGTCACCAAGACCTACTATGCCCAGAAGGTCGGCATCGACCCCAAGGACATCGTCTCCGTCTCCGTCATGCCCTGCACGGCCAAGAAGTTCGAGATCGGCCGCGACGACCAGTCTGCCGCTGGCCCCGGCATGCCCGACCTCGACATCTCGATCACGACCCGCGAGCTCGGCTACCTCATCAAGAAGGCCGGCCTCAAGTTCGAGATGCTTCCCGACGAGCAGTTCGACGATCCTCTGGCCGATGACACCGGCGCTGCCGTCATCTTTGGCGCCACGGGCGGCGTCATGGAGGCTGCGGTACGTACCGCCAACGCTTGGCTCAACGGCGCGACCGAGCCGCTCGAGCTCACGGCTGTCCGCGGCACCGACAGCATCAAGGAGGCTACGGTCAACGTGGCCGGCACCGATCTCAAGCTCTGCGTCGCCTCCGGCGCTTCTGCGGCGGCTGAGGTCATGCAGAAGGTTGCGGACGGCAACCCCGAGGGCTGGGGCTTCATCGAGATCATGGGCTGCCCGGGCGGCTGCGTCAACGGCGGCGGCCAGGTCATCCAGCCGCAGTACGTGCGCGACACCGTCGACGTGAAGGCTCTGCGCGCCAAGGCGCTCTACGACGCCGACGCCTCCATGGAGCTGCGCATGTCTCACGAGAACCCGTCCATCATCAAGCTCTACGACGAGTGGTACACCGAGGGCTATGGCAAGGGCAAGGCGCATCAGGCCCTGCATACGAGCTACGTCGCCCGCGAGAAGTATCCCAAGGAGTAGGCGGTAGGCCCAGCGCTCTTTGCGAGCAACCTGACTGAGTGAAAGGCGAGCGTCCGGGGGTTCCCTCGGGCGCTCGTCCTTTGCGTTGCGTCGCGGGCGTCGTACAATGCCAGATGACGCCAAGTCCGCGAACGAAGGCCATGTTGGAACGTGCGTCGATAACTCGCGCATCCCCTCTGTTCCCTCAAACTACACGCAGGCCGAGCAGAATTGGCTCCTCCGTGCCCCCGCCCGCCCCTCCCGCCCCTCAAACTACACACGGTTTCTCTTCAGAACCTCAATAAAGGCATAATCTGAATGGATTTGGCCCCAAATTTCAGTTTGAAGAGAAACCGTGTGTAGTTTGGTAGTGCTATGGTCTGAACACTTCGATTCGCAGCTCATCAATCATCTTATAATGCTTGTCGTTGGCCGTGAATAGTATCTCTCCTCGCTCTAAGCAGGTGCTCGCTATCAGGGCATCGGCAAGCTCCATCGAGTGGCTTAGGGTGTACTGTTCGACGAGGTCTACGGCTTTGGACGACATGTGTTCGTCAATTGGTATGATCTCTACGCCCATCTCTCTAAACGAACTCTTTATGGTCTTCACGCTTGTTGCGCATGCCTTGGAGAAGCTCCATATACGTGACGGCAGACACTGCAAATGGTATGGCGTTAACGACCGCATCGACTGCCTTGTCATTTCCTCGTAGGAACCAAATCAAGACGTCCGTGTCAAATATCAAAGCTACGCCCCCGTCTCATTGCTCGCACCGTCTCCTCTACGGAGCAAGAATCGCCGTGGGACTTCCAAAGCCCGGCTAACTCCCTTGCTGCGTTTTTTCTGCGTTCTGTGTCTGCGTCGGTCGCAGAAGGCCCACGTCTCATGCTATCCAATATCGTTATAATAACGTTATAACCCTCGTAAGAGCTGATGTTCTCGCTAGTTACAACTGAGCCTCCGTCGACATATCCGCTCAACGCATGCATTTGGCCCCCTTACTACTCGGTAACCAATCAGTTTCGCTGTCGTGTCTTATTCTACTATGGCATTCATCCTCTTTGCCTGGAAGGCGCGCGAGGCGAGCAGATGCCTCCCGATCAAGCTCTGACAAACTGCACGCGGACTGAGCGGTTTGCCCGCGGACAAACTCCTCCGTCCCCATTGTCCTCTGCTAAAGTAACAGACTCGTGGGCCCGCGTCGGACATAGGAGGAGAGCATGGCCATAGAGCTTGTCAGGGAGTTTTTCTCGCAGCGTGGGATTGCGGATCGGATACAGGAGTTTGGCGTGTCTAGCGCTACCGTCGATTTGGCGGCGCAGGCCCTGGGGTGCGAGCCGTGCCGCATCGCAAAGACGCTCTCCTTCCTCGTGGACGGGCACGCTGTTTTGGTCGTTGCGGCAGGAGACGCGAGGATTGATAACCCGAAGTTCAAGGCTCAGTTTGGGGCCAAGGCAAAGATGCTGTCGCCGGCACAGACGGAGACGTTGGTCGGTCATGCCGTAGGCGGTGTCTGCCCGTTTGCCGTGAAAGAGGGCGTGCCGGTCTATCTCGACGAGTCGCTAAAAAGGTTCAAGACGGTCTTTCCCGCTTGTGGCAGCAGCAACAGTGCGATTGAGCTCACGATTCCTGAGCTTGAGGAGTACTCGGGCTTCGTCGCGTGGGTCGACGTCTGCAAGAATTGGCGCGACTGACTCGCGCTGGCACGTCGCTAACGTCCCCTGCTACCGTCCCTTGAAGTAGGCGACAAGAATCTCTTTGATGTGGTGGTAGCGCCTGGCGTAGGAGTTCTCCACCCGTATGAGCTGAAAGCCGTGGCGCTGGCAGATGGCCTCTTTCTGCTGGTCGCGCGCCTTGACGACCTCGTCGCTGACGTGTTCCTTGCCATCCACCTCGATGGCAAGGACGGGGATGCGGGACTTGTCGGGCTGCACCTCGTACACCACGAAGTCAAACCGCCCGGTGTAGAAGAGCCGCTCCTTGGGCAGCTCCTCTTCAAACACAGCCGCGATGGGTACCTCGTGCTCGACGACATGCTTGGCACCCGTGAGGAAGATGTTGTCGAGTGCGTGGTTGAGCGTCTCAAGGAAGGCCCGTTCCGTTTGCGTGCTGTAGGGCTTCACGCCGAGCGCCCTGGAGGAGACCGCACGCGGAGTGACGCGGGTGGTGCCATTCGAGCCGACGTACCTTGCCAGCTCGTAGATGTCGTCGACCTCTTCGCGGGTGGCGTGGAGGCGCTCCAGCTCGCGCGTGCTTGAGACCATGACGAGCTTGTCGCGCGCGCGCGAGGTGGCCACGTTGATGAGCTCGCGGTTTTCGGTGAGCCATTTGTACGTGCCCGGCGAGGTTCGGTCGGTCAGTGCCAGGGAAAAGAGTATGACGTCCTTTTCGTCGCCCTGGTAGGCGTGGACGGTGCCGCAGGTGGCGTTGGAGACGCCCCGCTCGTCGAGCGCTTGCTGGATGGCCTCGCGTTGGTTGGCGAAGGGCGTGATGACGCCGATGCTGAGGTCGGGATGCTCGAGGGCGTACCGCGCGACGATTTCGGCCTCGCTTGGCGCGGCGTTCTTTACGGGCGAAGAGTCATGCTCGATGTCGATGAACTCGAGCGCCTCGGGCAGTCTGCGTCCGGACTTGACCTGAAGCCTACCCGCGTAATACTTCTGGTTGTTGAATCCGATGATGCGCTCGTCGCAGCGGTAGTGCATGTGGAGCAGGATTTCGTTGCTCACCGAATCGCACGCGAGGAACGTCTTGTAGACGGAATTCTCCACGTAGTCGTACTCGTCGGTCACTTGATAGGAGCGGCGCAGCGCGAGGTTGTCGGACTTGTCGATGACGACGACGGGATTGAGCTGCTGGGGGTCGCCGACGAGGATGAGATTCTTGCCGCGAAGGATGGGCACGAGTGTCGTGGCCGTGTCGCACTGGCTCGCCTCGTCGATAATCGTGATGTCAAAGGAGGGTGCGGGAGGGCCGAGCCTGTGGGTCGAGATGCAGGTGGTCGCGATGACGGGAAAGATGCGCTGTAGCGCCTTTAGGTTCTCTGGTTCGGAGACGTGAGCCGTGAAGCGCTTCGCTCGCTCCGTTATGGGGTCGTCGGACATCACGATGTCGAGCAGCTCGGCGTTGCGGGGCTTTCCCAGCTGTTGGATGCGATAGAGCGACGCCCCAAGGAGAAATTGCAAAAGCGCGTCACGGTCGCCGCTGGTAAGCGTTCGCGCCTGATCAAACAGGTCATCCAAGAAGTGCATGCCCTCGAGTTTCTTGTCGACTTGGGCCAGCTGCTTGCTCTGTAGCTCCACGGTGAAGTTGAGGTTGTCGTTCGAAGAGGCGAGCGTCTGTAGGCAGTCCCGTCGCTCGAGCAGGTCCACCCGCTCCTCGTATTCCTTGAGGAGCGTCGTGAGCGTCTGCGCGCGCTTCGTGCTCTCCTCGTCTCCAAGGCGTGGCAGTCCTCGCGGCACGGGCAGACCCTTTGTGCTCTCGTAGAGGTCGCGCATGTACGCGAGCGCCTTTTCCACGCACGTTTGGTTGCCAAGGCGAAGGATGGGAAAGGGGATGGGCAGGTCGCCGAAGGTGAGCGAGGTCAAGCTTTGGAAGACCCCGTCCACGGGGTGGTTGTTGAACGAGGCAAAGAGGACCGTGCGACCGTTGCAGAACGCGTTGACGATGGTGTTGACGATCGTGTTCGTCTTGCCGGTGCCGGGTGGGCCTTGGACGTAGGTGAGGGGGTACTTGATGACTTGGTTGATTGCGAGCAGCTGGTCAAGGTTTGCCTCGGGACTCACGAGCGAGAGCGGGAAGTCCTTGCGGCGCACGGGACGCCGGATGAGGTTGCCAAAAAACGCGCGGATGGGGTAGGTCGGATTGCCGTCGTTGCACATCTTGCAGATGGCGTCGTACTCGCTTTGGAGATACGTGGGGGAGTTGCGCGCTATCGAAAACAAGTGTGGTTCGTCATCCACCAAGACGCCCGCGCCCGCACGCTCCGCTATGGCGTCCTTGATGGCTTCGGCGTTGTGCTCGAAGTCGTCAAGAAGTGTGAGGTCGGACTCGTCGAGGTAGCGCCTGATGGAATGTCGCTCGTAAACCTTGCCGTCGCAGACCATGAACTCGCGGCAGAAGTGTAGGTTGCGCCCGACGACGAGCGTGCGGCGTTTCGCGTCGAGGCGCAGTTCGCGATAGGCCATCACGTAGAGGCCCTTCTTTGTCCGCAGGCTGAGGAGGTTGAGTGCGATCTGTTTGCTGACGAAACCGCCGCGACCGTTTCTGTGGCGCCTGGCGTCTCCCTGCAACAAGCGCACGACTTGCGAGAACTGCTTGTCGTCAAGACCCACCGCGCCGTCGGCGAAGCTGTCGACGTCGATGCGCGTGACCAGCGAGAAGTCCTTGACGTAGGGCGTGCAGTTGAGCCGCGCGCAGTCGTAGAGGTAGTCGAGGATCTTAAGGTTGGGGACGCTGCCAAAGATTTCCTCGAAGCGTTCGTCTTCCTCGATGGCGCGCAGGAGCGGCTTGGGCGTGGGGTGGAACGATCCCTCGACGATTGCGGAAGACAGGATGGCGTCGAGGCGAATGGTGAGCTCGCCCAGATGATGGTTGCCGAGGTGAAGGCCGTCCACCTCGAGCTTTCGCGTCTGCGGGTTGAGGTGGTTGATGCCGATCCAGTAGCGCGTGACCTGTTCTTGCATGTTGCGGTACTCGACGCTGAGCCACTTCTGTTCGTGAATGGCCTTGAATATGTCGCGCGCGACGTTGCCCATCGTGTGTCCTCAGTTTGCTGAGCCGTGTCCTTACAATGTAGCACGTAGCGGTGTCGTCCGCGTCTGCGCGTGTGCCGACGTGGGGAGCGGCATACGAGTTGGCCATTTGCAGAATTTGCGAGATGTCAGCGCGAGAAGAGTGATAGTGTATTACCCTGACTTCCGCAGTAGTTTAGCGCCGTTTGCCCCAATCTAGCTGGGCAAACGGCGCTATCGCGTTGAACGTTTTCGGACGGCACACCGCCGGGCGGCT
>ONMP01000018.1 GCA_900318935.1 uncultured Actinomycetes bacterium
TTTACTCTCATGATTATAGGCATTACGATCCTCATTGGCCTACTTTGGCTAGGAGACCAAGCATTAGTGATAGAGGCTCTCATGAGCAACTCAAGTCCCTACTTCTACTCGGGTCCTGGTCTTCTCATGGCGGTTGGCGGGGTTTCCGGCATGCTGCCCGCCCTGGCGCTTGCCGAACGCATCGTGCGCGGTCGACCCTTCTCGTCGTACTCGTCGTCGCGCGGCGGCTGGAACTGGGCGGCGTTTGTTAAGTGCTTCGTCCTGGCGGCGATCGTGTTCGGCGCTGAGCTCGTCGCCATGGCCTTCGCTATGCCCGATGCGGGAGCCGACGGCATCAACAAGTTTACCATTATCGGAGCCGTCATCTGCATCGTGGTCGTGCCCTTACAAAGTGCGGCGGAGGAGTACATCTATCGCGGCCTGCTGATGCAGTCGATCGGATCCTGGACAAAGCTTCCCGCGTTGGCCGTGGTCTTGTCGGCGATTATCTTTGGGATTTCGCATAGCAGCTATGATGTTCTCGGCATCACCGCCACCGGCATCGCAGGTCTGGGTTTTGCCTTCCTCGCGTGGTATAGCAGAGGACTTGAGGCGTCCAGCGCAGCCCACGCCGCCAATAACCTTTCGGTATTCATCTTCTCCGGTCTCGGTTTAGGGTCAGGGGGGTCAGGCGGAATCGAGACGGTCTTGATATCGTCTGGCGTAATGCTGCTCTATTGTGCGTGCATCGTGCTGCTGGATAGGAAGTTCAACTGGTTCACGTCCCAAGGCGACGGCGTTACGGCCTTCAACGAGAAGTACGGCTCGAAGGCAGCGTAGGTGCTGCCAACAGGCTAAACCGCCGCCCCGAAAAGGACGGGCAAAGCAGGACCACCCTGCCGCGCCCGGCCTTTTCGGGAATGCGCCAAAATGGCGTTTCCTGCATTCTTGGGTCTTCCCTACGAATCGGCCTCCCGACGGCCAATTTAGGAACGATTTAGAACTTCTGCACCCCCCTGACCTACCGCTATTCGCACGAACGAGAAACATTGGAACATATACGCATCCCGAACTTTCAAAATAGCATTGGGTGCGGATGCGTGCGATTGAGCTAATGATAGAGGAGCGATCACATGGAGAAGGCGAAGAAGATCGTACCGGAGGGATGGTTCAAATGGGAGCGCCCGGGGATTGACTTCCCCTTCTACAACGATGACTCCGTGCCCGCCTGGCATGCCTGGCTGCTCATCGGGGCTACGTTGCTCTTGGCGGTGGTCTTGAACGTCATGGCCTTCCTCCCGGTGGGCGGGGCGGCCTTCAAGGTCTTCCTCGTGTTCCTGCTTCCGCTAGCGGCGCTCCTGTTCGTGGCGCACGGCAATATCGGCACGATCATCAAGAAGCCGCGTCTCGGGGACATCCCGCTGATACTCATCGTGACTGTGCTCTCGCTGGCCTATTCGCTTGTGGCGGGTACGTTGTCTAGCCTTATCACCGGCGCGACAACGCACGGGAACCCCTTGATGGGCGAGACGATGGACGCCGGGCGCATCGCCTTGGTCTTCGTGCAGCTGTTCGGCGAGGAGCTGTTCAAGATAAACATGATGCTTGGCATCCTCTTGCTGCTGTTCCGCAGGTCGGGCAACCGCAAGAGCGCCATCGTTATCGCCACGCTCGTGACCGCACTCGTCTTCGGGCTCGCGCACTATGCCGCCTATGGCTCTATCGTGCAAATCCTGCTCGTCCAGGGGCTGGGGTGCATCATCGACGTGTTCGCGTACCTCAAGACGAAGAACATACTCACGTCGTACGCCGTTCACCTGCTGCTCGACTTCATCCCTCTCGGTTTGGTAGCGCTCGGGGCGCTGTAGACCGGCGCGACGGCAGCTGCGCTGCCCCTGCTCTGAAACACAGGGGTCGCCTCGCCCATGGAGCAGCTCATATCTCGGTGTTCGCGTTCAAGGAGCCGGTCAACATCCCGATGGTTTTGGGCATCGCCATGTGCGTCGCGGGCGGCCTCGTCGTGAACCTCTGCTCGCAGGGCTAGGCCGCCGTCATGTACCCTGGCGTGCTCGCCGTGTCGATGCGGAAGTACGTGTACGCCGTCTTCTTGCTGGCCTATGTGGTGCCGTTTCCGCCAACGAGCGACGTGGAGCACGAGTAGAAGCACTGCGAGCCCGTGATCCCGCTCGACGGCAGTGCCCACGTTGAGTCCGCGTAGATCGTCGTCATGTGCGAGCACCCCGAGAACGTGTAGAACAGGTCCGTGAGCGTCGACGGGTCGAAGCCCCGGAAGTCGATCGTCGCGAAGGCACAGGAGCTGAACGTGTAGCGCATCGAGCGCACGCCGGATAGGTTGCCCAGGCCGGATCGTGTCGTAAAAGGTGGTGTAAGAGAAAGTCCCGCGCAGGCACCGCCGTTTGAAAGGGGGACGGCCACCGCCTGGAATCTGAAATCACCACAATGACAGGTTCTAGAGAAAGGCGATGACCGCAATGAGAAGCATAGCAGACGGGGCGACCGCCGACATCGCCGCCGGGCTGGCGACGATGCCGCGCTTCGAGGACGGCTGCACAAACCTCCAGGAGCTGCTGAGGCGGCTGGCGGAGAGCGTCGCGAACGAGATCACGGGCGCCGAGGCGGACCAGCTCTTCGAGGCCACGGGCAGCCAGGGTCTCGTCGGCGTGCCGGCGGAAGCACTCGTTTGAGTAGCCTGCGCCGCCGGTCGCCTTCACGATCACGAAGTCGCACGTCGTCATCGCAGAGACGACCAGGTCGTCCTGCCAGGAGCTGATGTCGATGCCGTTAAGCCCCACGCGCCTCACCCCTCGGGATCTCCGGCTTGTCGCCGTCGCCGCCGAGCGCCGCCATGATGGGCGACAAGACCGCCATCACCAGCGCCACCACGAGCCCGCGCATGCTCGGGTCGAGCACGCACCAGCCCATGATCAAATCGAGGTTGGCGATCACCACGCCCAACACGCCCTGCACGATCGTGCGCAGGAGCCTCCACTGCCACTCGTTGCTTGCCAGGAACTCGCTCATCTCAGCCCGCCTTTCCCTTGAGGGTCTCGATGTCGTTCCGCACGACCGAAAGCCCCTCTTCCAGGCGGTATGTCTGCTCGATGAGCTGGTTGTGCTTCTCGACCTTCTCCGTGAGGGCGTCCAGCTTGACCTCCATGACGGCCCGGCTCTTAGAGTTGGAGAGGATCACCCCAATCAGCGTTACGACACCGGTGATGCACGCCACGACGATTGTCTCCATAAAGAACTGCCTCCCGAAATCGCTTTCCGTCCTCGGGAGGCATCGTCCTATGGCGTCACAATGTCGGCTCGTACCATAAAGAAGGGCGCGGCCGCCCACTTTCTCGAGGGCGGCCGCGCCCGGCCAACGAATGTGTGGCTTTGTCAGAGCGCCACCGGCATGGCCCTCCGCAGCGCCACCCCGTCGGGCGTTATGCGGAAGTTCGCCTGCCACACCGCGACGCCGCGCGCGACGCTCGCGTCCATGGTGGCCTTGACCTCTTCGTAGTTTGTGGAACGCTCCACCACCTCGAAGCCCGGGTTGTCGTATATGCAGCACACCAGCAGCACCGCCCGCTGGTGGTCGGCAAGACTTTTTGCCAACTCTCCCACGTGGCGCTGCATGCGGCCCGTGGAGGAGAACGGGGTCGCCTTCCTCGTCTTCACCCACTCCGGGACCTCCACCTGCAGGTGCTGCAGGGGCGTCTTCACCTCCAGGAACGTGTCGCCCACCAGGAAGTCGAGCTTGCTCTCGCCCAGGAAGACCTCGCGTCGCACGTCCTCGCGCGGCACGCCGAACGTGCCGCCCACGGCCTGCGCGAGCCCGCCGCAGCGCAGGTAGTGCTCGACGTAGCGGTTGGCCGCGTTCTGGTTGATGCCTATCCAGTCCTTGCCGACGTCCCCCGGCCGCGCGAGCGACACCGCCTCCACGGTGCCGGCGGTCTTGCGCCCCTCGCCGCGCGCCATCGACACGAGGCAGGGCCTGCCCGCCACGTCGATGTTGCCGATGCGCCCGGTCGTCGGGCAGTGGAAGGCCAGTTCCTCGCCGCCGAAATCCACCGCCATGGTGAACTGGCTCTTGCGGCGCACGATGACGCCCTCGCGCAGCGGCTCGGCGAACTCGAACGCCGGCAGCGCCTCGAACCCGCTCACACGACCACCGTCCAGAGCACCAGGTCCTCATCGCCGTCGTTGAAGATGGCGTGGCGCGAGCCCTTGGGGCACACATGGCAAACGCCGGGCGAAAGCTCCTCGCGCGCGCCGTCGCAGGTGGCGTGGCCGTGGCCGGATACGACGAAGTTCACGTCGTTGCCGCTCGACTGGGCGTGCTCGCCGATGGAGGAGCCGGGGAGCACCCGGCACTCCACGAAGCGCCCCACCTGGTTCACGACCATGCGCGCCGCGATGGCGCCCTCGCCGCCGTCCATGCCCTCGATCGCGGCCTCGTCGAGCCTCGAGAAGTCGATCAGCATCGCCGCCCCCTTACGCGCCAGGCTGCTGCAGGCCGATGACGTGGCCTGCGGGGTCGGCCACGTAGGCTAGCGTGAAGCCGGTGTCGGTGGCGTACTTCGGCAGCTTCACGGATCCGCCCGCCGCGACGGCGCGTTCGATGGCCGCGTCGATGTCGTCGACCATCACGTAGAAGCACACCCACGCCTCGCCGCCCACGAACGGGTCGCCGATGGCGGCCATCACGCCGTTGTCGCCGTTGGGGTTCATCACGCGGTACTCCATCGATCCCGCCGGCTCGTACACGTCCCAGCCGAACGCGTCGTGGTAGAACGCGCCGAGCCCCCTGGACTCCGGCGCGAGGATCTCGACGAAAGATATCTGGTTTGCCATGGTGGGCCTCCTCGCCCTCGTTGCCTTCCTTACGGCAACCAGTATCCGGCGCGGGGTAGCCGTCTCGGTCCAACGTGCGCTATCATGGCACAGAATCGGTCATATGTCCCATTCTTGCGTGGAGGAGGCCATGAGGCGGAAGGACACCACCCAGGACGACCTTCGCGGCCACGTCGCGGCGGCCCTGCTGCGCCTGCTCGAGGGGCGCGAGCTCTCGCAGGTGGCGGTGAAGGAGCTCGCCGCCGAGGCGGGCGTGTCGCGCTCGACGTTCTACCGCCTCTTCGAGGGCAAGGATCAGGTCGTCTCCTGGTGGTACGGCACGCTCATGGACGGCTACGTGCGCCTGTTCGCCAGTCGCGGGGACCACGGGCGCGAGGGGTACCTGCGCGCCATCTTCGACTGCTTCGCCTCGCACCGGGACGACCTGCTGCTCCTCCACGGGCGCGGCTGCACCCACCTCATGCTCGGCGTCTTCCGAGATAGGCTTGCCGACGGCCGCTTGTCCTACGCGAGCGCCTACCACATAGGCGGCATCTATGGCGTCATGGAGCAGTGGCTCGACGGCGGCATGGCCGATACCCCCGAGCGCATGGCTTCCGAGGCGCTCGCCATCATGCCGCCCAACTTCACCCCTGCGGCCGTCGCCAAGGCACGAAGCCCTCACTGACGTTTACGCCGCCGTCATGTACCCCTGCGCTCCCGCAGTGTCGATGCGCAGGTACGAGTACGCCGTCTTGTTGCTCGCCCACACCGTGCCGTTCCCGCCGACGAGCGACGTGGAGCACGAGTAGAAGCACTGAGAGCCCGTTATGCCGCTCGAAGGCAGCGTCCAGGTCGCGTCCGCGTAGATCGTCGTCATGTGCGAGCACCCCGAGAACGTGTAGAACAGGTCCGTCAGCGTCGAGGGGTCGAATCCGCGGAAGTCGATGGTCGAGAAGGCGCAGGACGAGAACGTGTAGCGCATGGACCGCACGCCCGAGAGGTTGCCCAGGCCGTTCACGCTGGCAAGGTTCGTACAGCTGTAGAACAGGTAGTTGAGGTTCAGGTACGAGAACGCGGCCATGTCCGAGGCGAACGTCACGCTCGTCAGGTGCTGGCGGTGCGTCGGGCCCGTCGTGCCCGTCCAGGGCGTGAAGCCCAGGCCAACGTACTTGCCGATCGCGCAGATGCGCCCGCTCGCGACGAGTTCGCGCGTGGCGTCCGGCGTGGAGGCGGCCGTGAGCACGCCCTCGCCGTCGGCGTAGTAGTGCGCCCAGAACCAGGTGCGGGCGTCGTTGTTCGGGTCCGTGAGCACGCCGCCCGCGCCAAGCTTGCATACTGATGCGCCGCTGGTCTGGGACGGCACGAAGCCGTCCGTCCCGCCGACGAGCCTGGTGCAGCCGGTGAACATGAGCGAGCCAGAGAGCCCCGAGTTGCTGAAAGAGGTAGCGTAGATTGTCTCCAGGGAGGTGCAGCTGGAGAACACCTGGTTCGCGCTAGCCATGCCACTGAGGTTCTCGAATCCTCGCACCTCGGTGCAGTTCGAGAATGCGTTGAACCAGTAGTTGCAGTTGGTTATGCCAAGGCCTCCGATGGTGCTGTCGATGTAGACCTTCTTCACCAGCAGCTTGATGGAGTCGTAGGAGCGTGCGCTCGCGGACGAGTAGCCGGCGGGGTCAATCTCGAATACCTGCACGATGCGCCCGCCGGTCACCGACGTGCGCCGCTCGTAGTAGTTGATCTCCAGGGTGCCGTCGTCGAGATGAAGCGCACGGATCTTGTAGCCGACGTCCCACTCAAGCGCCAGGATGGCGGCAGCCATGTCGCTCGGCTGGTAGAGCGTGCTCTCGCCGTTCTGCCCGCGTATGGCGGCCGCGATGTCCGAGAACACCGACTCCGGCAGCACGCCGGACTCAAGCGCCATGTAAGGCTGCTTCTGGTAGTCGCCGGCGTCGGTGCCGTCGAGTGCCGACACCGCGGCGGCCATCTCGCGGGGCTTGTACAGAGTGGCCACGCCCGCCTGGTAGCGGATCGCGTTGGCGATGTCGGTGAGGATCGATGTCGAGACGGTTCCAACAGCCATGCCTAGAACTCCTCTTCCTCGAGGTTCGCCGGGGCGGCGATCGCGTCGTCCACGTACTGCTTGGTGGCATAGCTCGAAAGATCGATCGAGAGCGTGCCGACCGAGTACGAGAGCGGGCTCTGCGCGTTGATTGTGGGCGTGGTGCCGGCGGGTGCCGGCGGGCCCCTGCGGCCCTGTCGGACCCGTGGCGCCCGTCTCGCCCTTGAGGTTGTGGAACGCGAATGCAAACGTCCTGGCAGACGCCGTGCCGCCCAGCAATCCACAACACGTTTGGAGGTTTTTCATGAACAAGATGGAAGTGCATCCCATCGGAACAATTGTATGCGTGGAAGGTGAGTTCAGTATTGTCCTGAGCCCGGAATATGCCCCCGCACTGAGGGGACTGGATGGGTACGGCCACGTGCAGGTCGTCTGGTGGTCCGACCGTGCGGAGGACACCGAAGTCCTGATTGAGAGGAAACCGTATGCGAAGGGACCGGAGGAGCTGGGCGTGTTCGCCACGCGCTCCCCGATGCGCCTCAATCCAATAGCCGTGTCCAGCGTTGACATCGCCTACGTGGACGAGGAGGCGGCGACTCTCGGCCTCTACTATATCGACGCGTACCCCGGTAGCCCGGTGCTGGATTTGAAGCCCTATACCCCGAGCGTCGACCGCATAGAGAGCCCGTCGGTGCCCGAGTGGTGCGACCACTGGCCCAAGTCATACGAGGAAAGCGGGGGCTTCGACTGGGAGGCCGAGTTCAACTTCTAGACGTGGCTTAATAGGCTTGGAGCGCTTCCTTTCGCGAGGCCCTGCCACGCGCGCGCAAGGCCTCCGCCAAGACGTGGGATATAGGGTTCAAAACCTGGCGACTATTCATCAAACAGATCGCTGTGCGTCCCCGTACGCACGAGCGTTAGCACCATGACCTCATCAGTGAGTTTGTAGATGAGCAGCCAGTCGGAGCGAATATGGCACTCCCAGTGCCCCACCCAGTTTCCTGAGAGCATGTGTGGCCTGCAGCGCTCGGGGAGGGGCTCGTCATTCGCAAGCGCCTCGATAACGGCGCGGAGCTCCTCCCTGGGGAGCCCGCGCCTTATGGCCGCTTTGTAGTCCTTCTTGAATCTGGATGTCTGGCGTATCTCGCGCATGATCAGGCGTCCAGGTCGGCGAAGAGCTCGTCGACGGTCGCAAAGCCTTGGGCCTCGGGGTCGGTCGCTATGCGGTCAGCCTCGTGCATGGCGGCGGCCGTCACGGCGTTGGGCACGTCGCGGGTGGGTCGAAACGGCAAGCCCTGCATGCGCACCGCTTGGCGCAGGAACATGTTCACCGCGGTCGAGAAGTTCATGCCGAGTTCAGTGAAGAGCTGGTCCGCCTCCTGCTTCAGTTGTGCGTCGGTGCGTATGCTCGTGGTCACTGTAGCCATTTTTGCCTCCTTTGTATTGCATTAACTATACAATGTGATGCTTTTTTGTCAAGGGTCTGACCGACTCTGGCTGTTCATTGCTCTACTGTTCAAACCCATGCACGATTCGTACCAGATTCGTACCAGCAAGACCGCCAAGACGAGAGGAGTTGCAATTTCAAGCTTCTGACCTGCGGGATCGCAGACGCGATTTGAAAGAAGGTTTTCATGCGTCTGTTGAGAGGGAATAAAACGAAGGGCAAATCACTCTTTCGCACTCTACCCAAAAATACAACAATCAGCAGCTCAGAAGTGGTGTGTCCGAGAAATCGGCGCACCACTTTGCTTTAGAAGGAAGTGTCCTCTTTAAGATGTCTCATACCGGAATCCGTGCCGGATACGCCTTACGTCCAGTCGTCCTCACGACTCCTCGCATCTCACATCACAGTTTCAAGTTGGCGCTCAGAGTGTCCTCATCTCGCGCTTACCGTGATAGAATCAAGATAAGATTTGCCAGAAGGGGGTAACGATGCAGATCATGCCGGTGTCAGAGCTGCGCAACCACTACGCTGCGGTCGAGGAGGCGGTGGCCACAGGCGGGCCGGTCTTTCTCACCAAGAATGGATACGGCTCGATGGTCGTGATGAACATGGAGCAGTACGAGAGCCTCACGGGCAACGTCGAAGCGATGCTGGACGCGGCGGACCGCCAAGCGGCGTCCACCACGATGCGTTACTCCCACGACGAGGTGTTTGGTGCACTGAGGGAGGAGCTGCATCGTGCCGACGCAGTATAGGTTGCAGTACCTGCCGCTCTTCTGGGACGACCTTGAGCAGGCCGTGTTCTACGTCCGTGACGTGCTCAAGAACCCCGCTGCGGCAGAGCGTCTGCTCGACCGAACCGAGGCGGCCATCCTCGAGCACGCCAAGGCACCAACCATGGCGCAGGTCTACAAGACCACGCACAATCGCCCCCTGCCGTACTACTGGTTCTCGGTGGGTAACTATATGGTCTTCTACGTGGTGTTCGATGATGTAATGGAGGTCCGTCGCTTCATATATGGTGCCCGCGATCTCACTAAGATGCTGCCCTGACGTACTAGGCCTAACAGACGTATGATGGCATTTCCTTAAACCATTGAAGGGAAGAACGGTCTCGCTACCAGCGCAGACACAGTCGGGTGACGTCATGACGTCGCCCGACCTCAAGTGAGGCGACATCACGGGCGCGAAGATAGTGCCCGTGACGTCGCTTTGACGTCCGCAGGGACTATCAGCCTACGGGCTTCTTCGCCCCCACGAGTCCGCTACGGCGAGCCGACCGGCCTCATGCGCCTCGTGGACGCGCTGCACGCCGCGGGCATCGGCTGCATCATCGACTTCGTGCCCGTGCACTTCGCCACCGACGCGTGGGGGCTGGCCGACTACGACGGCACGCCGCTCTTCGAGTACCCCCACGCCGACGTTGGCGTATCCGAGTGGGGCAGCCGCAACTTCATGCACTCGAGGGGCGAGACCTGCTCCTTCCTGCAGAGCTCGGCCAACTTCTGGCTCGGCGCCTACCACTTCGACGGGATACGCCTCGACGCGATCAGCCGCATCGTCTACTGGCAGGGCGACGAGGCGCGCGGCGTCAACGGCATGGCCGTGGACTTCGTCAAGACCTTCAACAACGGCCTGCGCTCGCTCAACCTCTCCGACAAGCCGGTTGAGCGGACGTTCCGAATCGAGGGCGCGACGTCTGCCACCATGCTCGTCGACACCGACTGGGAGCGCTACGGCGGCTCGACGCCGGACGCCGAGGGTCGGCGCCTGCCGTGCGACGAGGACGGCATATTGGTCGGACTTCCGGCATGTTCGGGCAAGCTGGTCGCGGTTGGCAATCGCTTGCGCCCGGCTGAAAGCGGTGCGGGACAGGGTGCGGGAACGCGTAACGAGCAAGCTATGCTGCTATGATGTGCCCTGTAACAAGAGAGAGGGGGGATTCACATGGATGCAGAGAAGAGGGTTGCGGAGCTCACGCTGGAGCAGGCGCGGGAGGCGGCGCGCACCTGCGCCATCAACCTGCTCGCCGTCGTGCGCAGCGAGCTCGGAAGCCTCGACGCCGTGCGTAACGTCGTGAAGCTGCAGGGCTTCGTGGCGAGCGCCGAGGGCTTCTTCGAGCAGCACCTCGTAGTCAACGCGGCGTCCCAGCTGCTCTTCGACGTGTTTGGCGAGGCCGGCAGGCATGCTCGTACGGCGGTCGCCGTGCCGGCGCTGCCCATGAACGCCCCGGTCGAGATTGAGGCGGTCTTCGAGGTGGGAGGTGACGCATGAGGCAGTACGTCGTCGACGCCTTCACCGACGAGGTCTTCCGCGGCAACCAGGCGGCCGTGTGCGTGATGGAGGGCTGGCCCGACGAGCGGCTGATGAAGGCCATCGCGCGCGAGAACAACTTCTCCGAGACGGCTTTCACGGTGCGCGAGGGCGACGCGTGGCGCCTGCGCTGGTTCACGCCGACCATCGAGATCGACCTCTGCGGCCACGCCACGCTCGCGACGGCCTATGCGCTATTCCGGTTCCACGAGCCGGAGGCCGACGAGATAGCCTTCTGCACGATGAGCGGCGAGCTCAGGGTCACGCGTCGCGACGGGTGGCTGGTCATGGACTTCCCGGCCTATCGGCTGGGTCCCGTCCCCGTCACCGCCGAGATGGAGGCGGCCCTGGGCGCGAGGCCCCTCGAGGCATACCTGGACCGGGACCTTCTGCTCGTGTACGACGACGAGGCCACCGTCCGCGAGATGAGGCCCGACATCGCCCTGGTTGCAGGCCTTCCCGGCATGGCCGCGTGCCCCACGGCGCCGGGGGCGGAGTTCGACTGCGTCTCGCGCTTCTTCGCGCCGGACATGGGCATCGAGGAGGACCCGGTCACTGGGTCGGCGCACTGCATGGTGGCCCCCTACTGGGCGCAGCGCCTGGGCAAGGACGAGATCCACGCCTGGCAGGCATCCGATCGCGGCGGGGAGCTTCTGTGTGAGGTGCGCGGGGACCGCGTCTCCGTCGCTGGCAAGGCCGCCCTCTACTCGGTGTGCGAGTTGCACGTGTAGCAAAACCGGCGTGGCAGCCTGCTGGGGTCAGCTGTGGCGCGATTCCTACACGCTGGGCAAGAGGGTCGGCTGACATCCTTATGCTGCAGAGGTGATTTGAAATGGGAAGCCCCACCTGCAAAGGTGCAGGTGGGGCTTGTCCGCCGGTGGCTAGGCTCTTCCTTAGAGGTTCTCGATTGCGTCCTCGAGGTCCTGGAGGAGGGAGTCGCCGAAGCTGGGGTAACCTGGCAGAACGCCGTCGACCTGGCTCCATGAGACGACCTCGCCGGTGTCGCAGTCGAGGCAGTAGAGCCACTCGTCGCAGTTCTCGACGGCCAGCAGGTTGTGCGGGAGGCCATACTTGCGATAGTCAAGCGTCTCTTCGAGGAAGGCCATGCTCCCGTCTAGGCCAACGCCGAGAATCGTGACGCCGCCAATTCCACCATAGCTGTACTCCTGCAAGAACTCGACGAACTGCTGGGGGATGGTGATACCTAGCAGCCTCTGGGCGGATGCGAGCATCTCCTCGGTCGGCGCAACGTGGGTGAAGTCGCCCTTCTGTTCGTGCTGGGCGATCAGGGCCCTGATCTGGTCGTTCATCGCTTTCCTTCCTCACACTGGCGAGCGCGCCAATTCCAATACTGCCTACGGAAGTCAGTGTACTGCTTGTACAGAATCGGATTCCTACTGAAGCTGGCCCCCCTCACGCCTAGTCCATGCAAGGTACGCGCATACTCCTCATGGGTGGTCTCGCGTATCTCGACAATCGGGCCAGATTCTTTCTGGAGCACGTGATGAAGCTGTGCGGGCAGCCCGTCATTACCGATGGGGGCATTACCCGCACGCATGAGGTCGAGATTGTTTACGCCGGTTTCGGGGTTGACGTACTCGCTAACGGCATGTTCTGGACCCATGGGAACGCAACCGAGCATATGAACGAGGCACTAATCTCCATTAGGGACAACCCGCTGCTCAAGAACACCAATCCCAATCTTTTGCTCAGTTTATCCTCTACGACTATCGTAAGTCTTTGATTGCTGCGACTAGTGGAGCTGTTCGTCTCGGTACGCGTATCAGAGTCGGACATTGGGAGCTCATCCTGGGTAAGTGCAGGGGTGACGAGTACCCTGTTGTCAAGCATGCCCTCTTTAGCGGGCTGAACTAGGAGGCTACAATGAGCGTAAGAACAATCGAGGGGAAGACCAGAACGGATTATAAGACCGAGGACTTCTTCGCTGCCATAGCGGTTCTTGGCGACGAGCTCGACTACGTCAAGTTCGTTGGTCTGTACAACGAGGACGACCTCGTCGGGCTGCAGCTCGACCCTGACGTGATGGCGGTATCGCAGGTTACCCTGACTAACTGTCGCCACTTCGATGACCACGCTGAAGCGATGCCCATCCCGGATGCGGAGGAGGGTGTCGTGGTTGTCGACATGCCCAAGCACGTCGACTGCACGGACCTCTGGGTTACCGTATTCGACGACGGCCTGACAATCCGAGGCGTTGACAAGCTGCCTGTGCGTTATGTGCGAATGGGGAACGTTATGTTCGGGGTGTCTGCCGATGACGACCTGACGTCCATCCTCTTGACCAGCATGTCTCCAGAAGAGATATCCCATGCACGGGCTGAACTGTCTGGCGAAGGCTACGACGATGTCTGGACTCCGGGGAAGGACTGACTACGTATTCATTAGTCCAGCTGTTGAGGGGCCCCGCGACATGAACGCGGGGCCCCATTGCCTGTAAACCTGTAATCCAGCGGCGCCGAGAAGAGTAGCCGATTGACGTGGGTGCCAAGTACCAAAAAGGACGAAACAAGGGAGACGCCAGCGCATGGCATGGACGTCGCGAAGTGACATCATACGAGAGCGGGTTCCATCAACACCCTTTCCCATTGAGTGGGAATAAGGCTGCTACTAAATTGTTCGATTATCCAGGCGCTCCGGACGTGGTTCCGGGGCGTCTTTTTGGTGCGCTGAGGGGGACTCGCGTACCTGTCATCCAAACGCGAGATGAGTCGTTGGCAGCCCGACGAGACGCGTTCGGTTGGCCATATCCTGTGAGGCGTGCCGTGCCGATCGATTGGGGGGTGCCGCCGACTACGGCATAGACGACGTTGACGAGGCCATCCACCTGCTGTTCCGCCTGGGGGAGGACTGGAGGCTCCCGTGGGGGTCGTGGACGGGCACTACTTCCTCGAGTCGCACGACCAGGACATCTTCAACGCCGTCAAGGCGTGGGGAGAGATGCGCAAGAGGCTCGAGGCGGGGGAGATCACCGAGCTCGAGTACGTCACCTGGCGGGACGGCTATACGGCGAAGAAGCGCGTGGTTTAACCCTAGGCTTCTGCAATCATTAAAGCGGGGGCGCCCGACAATGGGCGCTCCCGCTTGGCATCAGAGTCGCTGTTGCCCTAGAGGATCCGAGACAACCCCTCGGGCTGACGTGCGCCCCCCAGCTGTCGTACTCGTCGAAGGAGAAGCCCCTCACGAGCTCAAAGCCGGGGAGGGCGATGCCGCGCTCGCACAGCGCACCGACTGCGTCGAACGTGAGGTTGACGGCCTCCCTCGGCGGGTTGTCGACGGCCACGTAGGCGTAACACATCGCGACGTCGAAGATGCGGTGCATGAGGAGGTCGAGAATCTGGTCGTCAGGGTCCAGCAGCCTTCTGAGCTCGTCGAACTCGGAACCACGGCGGACAACATGGGCACGAGAGTGCATCCCCAACCACCACGAGCTAACACAGCCGTGCAATTCAACGAGAAGAAGGAGATCTTCAACGATATAATGAGCGTGAAGGGGAAGAGCCTCATGGAGAACGTCATCTACAACGAGCTCCTCTCACGCGGATACAACGTGGACGTCGGGGTGCCGAACAAGTACGGGAAGAGCGCCGAGGGCAAGACCGAGCTCCACCGCCTGGAGGTTGACTTCGTGGCGACGCTCGGGTCGGCGCGCTACTACGTGCAGTCCGCCCTCGGCGTGGACGACCCCGCTGAACGGGAGCAGGAGACGCGGTCCCTGCTCGGCGTACCGGACTCGTTCCGGAAGATCGTGGTCGTGCAGGGCGCGATGAGGCCGAGATGCGATAAGGACGGCAGAAGGGCGCGGCGTACGCTGCGTGTTCCAGCGGGTGGAAGAGGTGGACGCCCGCAAGAGTGCCCTCGGGCGCTCCCGAGTCCAGCTCAAATCCCAGGTAGGTATCCTCATGCTCCTGGCATGCGGTGGCGAATCAGTCCAGAAGCCGATCCGTGCCCGCGGCCGCGGAGTGGCCGAAGCGAGGGTCAGCGCTTCGTGGGACAATCCAGAGCCTTTGCCGTGAGAAAGTTGATACTCCAACGTGTCCATAGCAAACGAGCCGGACGATTGAAGCTTCGCCCGGCCCTGTGAGTCGCAAGACCACACCCCAGGGACACGCTGTGCTGCGGCGACACGCATTCGTTTCCCAGACTCTTTACGGGACGCCGTGGGAACGGTCCTTGGCACCGCGAGCAACGCGTGCGGCAAGCTCGGTTCATTGGTGGCGCCAAGATTAGTTGAGCGCTGGTGTCTAGCGGGTTTACCGGCCAATGCCGTAGACGCCACATTTGTCAGCAGGGCAGCCCCATTTGTGCTCCGCGCACCAACCGCCGGCGATACCGTCGAGTTGCTCGTCGGGAATCTCCATACCCTCCTCCTTGGCGAGCTCGAACAGCTCCTCGGGGGAACCGCACGCACGTGCCTTCTCCCTCAGCTCGGGAGACAAGTCGTTGATGTTCATTCTCTCTCCTTCCAGTCATCGGATGCTTCTTGACTATACCGACCCGCTTCCGACGGCGTTGCCGGCCGGTGGGTTTTCCGCGCGCCTCTCGACGACGCGCGCGGCCTTCCTCTTCTCACATGTATTATACGGACGGCTTTTTCTCTTGTCTCCGGATTTCGAGTAATTGCAGGTCGGGTACAAGTGGGGTCTCATTTCGCGCTCCGAGCGAACCTAATGCCGCATGGTTCCAGCATAGAATTCCATGACGAGCTACCACGAGCGTTTGTCGCTCGCGCTGGTACGGCGCGTAGCACGATTTTTCCGAGATTCTTCCACGCGGGGCGCCTCTTCCGTGTCGCGTCGACATTTCAAGCCTTTGATCTGTGGAAACGATGACAAAAAATCACCCAAGCTCCAAAGTCCTACTGAGTGGGAGTAGGACCGCTACATAATTGTGCGATTCTCCAGGCGCTCCGGACGTGGCTACGGGGCGCCTTTTTGGTGCTTCTTGGGGACTTGTGTGCCTGTTGGCTAAACGCGAGATGGAGCTGTCAGCGGTTGGGTGAGGCGGATTCGTAGGGCCTTTGACCGGCGCGCTCTTGCTCTCGAATGCCGACTGGCGCCAACAGTCGAACAGCTTTGTGCGGTCTTGGCGCATCGTAATCGAACAAAAACGTGCGATCAAACACCTTTGACAAGAAAGGGTTCAGTCCCAAAACCCGTGGTTCGGCAGCGGCACATGGGCCAGCATTGGACGTTTCTATTCCACAACGTAACAAATGTTCGAGCCACAGAGGGGTCCGTCCTTCCGGCTCCGCGGGACGTTCCTTGGGATCGACGTTGCCGTGGCAGGCGTTCCATGGATTTGACGTTGGTGTGGCACGCGTTCCCGGAGATTGACGTTGGTGTGGTTTTTAGCCCCCTGATTGACGTAGGCGTGGCGATTCTTGCCACGGGAACGCAAATCTCGAGGAATCCGGCCACGCGAACGTCAATCTCGTGGAAGGCGGGCCACGGGAACGCAAATCCGGGGGAATCCCGCCACACAGACGTCGATCTCGAGGAACGTCTACACGCCAACGCAAAACCCAAGGAACCCGACATGTGGACCCAGCCGCGCTGGCGGTCCGGGAATGCCAAAAGTCTGACCTACGCCCACAGATTTTGGATTTACCCGTTCTTATAGAGGACGGCTGGTTTGTCGGCTTCGGGTCTACATGCTCTTCGATGTGCAGGTGCCTCGCGAGTCGAGTTTCTCGCGACACCATAAGGCGGGGTTTACAATGGAGAGGTAGGAAAGCGACTCAGAAAGGAACCGGCTGGTGGAGACGCGTGAGGCCATACGGACGGAATTCATGCGCATGTACGCACGCGAGCGTATGGATCGCATAACGGTGAAGGTGCTCTGTGCTGCCGCACCTGTGGCCCGCACCACCTTCTATGCCCACTACCGCAACGTCGATGACGTGCTGCGCGAGGTCGAGGACGACCTGCTTGCCGGGCTGGCCGAGGTAACCGAACGTGTCTCAGGTGGAGACCTGACGTGCATGGACTTCTCCGTGTTCCTCGACGAGACGCTCGCATTCGTCGACCGCAACCGGGCCGACTTCCACGCACTGCTCGTGGCACAGCCCGACATGCGCTTCGTCTCACGCTGGAAGGATGCCATGAAGGCCAACATGACGCGGCGCTATCCTTTAGCCAGCGCGAGGACGCACTGGGACCTCATCACCGAGATGGGTATCAAGACCTCCGATATCGACGCGGTGCTGCTCACGCACCTGGACTGCGACCATGCCAACGGCCTCGTACAGGTGAAGGACGCCAAGCGCTTCGTGGTGGCCGCCGACGAGGTACGCTTCGCGAGCAAGCTCACCAATCGCGTGCGCTACAACAAGTCTTGGTGGGGCATGGTCGAGCTCGACGAGTTCGAGTGGAACGACGACAAGGGTCCGTTCGGCAAGTCCTACGACCTGCTCGGCGACGGGTCCATCCAGCTGATTAACATCCCCGGTCACGCTGACGGCCTCTTCGCGGTGAAGGTGGTCGCCGATGACGGCCGCTTCGTGCTGTTGTTCAGCGATGGTGGCTATGCGGCCAAGAGCTGGCAAGAGATGATTACCTCGGGAATCGCCGCGGACAAGGAGAAACAGAAGACCTCCCTCGCCTGGATTCGCGAGCAGTCGCTCGACCCCATGTGCGTGGAGTCGCTCGCCAACCACGACCCCGACGTCGAGCCGCACGTCATCGAGCTCTAAGGTGGTATATCATGAGCGCAAACCCGACCGCCATTGTTACTGGAGCCTCCGGTGGACTTGGCGCAGAGATTGCCCGCGTGCTCGCGCAGGAGGGTTTCAACCTGCTGCTCGTAGCACGCAGCGAACGAAAGCTGCAGGCGTTGAAGGAAGAGCTGGAGGCGGCCCACGGCATCGAAGCGATGGCGTTCCCCTGCGACCTCGCCTGTGAGGATGCCGCGCTCGACGTGTACGACTACGTCTTGGGGCGGGGCCTGCGCATCGACGCGCTTGTGAACAACGCGGGATTTGGCGACTCGGGCGCTTTCCACGAGGCTGATTGGCAGCGTCAGCGCGACATGGTGCAGGTCAACGTCATCGCCCTGATGCAGCTTACACGACTGCTCGTGCCGCACATGGTTGAGCGGCGCTGCGGCATGGTACTCAACCTCTCCTCAGTTGCCGCATTCTCCGCCGGACCTTACATGAGTGTCTACTATGCCACCAAGGCCTATGTGCTCAGCTTCTCCGAGGCTCTCTCCGAGGAACTCAGGGGCACGGGCGTCACCGTGACGGCGCTCTGTCCGGGGCCGACAGCCACCGGCTTCGAGTCGGCGGCCTCCATGGGCTCGGGCTCCACGATGTTCCGTCATGCGTCGAGCGCCGCCGAGGTCGCCCGCGACGGCTTCAAGGCCATGCGAGCTGGCAAGGCGGTATGCCTGCAGGGAGCGTTCACCAAGGCGATGGCCTTCGGCTCGCGCTTCGTCCCACGCTTCATTGCACGCAAGATGGCAATGAGGATGAACTGTTAGCGGTGAGGCTACTGCCAGATTCCTCGCTGACAAGGGCTACATCTCGGTCTCTGGCATTGATCAATTCGCGATCGACGTATCGAGAAGATGCCGTTATCGAATTGCAACTGGATTCCGAAACGATGGCAGTATCACTAGTTGCGGTAGCGGGCTGCGGACACTTCGACAAGTGTCCAGCAAGCCACGCGGGGAGCGGGTGCCCTGCATGTCAACCGAGACGGCCTGCGGTCGGCAGCGCGTGGCCTCGACCTTCCGTTCCGCAGCCCGCTTACGCGGTCTGCTCTACGTGCGGCATCCGGGCGGCAGAAGTTTGCATGTTCTATGCACTTGTGGATGCCGTGAGCCACCTAGACCAGAGAGGGCAGGAGTCGGTGTCCATGCTGCCATGGTGACGCCCACCTCGGCCATGTCCTGCTCCTTCTCGGCGGCAACGTCCTGGATGATGGAGTCGTCGTACATGACACACATCACGCCCTCATCGGGAATGCTCTCACCGAACCCACGTGACACAGCCATGACCGCCCTCACGATGGTAACGATGGGGTCCTGCAGAGCATTCTCATGCCTGCGTATGTTCCTCATGAGCGCTGAGTTGTCGGAAGAGACCTCGGTGGCCGTACGGACGTAACCATGGGATTCGTCAAAGTCGAAGTAACCGATACCGGAACCCGTGAGATCCCCGAGCATCTGCAGGGCGATGTGGAAGGCTTCGCTTTGCGAGGAGCTACACCCACAGGCGCGAGCTCGTTCCCGTCCTTGTCGAAGCAGACGGTGACAATCTTGTAGAAAGCCCTCACTACGGTAGCCTGCGCCTGGGCTATGAGGTTCGTGGAAGAGAAGAACGTGTCGATTCAGTCGGTCGCCCTCTGGTCCTCGCAGACCACCTACACGTCCTCATTGAGGAGAAGAGAACCTCACTCCTTACAAACGCGCCCAGTCGTCTCACGACCGAATCCACGGCTCCATGTCATCCAGGGGAAGGACAAACCCCAGCCCGCGAAGATACTCCTTCACGTGCTCAGGCACCCAGTACTCGTCCAAGCTATTCACGCTCATGCGGACACCTCCGTAAACCACGCCGATGTTCGCGGTGGAGTTTCCGACATCGTCACAACCTCGCCCGTGCCTTAAAATCATTGATGCGAAGAGATACGGAAAAGGAGATGCGCCATGCAGTATGAGTGCAAGATCACGGTTCTGGAGACAAAGTGCTTCGAGGATTTGCAGGAGAAGTACCTGGCCGATCCCAAGTCCGGCCCGTGTCCTTGCTTCAAGCCGGGCGACGAGTTCGTGTTGAAGCGGACGCCGGAACGCGACGACTTCTACCACCTGATGGACGGCAAGTTCTGCGGCGAAGCGTGGGATGCGATTAGCCGCTACGTTTACGCCGCGCTTCAGGGCGGCTCCATCATGAAGAGCTGGACGAACGACGATCGCATGATGATAGCCTGCTGCAACGACGGCACGCGTCCCGTGATCTTCAAGATCGAGCGCATCGACATTCCCGAGTCAGATGAAGAGAAAGATTGGCTCGAGAAACAGAACTTCACGAACACCGCCGAAGACGCCTATACCGGATAGTCTGACGAGTCATTTACCATCATCATGGTGAAGGCGAGGAAGGCGAAAACCCTGCACCGTCATCCTCGCAATACGTCGTCAAATCATGGCATAGCGGAGGGTAACTACGCGCGCATGGCGCAGATCCTCACGTCCATTGCCCTCTACGAGGTGCTGCAGGCCCACGGCGCGGGCGAGGGGGAGGCTTACCGCGCGGTGTCGGAGGAGATGTGGACGTTTCTGGACCCTTCCGGCAAGCAGATGGTGCCATGACAGAATACACCGCAGCGCACCACTCCCGACAGTTCGGCGATTTGCGAGAGTAACCCTTGAGCGAGGTCGACTAGAGCGCTACAGTATAATTCTGAAGGAATAGGCCACATCACGTGAGGCTGAACAACCGATGCAAAGGAGGCGGTTATGGACCTTAAGAGCCTTGATCCCGAACTGAGGGCTAAGGTCAAAGCTTGTAGCACACCAGAGGAGGTTTTGGCCCTGGCCAAGGAGGAGGGCTACGCCCTGACCGATGAGGAACTCGCCCAGATCAGTGGCGGCGGCCTCTGGACCAACGAGGAACCTAAATGTCCCAAATGCGGGAGTAAGAATTTCGTGTGGGGCAACCCATATAACACATGTCTCAACTGTGGATATGATTTCGAATACTATTAAGCCAAGGACGCTGACTAGTCCAGTGGCCATAAGCCCGCGGCAAAGTGACGGACGGCCTGCGAGAGAAGAATGGCACATGGTAGGCGGACGGTGCGACCGCAGTTCGGTTGCACCGTCCGCCTACAGTCTATGACTCTGCTCGCGCCTACACGCTCAGGTCGGCGCCGTTGTACCTCTCGATCAGCTCGAGAGGCATCTCGTCGTGGCAGATGGTGATCAGCAGCGCGATGCCGTGGGCGTTGAGCTCGTCGACCACGGCCTCGTAGAAGTCCAAGCCCTCCTGTTTGAGCTCGGTCTCGAGGCCGGTGGGGAAGATGCGGCTCCAGCAGGTGCCGAAGCGGAAGGTGGTGAAGCCCATCTCCGCCATGTCGGAATATGGTGGTGGGATGTCCTCATAGGTGAGGGTGACCTGATGCACCGGGGGCTTGAGACTATCTAGGAACTGTAGGCGTCCGATCCCTGAGGGCTCAGGCAATACTTGGCCCCACTTTTCGAGCTGGAGAGGTTCACGCTGACCAGCATGGCCACCTTCGTGGCGTGCGTCGCGATGATTGACTCCATAAAGAGCTGCCTCCCGAGATCGCGTTGTTCGTCCTCGGGAGGCATCGTCCTATGGCGTCACAGGCTCGGCCCGCCCAGAAGGGGCAGGTGCGAAGAATGTGTTGACATATCGCGGTATTACGATATGATGTGCCCATGGACATGACCGAGACATTCAAGGCGCTATCGAACCCCACGCGGCTCCAGATCCTCATGTGGCTGAAGGACCCCGAGGCCAACTTCCCCGAACAGGGAGGGCACCCCGGCGTGCCGGACGACCTGAAAGGCGGGGTGTGCGTGGGCTCCATCCGCGACAAGGCGGGCATCTCCCAGTCGACCGCCTCGCAGTACCTCGATGTGCTGCAGCGCTGCGGGCTGCTGCTCTCCGAGCGCCACGGCAAGTGGACCTACTTCCGCCGCAACGAGGAAGCCATAACCGAGCTGGCCCGGTTCGTGGGAGGCGAGCTCTGACACCGCAACCGGACAAATCGGTGAAGCATCTTGGCATGCCATTACGCATCGACATATCACGATATCTAGTCTTAAGGAGGACAGGAGAATGCACTACACGGGACCGGTAATCAGGCCGCCCTACGAGGCGGGGAGCGTCATGCTGGAGGTGACAGTGGGCTGCACGCACGACTCGTGCACCTTCTGCACCTACTACAAGGGCCACCCCTTCCGCCCCGCCCCGCTCGGTCAGGTGCGCGCCGACCTCGCCGAGATCGCGCGCTTTCGCCCCAGCACCGATCATATCTGGGCGGCGGGCGGCGACCCGTTCTCCATGAGCACGCGCAGGCTGCTGGAACTTGCCGACCTCGTCCACGAGTACCTGCCGGGCGCCACCATCTCAACCTACGCGCGCGTCGACAGCATGCGCAACAAGACGGTGGACGACCTGCGGGCGCTGCACGACGCGGGCTACACCGACATCATGATCGGCATCGAGTCGGGCGACGACGAGGTACTCGCGCACGTGAACAAGGGCTACACCGCCGCCGACGTCGTGGAGCAGTGCGGGAAGCTCGACGAGGCAGGGCTGCCCTACAACTGCATCTACCTGGGCGGCATCGCCGGCGCGGGGCGCGCCGAGGAGACCGCAGCGCGCTCGGCGGAGGTGTTCAACCAGATCCGCCCGCAGTTCATGTACCTCACCACCGTCACCATCTTCCCCGACTCCGAGCTCGGCGCCGAGGTGGCGCGGGGCGACTTCGCGCCCATGAGCGAGCTCGAGCGGTTCCGCGAGTTCCGCGCGCTCGTGGCTGCGCTGGAGAATCCCATCGTCGTGGACACGCGCCTGGTCACCAACTCCATCGGCTTCGTCGCCGAGCTGCCGGCCGACCGCGAGGAGTGCTTGGCCGCTCTCGACGAGGCCATCGCCGGCTTCTCGGAGGACGACGAGCGGAGGCTCTCGCGCAGGAGGGCGATGATGCGCACGATCTGACGCGGAAACTTACTTGCAGTGATTGGTATACTTGAAACCTGCATGATGTACGAGGGGTGAGTCGCGTATGGATCTGATTGAGGTATTCAAGGCACTGTCCAACGAGACGCGCCTCAACATCTTGCTCTGGCTCAAGGATCCTGGAACCAACTTTGGCCCCCAAGGCATCCATTTCTCCGAGCCGATTGACCTCAAGGGCGGCGTCTGCGTGGAGAGTATCAGCGAGAGAGCTGGTATATCCCAATCAACGGCATCAAACTACCTCGCCATGATGCGTCGAGCGGGTCTCCTGCTGTCGGAGCGGCATGGCAAGTGGACGTACTATCGCCGGAATGAAGAGGTAATTGCGGAGCTTGCTCGGCGAGTTGAGACAGAACTCTGATTGATAGTATGTAATACATTCTACCGTTCAACAAAGAATAACTACCTATAGTCTTATAAATCGAGAAATATCGAAATGTAGTTCTATACTGGTGCCACCTACAACTCAAGGGGAGGGCACCAATGGAACTCACGCATATCTTTGAACCCATCACCATCAACGGACTGACCATCAAAAATCGCATGGTTGTGTCAGCCATGGCCAGCTGCTATTGCAGCGAGGATGGTATGCCTACCGAGAAGTTCATGGCCTATCACGAGCGCAAGGCGCGTGGTGGCTTTGGTGCCATCATCACGGAGGACTTCTGCGTGTGCCCTGAAGCCGGTGCTTTCAAGCGTCTCGGCGGGCTGTGGAACGACGAACAGATGAAGGCATATCGTGCGTTTACCCAGCGCATCCACGATGCTGGCGCGAAGATTATCGTGCAGCTCTATCATGCCGGGCGTCAGACGTCGAGTCGCGTGACGGGCGTACAGTGCGTGGCGCCCTCTGCTATCAAGGATCCCACGGTAGGGGAGACTCCCCATGCGCTGACAGTTGACGAAATCCATGCACTGGAGCAGCGCTTCGTGGACGCTGCCGTCCGCGCCAAGGCCGCAGGCTTTGATGGCGTGGAGATCCATGGCGCCCACGGCTACCTCATCAACCAGTTTGCCTCCCCGTATTCCAACAAGCGTAGCGACGAGTATGGTGGCACTACCGTCAATCGCGCACGCTTTGCGACCGAGGTCATCGCGGCGGTGCGCGCAGCGGTTGGAGCGGACTTCCCCATCATCTACCGCATGAGCTCGGTGGAGTTTGTGCCAGGCGGCCTGCAGCTCGAGGAGACCAAGGTCATTGCCCGCTTGGTAGAAGAGGCAGGCGCCGACCTCATCCACGTCTCGCAGGGCGTCTTTGCCTCGGGTCGTAACATCATCCCGCCTTTCGCGATTCCAGTGGCAGGCTTTGCCGACCATGCGGCAGCCATTAAGCAGGCTGTGAAGGTGCCGGTCATGGCGGTCGGCCGCATCAATGACCCCCTTCTTGCAGACACCATCATCGCTACAGGAAAGGCCGACCTGTGTGCCATGGGTCGTGCGTCGCTGGCCGACCCCGACATGCCCAACAAGGCGCGTGAGGGTCGCCTGTGCGACGTCAATCGCTGCATTGGCTGCCTGCAGGGTTGCGACGGCGAGCTCGAGCAGGGGCTTCCCATCCGCTGCTTGGTCAACCCGCTGACGGGCAAGGAGGATGAGTACGACCTGTCGCCTGTGAGTGAACCGCGTCGCGTGGTTGTCGTAGGCGGCGGTGTGTCGGGCTGCGAGGCGGCGCTCGTAGCGGCGCGGCGTGGCCATACGGTGACGCTGCTCGAGAGCTCCCAGGAGCTTGGTGGCCAGTGGCTGGCGGCTGCCGTTCCGCTCGCCAAGGGTGACTTCACGTCGTTCGTTGCGTGGCAGCAACGACAGCTCGAACAGCTTGGGGTCGAGGTGCTTCTTGGTGTGGAGGCGACGCGTGAGACCATCGACGGGTTGGCCCCAGATGCGGTCATCCTTGCAGTGGGCTCTCGTCCCGCGATGCCTCCCATTCCCGGCCTTCGCGAGTACGGGGTCGTGGCTCAAGACATCCTGCGTGGTCGTGCCGAGTTCGGTAACCGCGTGGTGGTCATCGGTGGTGGTTTGGTAGGCGCCGAGACGGCCGATTTCGTGGCCGAGGGTGGTAGCTCGGACGTCACTATCGTGGAGATGCTCGACCAGATCGTACGTGATGGCGAGCCTGCCCCCACCTCCTTCCTGCTCGAGCGCCTGGCAGCTCACGGGGTGAACGTGCTTACCTCGGCGGCCGTCAAGAGTGTTGAGGCAGATGCCGTTGTATACGAGAAGAGCGGCGATCAGGTCCGTCTGGGCGATGTGGATACCGTCATTGTCGCTATTGGCGCACGTGCGAACACGAACCTCGCAGGCACGTTGGCGGATGCGCCTTACCAGGTGGTCTCCGTCGGCGATTGCAACGAGCGGGCCAAGAACGGTTACCGAGGCATTCAGGAAGGCTTTGAGGCGGGCCTGCGCGTGTAGCGCCCGTCCTCGTCGGTCACGGGAAGGCCAGCGCCGAATCCGTAGAGCGCCGTGTAGACGTCCTGC
>ONMP01000360.1 GCA_900318935.1 uncultured Actinomycetes bacterium
CAGCGCGACTACGAGTCGCAGGTCAGGTCGCTGAGGCGCGAGGTCGCCGACCTCGGCAGGCCCGACTCCAAGATGATAAGGGGCTGGTGGGATGTAGAACGGCAAATTGCTGAGCGCGCACGTGGCACATTAAACAATGTGAGGCCTGTCAAGATAGTGGACAAAGATTTATCAGATTTCTCAGGCAGCCAATGGCAGCTCCGGCTCGTATGACATGGCCTCCTCGAAGCGCTCGAAGAACTCTGCCATGGCCTCGGCGGGCACGCGGTCGCCGATGGCCTCGTGCGGACGGTAGCGGTTGTAGTACGACTCGATGAACTCTATGGTCCTGAACTTGGTGGTCTCGGCGTCCGTGAGGCGCTCGTGGTGGGCCCACTCGTTCTTGAGTGTGCCAAAGAAAGATTCGGCAACAGCATTATCGTGGCAGGAGCCGGTGCGGCCCACGGACAGCCGCACGTCGTGGGCCTTGGCCCAGGCGGCGAAGAGCGAACTGGTGTACTGGCTGCCCCGATCCGAGTGGAAGATCGCGTTGCCGGCCACGTAGCCGCGGGACCAGGCCATCTCCATGGCCGACACCACGAGCTGCGCCCTCATGTTGTCGGCGATGGCCCATCCGACGACCATGCGGGTCGCCAGGTCGATCACGGTGGCCAGGTAGATGAAGCCGGCGGTGGTCCTCAGGTAGGTGATGTCGCCCACGAGCCTCGTGGTGGGCACCGGGCTCTCGAAGTCGCGCCGTATGAGGTCCTCCCTCTTGGGCGCGTCCTCGTCGGGCACGGTCGTCTTCTTCGAGGCGTTCGGGCAGATGCCGCGTATGCCCAGCTCAAGCATGCACTTTCTCACGCGGTAGCGGGTCACGCCGCCGAAGCGCCCGTGGTATTTGGGGTCTCCCTCGAGCTTGGCGTGCACCTTGCGGAAGCCGAAGCGCCTGCGGCTCGCCTCCCACACCTCGAGTATCGCGTCCTTGAGCTCGGCCCACGGGTCCGATCCCTCCGGGTTCGCCCTGAGCCAGCGGTAGAAGCCCGAGCGGCTGACCCCCAGCACGCGCGCCATCATGGTGACGTCGTAGTTTGCCCTCTCCTCCAGCATGAGGCGGAACCTGTCCTCTATGCGAGGTCTCTGGCGAAGAAGGCCGCCGCTTTTTTTAGGAACTCGTTCTCCCGCTCGAGCTCCCTTATCCTCCTGTTCGCCTCGTCGAGCGCCCTCTGCTCGTCGGTCCTTGCCTGCGTGACCCTGCCGGTGTCCTCGTACTTGAGGATCCAGTCGTTGAGGGTCTTGTCGTTGACGCCCAGCTCGCGGGCGCAGTCGGTTATCGTCTTCCTGGGGTCGATCTCCTTGGCCTTGCGGTAGTACTCGACGGCCTCGAGGCGGTACTCCTCGGTGTAGCGAGTGCGCACGACCTTCCTCTTCGAGCTCTCGAGCTTCTCTATCTCGCTTGCGCTTACTGGCATGACACAGCTCCTAGCGGTTGGAAAACAGTAGTAAGAAGGATGGGGTAAGGGACGGGCCCATTCCCTGTTAACCCCCTGTCCACTAAAAGCTTACAGCTCAGATTGCACCATGAAGCTCTCATCCGCACGCCTCGTCGTAACCGCGGGCCTGGCCGCCGCGCTCGCCCTCGGCGGCTGCTCCGTCTCGTCCAAGACGGAGACCACCACGAGCGTCAGCGACGGCGAGACCACCACGACCACGACCACCACGACCGAGGACGGCAGCACGACCACCGAGACCACCGAGACCGCGACTTCTGGCACGGAGAGCGGCGATGTGGATCTGGCCTCTCTCAAGTCTTACACGCTTGACGCCTATGGAATCCATTACGATCTTCCCGATGGGTTCACCTTCACGGAGGTCAACGGCAGCGTTGACCTTTCCCAGAATCCGGCCGTAGCCTTCTCGGCGTCTAACGAGTCATCTGGCGGCGAACTTTTCCTTCGTTTCTTGACTGTAGACGGTCAGCCTGATGTTTTGAGCGATAGCTTCCTTGCCGATCGCGAAGCCGAATGCAAGAAGTCAGTTGAAGACGCTGGCGGCACCGTAAAGAACATCACACGTGGTGAGGTCGAGGCGGGCCAGAATAAATTCCCGACCATTACGGTGGAAGCCGAGAAGGAGGGCAGTCCTGCCTTCATGGAATTCCTGTACTTCAGCATCACGGCTGATGACGACGTCCAT
>ONMP01000338.1 GCA_900318935.1 uncultured Actinomycetes bacterium
TATATGACAAACTATTGGGATGGTGATGTGCGGCGCGAGCACGAGAAGCTCGATGGCCTATGGTCCATTGGCGTGCGCAACTATCCTGTCAACGCGCCTTTCAGCGATTACTATGCCGAGGACCTTGAATATGCGCAGCAGATTTATGACCTTGATGCGGTGACGGCCTTCTTTACCAAAGAGGTACGTCGTTGCAAGCCGCTCGTGGTGGTGTGCCAGGATTTTAACGGCGAATACGGGCATGGGGGGCATAGGCTCCTTGCTCTTGCTGTGCAAGGTGCCGTGGATAAATCTGCCGATGCGAGCTTCAATGCAGACTCAGCGCAGGCGTTCGGGGTTTGGGACGTGCCAAAGACCTACTACCACCTGTATGACGAAAATCGTATCACGCTAGACCTGCGCGAGCCGATTGAGGCGCTCGGGGGTCTGACGGCGATTGAGGCGCAGCAAGAAGCCTACACGAAGCATGTCTCGCAGCAGTGGACGTGGTTCTACCTGACGGATGATCCCTACGATCCATTGGCTGAGCAGCTTAACTGCTCAGTGTTTGGTCTGTACCGTACGCTCGTTGGTCCCGATACCGGCAACGACATGCTCGAGAACCTGACGACATATGAGGAGCAGGCCATTCAGGCGCAGCAGCAGGCGGCGCGCGAGGAGGCCGAGAGACAGGCGCAAGAAAAAGCGAGGGCAGAGGCTCAGGCGGCGAAGGAAGCCAAGGTGCAGAGTACGCAGATTAACGGGGTTGTTCCCTTCCTCCGTACGCCGCTCGTACCTATTGCTCTGGGCGTTGTTGCACTCGTCATTGTTGTGATGGCAATTGTCTTTGTGGTTCGGCATCGCAAGATGAAGCGCCAACAGGAACTCTTGCGCAAAAGAAGACGTCGTAGGCGGTAGCTCGACCTGCACCAACAAGTTCATCCCCGTCATGCCTTTCGCGCCGACAGGAAACACCTTTCGGTGCGATTGTTGTCCCATGCCTATCGTACGCTTGTCTCGAACAAGACAAGCGGAGGTGAATTATGGCACACACAAAGCAGGGACGTCGCAGGTGGAAGGAAAAGCGCAAGCGTAGAATGCGCGAAGAGGTCAGACGGCGTCGCATCGACGAGGTCATCAGCCAACCCGGCTATAAGGAAGCGCATCGACGTGAGTACGTGCGCTACGTCATGTGCGTGCGCAAGCGCCGCTATCGCACTGAGGGGGAGGCGATTCGTGGCTGTCTGAGCGTCTCGGCTCATACTGGGGGAGGGTTACGCCCCTATCGCTGTCCAATTTGCGGTAACTGGCACATCACCAGTAGGGTTGATGCCTTCACACTCTGGCAGATATCCCTTTGAGGAATACACCGCCATACCGCCAGGACGGTTTCAATACGTAATTCTTGTCCCATGTGCCTTGTATGCTTGTCTCGTCAACGAAAGCGCGAGGAGAGGAAGCGGAATGACAAGCGCATATGACTGCAATGTAGTTATCGACCTAGAGTTTACGCCGGTACCCAAGGCGCTGCAGGGCGGCACCGGCCTGCGGCAAGAGATTATCGAGGTCGGCGCCGTAAAGCTCGACCCGGAAGGTAACGTAGTGGCTGAGTTCAGCCATATGGTACGGCCGACGTTGGCGCGGAGCGTGTCCGGCCAGGTGCGCAGCCTGACTGGTATCGTCAACGGTGACATCGCGTGCGCTCGACCGTTGGAGGACGTTATCGGGGCGCTTGCCGCGTGGATTGGGCCTTGCCGGGCGCGGATGGTCACGTGGAGCGGGTGCGATTGGAAGCAGATAAGGACCGAGCTCGATGCGAAGGGAATCAAATGCACGCTGCCGCATCGCTGGATGGACATTCAGCCGCTGTATGCCCACTTCATGGGGCTGCCGCGAAAGAAGGTCGCACTGTGCGAAGCCGCTGATTGGCTTGGTATCCCCAACGATCGCTCACGCGCACACCGTGCTTTGTACGACGCACAGATTACGAGGGAAGTTTTTTGCATGATGGCTTCGGGAGATCTCGCTGAGCATCGCAGGCGAGTAAGGCTGGAGACGAACAAGGCCCGCCATGCCGCTGCCTGTTCTGCGAGCATTGGGAGCCGTTGCGGCGGGCTAGCGGATTTGTTAGCGAGCCTCGTGGCAAAGGAGGCGCAGGCGGGTGCCGCGCATGCTTGCTAGAGCTTGCTCGGGCACACGAACGGGGTTTTGTGTGCCCACCCTCTCAGGGGCTGGAGTCGCCGATGACAGGGGCTGTAACCCGGTTGAGTTCTGCGCTTATTAACCTCCAAGCGCACAATTTTTCGTGATATTAGCTGCTACGCGTACTTCTTTGAGCTAGCTCCAAAACCTGTGAGCGGAGGCCACGCTTTTCGCAATCCAGCTCCACTGAACCAACGCTGTAGCCGCAAGGCCGGAATCCCCGGGTTTGGCGTTGGCGTGGCCGGATTCCGTGGGTTTGGCGTTGGCGTGGCAAAAACCGCCACGCCAACGTCAATCAGAGGGTAAAAACCCACAGCGACGTCAATCTCAGGGAAATCGAGCCACACCAACGTCGATTCCAAGGAATGCCGCCACGCCAACGTCGATTCCAAGGAACACGCTGCAGAGTCGAGCGAGAACCGTCTGACGAAAGCCTGGGCTTCTTATCCCGTGGCGTGTTCAGTGTTGATCAACCGCGCGAAGCGCACAAATATCCCCTCCTGCTGAGAGCCATTGCTCGATCATGCCCGTCGCCTCGCTGAAGCGACGGGTTTCTTTGGCAAGAAGGAGCACGAGCTAGGTGCGCGAGCGTATGGATGAGATTCCTACTCGGGCGCTACTCGCGTTCGTGCGCCTTGGCTCGGCCCGTTCGGTTAAGATTGCGTTTCGTGTGGTTTTGTCCGGCCGATATTGCGTTTCGTGCGGGATCGTCGGCTGGAATCGGGTTTGGTGCGCGCTGCAGACCCTCACGAAGCCGAATTTCATCCGAAATCTCCGCACCAAGCGCAAATGCGACCGAAGAATCCCGCACCAAGCGCAAATGCGACCGAAGTGGCCCGCACCAAGCGAGATTCCGACCGAAGAATCCCGAACCAAGCGCAAATGCGACCGAAGTGGCCCGCACCAAGCGAGATTCCGACCGAAGAATCCCGAACCAAGCGCAAGTGCGACCGAAGTGGGATTGCGCACGGGTGGAGCGGGTATCTGAACCGGGCGAGTTCTGCGCTGATTTCCTGCCTTACTAGGGGAACAGGATTTGGCCTAGGGCCGGGGGTCTGTCTGTCGGGCGAGTTCAGCGAAGCTGCTGTTTGAGTCCCGACGGACAGACCTCCGGCCCCCTGCTAGGCCGAATACGCACCTAAGCGATGTTCTCGAAGACCCAGCCGTGCTGGTTCCACGCGTGATGCTCGCCCTTGAGCGTGCTCGTGACGGCGAGATTCTTGATGTCAAGCGGGAACCAACGGGTGGTCATCGTGGCCTCGCCACCATTGACGAAGATCTCGACGCAGGAGGTGTCCACCATGATGCGCAGGCTCTCGACCTTCCCGGCAGAAAGTGCGGTGAGGGGGAGACGACGGATGGAGCGATAGCGTCCGGCATGGCTGTGGAAGACGAGCTCAGCATCGTGGTCGTTGATCACGAACTCGAGGTCGCCATTGAGCATGATGTGACCCTTGCCCTCGATGTTG
>ONMP01000047.1 GCA_900318935.1 uncultured Actinomycetes bacterium
GATCTGGCTCTCGTCCTGCGGCACTACCACCTGCACGCGAATCTTCTCGCCACCATCCCGCACACCAGCCTGCATGTTTTCTCCCTGCACGCGGATGATGTTGGTCACCTCACCGGTGGACTCGAGTGCTGAGACCACCTCCTTGACATCCCTCGAGTTGGCGTCTTCGTCGAGTGCAACCGTGGTGTCGTAATGAATGATGGGGCCATACTGGCAGTCAATGATGTCCCAGATAGCGTCATGCAGACCGAAGCCCACAAGCAGCAACGCCGTACAACCCGAGATGCCAATCACCGTCATCGCCAGACGGCGCTTGTAGCGAAACATGTTACGGCAGGTAACCTTCCAAGAGAAGGAGAGTCTACGCCATATCGGCCCCACATGCTCGAGCAGGATGCGCTTGCCTGCTACCGGGGCTCGCGGAAGCATGAGAGTGGCTGGCGTCTCACGAAGGCTTGACACCACAGCAACCCAAGTGGCCAAAAGCGTCACGCCCACACCAAGTCCGCCTGACGCCAAGGCGATGAGCGGATCGATGGGGAGCGGGAAGGGATGCAGCGGCACGACATAGATGATTGCGTACGACGAAGTCACAATGAAAGGTAGTACCTGCGAGAGGACGAGGATGTACCAAGCTCGATACGGTCGTCCTCCACCATTCGTGTCATGGTCGTCAGCGCGACAAGCGCCGCCACGAGGAAGAACATGAACGGGAAGACGTCGGCGATGTGATCTATGCGGTGGCTATCGGCATCGTAGGTCAACGCTCCCTCGTTTTGGCTGCGGTCAAGCACATAGATGTCGGGTTCCTCGATGTCGTCAATTTCTGCTTGGGCGTCGTCGAGCTTTTTCTCGGCATCGGCAAGCTCGGTATCTGCATCCTTCTTTGCCTTCTTGTAGTCAGCCTTTCCGCTCTCGTACTCCTTGGTGCCCGAGGCAAGATCAGACTTACCAGATTCGAGCTTTCCTCGCGCGTCATCAAGCTCTCGCTGGGCGTCGTCGAGCTTTCCTTCCGCATCTGCCCTCTGACCGTCGAGCTCCGACTGTCCGCTCTCGAGCTTTTCCCAGCCCTCGGCTATCTGTCGCTCGCCGTCCTCCAGTTGAAGGCGACCGCTCTCGAGCTCTGCCGCCGACGCTTCGAGCTGGGCGATTGCGTCAAGTCCCTCCTGCGCCTGTGCGCGCTTTGCCCTAGTCTCCGCAAGGCTCGTCCCTAGCAGCTCAGCAGCCTGCCCCTCGTCCGCTGCCTCGATGCCTTGAGCAGCTAGTCCCGCAAGCAGCTGTGTACGCCCCGCCTCGAACTGCTCCCGCGCGGCAACGAGCTCCGATGCAGCAGCAAGCGAATCTCGAAGAGGTGCGATCTGCTCCTCCGGCGCACCCATCGCCTCAAGCTGCGTGACACTGGCCTCAAGCATCCCCTTCGCCTCCTGGACGCTGCCCGCCACGATGCCCGCCGCCGAGAGTCCCCCTAGCAACTCGGATTCGGCTATCTCAAGCTGAATGCGCTGATCGGCAAGCTGGCTTGCCCCGTCAAGCGCGGACGAAAGCTGTTCGATGCCCTCATCGGCCTGACGCACGCCCTCCTCCAGCATGGTGCGTGCCTCTTCCAGCGATGACGCGCCTGTCTGGTCAAGAAGCTCAATCACACCTTCCCCATAGGCACGCATACCCTCCTCGAGTTGGGTACGCGCCGCGTCAACTTCCCCTTGACGTGACTCCAACTCGGCACGCGAGTCGTCAATCGTTGCCTGACCCGCATCGAGCTGGTCATAGGCATCCCGTCGAGAGTCATCAAGCTTGCGTGCACCATCATCATAATCTCGCTGTCCCTTGGCGAGTTCTTCCTTTGCGTCATCGAGCTCCTTGCGCGCGTCGTCTAGCTCGCTTTTCGCATCGGCTAGCTCCTTGCGTGCGTCGTCACGCTCCTTTTCGAAGTCGCCGCGCTTCTCGTCGAGCTCATCTTGTGCCTCCCCTTGTACGTCCTTGAGCCGCGCCTTCGCCAGCTCATCTCCCTGGTCTTCGAGGCGCCTGCTCACGAGGCCTACTGCGTCTTCGTACGCATCCGACCCACTCTCCAAGGCATACGCTCCAGAGGCGGTCGCATAGATTTCGGTATACGCAACGTCGTCCACAAGGGCTGCCTGTGGTATATAGAGGTACGCGGCAATCATGCCCGAGCCAAGCGTAGTCGAGCCGAAACTTCCCGTGTAGGGATAGTTTGACGAACTCACCATACCAACCACGTTGAGGATTCGCTCGCGAAGCACGTCATCCACGTCAGTGCTCCCATAGAGCACCTCAACTCTGTCCCCGATACCCACGCCTCCTACAGACTTGTCGGCAACGAGCACGCACTCGTCAGGCGCACGTGGCCAGCGACCCTCGTGCAGAAAGATTCGGTTGAGGTAGTTCCCGTCGGCAGAGACGATAGCGCTTGTCCCGTCCTCGGTGGACTCTTGAGCCGCATGAACATCAAGAGACGAGACGCGCGCCGCGACCTGCTCCGACCCCATGCGCGCCATCACGTCAATCGTGACGGAGGGCATCACGCTGTCGATACCCTCCACGACACGAACGCGTGACACGTCATCATCGCTAAATCCCAGCGTGGACACAACCCGGATGTCATAGAGACCAGTGCCATCGTAAAGCTCGTCGGCCGCAGAGCGCATGTCAGGTCCGCACATCTGAAGCCCCGCAAAGAAGCCACAGCCCAAGGCCACGATGCCCATGATGGCCAAAAAGCGCCCCAGAGAGCCGCGGATGCTGCGCACGATCGTCTTTGCGAATGCCGACACTCGCGCCTCACCCCCAAGCTACCATTCGACGACGGATGCGTCTGCGGGCGACATGTTGCGTTCGATGCGATCGGCACGGCCCTCGCGCACGTGTATTACGCGGTCAGCAATCTGAGTGAATGCCAGGTTGTGTGTCACGATGGCAACGGTGCGCCCGCCCGAGCGACAGGTTTCTTGTAGGAGACCCAGGATCTGTTTGCCGGTCTGGTAGTCGAGGGCACCCGTGGGCTCGTCGGCAAGCACGAGCTTGGGGTTCTTTGCCAGGGCACGGGCAATGGCCACGCGCTGCTGCTCGCCACCCGAGAGCTGCGCAGGAAAGTTGTCCTTGCGGCCTGCCAACCCCACCTGAGCCAAAACCTCATCTGCTGGCAACGGATTGTCACATATTTGGCTCGCCAGTTCGACGTTTTCGAGCGCAGTTAGGTTCTGCACGAGGTTGTAGAACTGAAAGACGAAGCCGATGTCGTGTCGGCGGTATTGCGTGAGCTCGCGCTCCCCCATGCCTGAAATCTCGCGACCGTCGAGCGTGATAGTGCCCGAAGTGGCGGAATCCATACCACCGAGCATGTTGAGCACCGTGGTCTTTCCCGCTCCGGAGGGTCCCACGATCACGACGAGCTCACCTTCCTCGATGGTGAAGTTCATCCCATCGACGGCACGTACCTCCACATCGCCCATCTGATACGTCTTGCAGACGTCTACAAACTCTACGAACGCCACGGCACCTCCTTCGTCGATACTATCATACTCGTTTTGTAGCGCGAATAGGCAGCACGGTTACAGGGGGGACTGTCCCCCCAGTACCCATAACGCAAGCTATGCGAACTCGAAGCGCAAAGGTCCGAGAGGACCCAGATAGACCACGTCTCCAGCCGTCAGCGGGAAGGGTTCGGGCAGACGCAGCATGATGCGCCCGCCATCACGGGGGATGACCTTGGTACCCGTCGAAGCATGGTTGACGAGGCTCCAACGACCCTGCGCCACGCCGATGCTGAAGTGCTTGGCCTCGGCATATGGGAACTCGCGGGCCTCGAGACGCACGTTAACCTCAGCCGGTACGTCGTCGTCAGGCGCGACGGCACCTACGCAGTCACCCGACCGAAGCGTGATGCGCAGGCCATCATCTCCGAGCAACAGCACCTCGCCCGCTTCCCTCGCGTCCACGAAGCGCACGGTCGCATCCGCAGAGAACTCCATGGTCTCGGGCTCGTCCTCCTCTGCACGGCTTCGCTCCACGACGGGCGCTCGATAGGATGCCTGAGTAGCCCTCCCCGTCTTCGCCTGTCCGGCCAAGCGCTGCTGAGGACGCGTCTCGGTACGAGGGCCGAGCTGGTTGGCTGGGCGTGGAGCCGAACCGTCGGGAGAAGCCACGAACTGGCACTCCACCTCCACCTCACCGATATCCATGGCGTCATCGGAAACCACGTGCACCATGGGCTCTCCCGCAATCCAGTAGCCCCTCTCGGCCGCACGTGCACGCACGTAGGTCGCGACCGCCTTCTCCTTGCGCTCCGCGTCGATGCCCCAGAAGTCCTCCCAGTCCTCTGGACTCACGAGCACCTCGAATTGGTTAGGAGCTTCGCAAAAGCCAGGCCATTCTCGAACGTGGCGACGCATCTCACGCCACGCGGCGTAGTTGACGGATATGGGGTCGAGGGTTCTCTTGTCCTTAGGGCCCAAGTTGTTGCCCATACGAGAGGCCGCGTTGCGCATCCAACGGCGCATGCGTCCGACGATGGGGCCGAGGGCGCGGTCGCTTTCGATGCCATAAGCCATGGCTGCTCCCTCCTACGTGCGCTGCACACCATACGAATTGTTCCCCTTTTTGTGCTCTCGTAGTCACTCGCGACACACGAAACTGGGGACCGCACGCCACATTGCGCGCGGTCCCCAGAACCCACTGTCATGACACGTCAGCTTACGTCACCTGACGTTCATACGCCTATACAGCGCTCACCTCCACCTTGCCCTGCGGCGTGACGAAGGTCTCGGCGTTGCCCCGCGCCTTGCCGCTCACCGCGGTGCGCGTGGGCTCGCCGGACTCGTCCGTGAACTCGAGGTAGGTGACTTCGACCGGACCGACGTTATCTTCCGAGTCGCTGAGGGGTGACAGGCCGTCCACCCGGACGTTTACCTCCACCGCGCTGTCGTCTGCGCAGATGGTGACCTTCGCGTTTTCGCTGACTTCCGAGACCTTCAGGTCGGAGGCGTCAAGTGCCACCCAGTAGAGCTTTTCGGAACCCTTAGTGGTACCGCCCGTCTTGATAATGGGAACGACAGAGTCGAGGTCGTTCGTGGTGTCGGGAGAGAGACGGAAGGTCTTGCCGCCTGACTCGAGCGTCACGTCCGAGGTGGTGCTCACGAGATGCATGGCCTTCGACGAACTAGAAACCCCATTACCACTCATGATGGACTTGAGGTTGTCTGCAGGCGCATCCCACGAGATGTTCGAATACGAGAAGGGATCCGAATAGTCCCAATTCTTCAAGACTCCGTTCTCCTTGTAGAGGTGAATCGTCTGCGCCTTCGTGGGATGATTCGAGTCGTAGACGCTGATGTCCATCTGGCTTGCGTCGTCACGCGTGATGTTGAGCGGAAGCACCGAATGGCTTCCTTCCGACCCCAGCATGTCAATCACGATGGCCGTGCCATCATAGATGTGGCTCCTGACGGCGCTCACCAGACTGGTCCCGTTGTTCATGTTGCGGTTCCTCTCGGCCATGAGGCGAGAGTCGTACTGTTCGATGTAAGCATACTCGATGTAATCCTTGGCCGTAATGCCGAGGCTCGAGGTTCTGTCGTACATGCCGATGTCATAGATCTTCGAGAATCCGAACGAGCTCACCGTGGGGTAGTTCCGGGTCCGCATGGCGCCTGGCGTCACGGCCATGCCGTAGCATATGCCCCCGGTGTGACCATAGTCATCCGCGCTTGAGTAGAGCACATAGCCTTCCGAGGAGCCATAGCAGCGGGTGTAGAACGAAAGAGGTATGTACGCCTCAAAGTTTTCAAAGCGCCACGTATCGCGCATGAGTTCGTAACGGAGCTGCTTTTGGCGGAATGCCACCGTAGTCGAGCCGAGCTTCGCGGGCTTGCTGCTCCCCTTGGGCAGAAGCTTGATCCTGATGGCCTCGAGTCGGTACGAATACTTGGCGGTACCCGCCGAGGCACCGTTCTTTGCCCAGCCGAGCCAGCCGAAGTGCTGCGCATGCACGCAATACCACACGTCGTATTTCTTTGCCATGTTGCCCGTGAGCTTGATCTGGATGGCTTCGAGGCGCTTCGACTGTCCCGAAGTGCCCGACATCGCGCCGTTGCTCTTCCAGCCGCTCTCCCAACCATAGGTCTGGATATGGGTCCTGTAGGATATGCCGCCCGTCACCGGCTTGTTTGTGAGCTTGATGTTGATGCCCTCGAGGCGCTTTGATTGGCCCGTGGTGCCCGACAGCGCCCCGTTGGTCTTCCAGCTTTTCTCCCAGCCATAGGTCTGCACGTGCGTGCGATACTTGACCGTCGGCTTCTTGATGGTGAACGATACCTTGCGCGTGCCGGTGTAGGACCCGATGCCCTGAATCTTGACCCAGTTGTTCGACTTGCCGGCGTTTTTGTTCGTCCCGTAGCCAACGACCTTAAAGTGGGTGCCCTTCTTGAGCGTGGTGGATTCCCACTTGACGGTGGGCGTGGGCTTGATTTGCTTGCCCGTCCAAGCCTGCGTGGCGATGGAGACCTTCACCTTCGAGTTGGTGATGCTGCGCTTGGACGAAGACTTGCTGTAGGTGTCTGCGATGCCGTTGCGCTTGCTGTAGATCTCGTCGGCAGTGAACCACTTTTTCGCATTCTTCGAGTACCATTTTGTGTGGCTGTTGACGTTGTAGGACGGGAGCTTCGCGCAGAACTTGAAGCCCTTCCCCACCGTCACGCTCCTCAGGGAGGAGCAGCCGTTGTACATGCCCGTCGCGGTAGTCGAGCGGCTGCTCACGCTCCATCCGGACATGTTGAGCGTCCTGAGCTTCGAGCATCCGGAGTACATGTACTCGAAGGAGGCACAGTTCGAGACCCTGAGTTTCGAGACGTTGATGGAGGTGATGTTGTTCATGTCCCGAAACATGTTTGAGCAGTTAGGGTTGGAAATGCTCGACGTCACAGTGACCTTGGTGACCTTATTCGCGTACTGTCTCCAGGGATTGCCGTTTTGGTACTCGGCCATGTTGTAGAGGCTGTTGTTCTCACCCGCATACCAGCCGTCAAGTGCGTTGGATGTCGAGAGGTCCGTGCCAATCTTCAGCTCGCCAGTGTTGTAGACAACGGCCATGACTGTCGAGGCTTGCGGAACAAGCCCATCTGCGTCGAGCACGACGTGTTGCAAGGTCTTCTGTGAAGTCTGCGCGTTCAGGTTGTCATCATCGGAGACCGCCTCAACGGACGCATCGGCTTCAGTAACCTGTGCTGTCTCGTCCACTTGAGCGTCGAGCGAGCCTTCGGTCTCGGTCTCGTTGATGGATTCCTCGTCAGAGTATTCCTCGATGGTTTTCGTCTCAGATTCATCAAGGTCGGCTGGCGATTCAGTGCTGCCTTCGCTCACGGTCTGCGTAGGCGCCTCCTCGTCGTCCGCGTCATCTATGTCATCAAGCGAAATCTCGATGTCTCCGCCGTCATCGCCCACAGCATCGTCCACAGCGTCAAGCACGATCGGCTCGTCGCTATCTTCGGCGATTGCCTGAACCGGCAGCATCGACACCACCAGCGTCACCGAAAGCAGCGCAACAAGTATCGCTCTCCACCGCCCCCTCGTCGCATGGTCCCTTCTCATGCACATCACCCTCTCCATCCTTCCGAGTCGCATGGCGCATGCGACACCTAAACATTCCTCTATAATAGTCCAGATCGACGAAGGGGGATTCATGGACTATCGCATTGAGCACGACACGATGGGCGAGGTGTACGTACCCGCCTCGGCGCTTTGGGGGGCACAGACGCAGCGCAGCCACGAGAATTTCCGCATTGGGAACGAGCGCATGCCGATAGAGATCATTCGCGCGTTCGCCATCCTCAAGAAGGCAGCAGCCCGCGCCAACTGCGAGCTTGGCAGGATGGACACCATGACCTCGGAGCTCATCGGCGACGTGTGCGATGAGATCCTCGACGGAAAGCTAGACAAGGAGTTCCCGCTCGTCGTGTGGCAGACGGGTTCGGGCACGCAGTCAAACATGAACGTCAACGAGGTCATCGCCAATCGCGGCAATCAGCTGCGCGGCGAGATGAGCCCAGCCGCTCGCCTTCACCCGAACGACACCGTGAACATGAGCCAGTCTTCCAACGACACCTTCCCTACCGCCCTGCACATCGCCAGCACGCTTGCCCTCACCGAGCGCGTCCTTCCCGCCGTGCGAACGCTTGCCGCGACCTTCCGCCGACTCGAAGAAGAGAACGAGGGCATCATCAAGTGCGGGCGTACACATCTGCAGGATGCGGTGCCCATCTCCTTTGCCCAAGAAATCAGTGGCTGGCGTGGCATGCTCGAGGCGTCCGCCGCACAAATCGAGGCGACACTGCCACAGCTCTCGCTGCTTGCGCTCGGTGGCACGGCCGTCGGCACCGGCCTCAACGCACCCAAGGGCTTTGACGAGGTCGTCGCACGTCATGTGAGCGAGCTCACGGGCCATCCTTTCTCCCCCGACCCAAACAAGTTCCATGCGCTCGCGGCCAAGGATGCCGTCAGTTTCGCCCATGGGGCGCTTCGCACCCTCGCGGCAAACATGATGAAAATTGCCAACGACGTTCGCTGGCTCGCAAGCGGCCCGCGAAACGGCCTCGGCGAGATACGTATCCCCGAAAACGAACCTGGCAGCTCCATCATGCCCGGCAAGGTAAACCCCACCCAATGCGAGGCCGTCACGATGGTAGCCGTGCAGGTCATGGGCAACGACGCGACCATCGGCTTCGCCGCAAGCCAGGGGAACTTCGAGCTGAACGTCTTCATGCCGGTCATCGCCTACGACTTCCTGCAATCCGCGAGGCTCCTCGCCGATTCGATTCTCTCGTTTGACGAGCATTGCGCTTCGGGCATCGTCGCCAACCGCACGAAGATGCAGCAGAATCTCGATGACTCCCTCATGCTCGTGACCTGCCTGAACCCGCACATCGGCTACGAGCGCGCCGCGCAGGTGGCGCACAAGGCATTCGACGAGGGCACAAGCCTTCGCGATGCCTGCCTTGAGCTGGGTTTTCTCTCGGCGGATGAGTTCGACGCCGTGTTCAGGCCAGGGGACATGGTGTAGGCGCCTGCCACCGTCGGGTTTCGCCAAACGATACCTCGTCCTCTCCCTGATACTGGTCGGACTTTCGTCCCGTTCAGAGAGGCCAAGGCACCCCATGCATCGCGCACCATGTCGCATCATCAGGGAAGAATGCCACGATCTCTTCGGCCGATACCGGGCGATAGCCATTGGCATCCACACCCACGTCGTAGCGACGTATGCCGCGCTCACGGTTGAGCTTGTTGTATCCACGCAAGCCGAACCCGCCATCCGAACGATCCGGAGGTACGGGGAGCCCCTCTTTGCCCTCATCTTCAGAGAGGCTATGAATATGTCCATGCAGCATATAGGATCCGTGAAACGCCCGGTCCCAGTCGAGCATGGGATAGTGGCTCATCACGAACTTGTATCCCTCGCGCGCGACCTTGCCCACCTGCGCATAGTAGTCCACCGTCGCGAAACCGCCGCTGGTGACGAACTTCGCGCCGGTGTCGTGGTTTCCAATCACAATGTGAACGCGTTCGCAGGGCACAGCCTCGCGCAATGCCCGAACCGCCGCTACATTCGGCTTGCACACGTCACCCAATATCCAGAGCTCATCTTTTGGCTCCAAACGTGAAAGCCCAGAAAGCACGAACCTGTCATGTTCCTCGACTGACTCGAACCCGCGCCAGCGCGCGATAGTTCGGTCCCCTATATGCAAATCGGACGTGAAGTAGCGCATGTGCAAGTCCTTACAAACTCTATTCCTTCAAATGCATTGCGTCCTAGCCGTCACCCCATACACGCCTCGCGACAGTCACAGGTGAGCAGGTGATCGTTGATGATGCCAGTGGCCTGCAAAAACGAGTACGTGATGACCGGTCCCACGAAGCTCATGCCGCGCCGCTTGAGGTCGGCGGATACCGTGCGGGAGAGCTCGGTCTGCGTGGGAATCTCGTCCATACTGCTCCATACACCCACCACTTGGCGTCCACCCACGAAGCCCCACAGGTACGCATCGAGGCTGCCGAACTCCCGTCGTATGGCTTGCGCCACTCGCGCGTTGCCGCGAACGGCGTACACCTTGGCTCGTGCACGCACGATGCCCGAGTCGGCGAGGGCCGCATCGAGCTCCTCATCGGACATGGCTGCACAGGCGTCGATGTCGAAGTCGTGGAACAAGCGACGATACGCCGGCCGTTTATGCAGAATCGTGCGCCAAGAGAGGCCCACGCTGGCGCCCTCGAGGCAGATCATCTCGAAGAGCTTCTGGTCGTCGTGCACAGGACGCCCCCATTCGAGGTCATGATAGGCGAGCAGCTCGTCGGTCACGTACCACGAGCGACAATCAAGCGGGTTCGCAATCCACATGGTGTACCTTCTTCATGCCGTCCGAATCAAGGTGCGGGACAACCGCGCCTACAGCGTAGCACGAGACAACGGGGACGGGGACGTTTGTCCCGTCCGCTCCCCCGCCACAATCCGTGCCGCTGTATAGTGAAAGGAAAGAACAGGTACTTTGTCTCACGGAGGAATCAATTGGTCGAGCTCAAGCCCATCACGGAGGACAACTTCGTCAACGCATTCAACCTCAGGCTCGCACCTCTACGAGAAGAAGGGATTCGCAGCAACGGGGACCGTCTTTGATGACGAAGTCGAACTTGCCATGACGGTCGGGTAACAAGCATGGCGGATGGTCGGAGACAAGGGCATATGCCACCTTGGCGAACTCTGCGCCCCCGAAGCGGCCTCAGCCCATGGACAAGACCTCCCGATATGAGAGAAGCCTCTCAGCGACCCATGTGCTAAGCTCCTTCCCAACGAAGTCATATGTCAAATCTGCAGTGAAACAGCAAAGGGGAGCCCCATGATCAAGCTCGTCCTCTCCGACCTCGACAACACCCTCATCCCCCACAGGCCCAACGAGGAATTCCGCGACGCAAAGATCTCCGACAAGGGACTCGCCGCCATCCGCGCCCTCATCGACGTCGGCGCGCACTTTGGCCCGGTGACGGGTCGCCCGCCCTCGTCCATGGCCGAGACCTTCCGCGGCGAGTCATGGACGTACGACACCGGGGCCTACGCCAACGGCCAGCTCGCCTGCGTGGACGGCGAGGTCGTCCATCGAGAATGGACGCCCGCCGAGCCCCTGCAGCGCGTCTCCGACATCCTCGACGAGCAGCCAGACGGCTTCCTCGTGTTCTTCGACATGGAGGGCGATGGCCCCAACTGGGGCGTGTCCCGCAAGTATCGCGTGGATCAGCAGGGCGAGAGCGGCTTTCTTCGAGTGGAGAGAATGCTTCCCGAAGTGGAGGGACCGACGCTCAAGGTCATCGTACGACTGCATGGCTCCGATAGAACGGCGCATCTGTGCGACCTGCTACGAGCCGAGGTGCCCGAGCTGGACTTCGTCCTCCCGGCACCGGATGCGAACGTCATCGACATAGCGCCAAAGGGCTACGGCAAGGGCAGCGCAACGCGCATCATGGCGGCGGCATTGGGGATTGGCCTCGACGAGGTCGCGGTCTTCGGCGACGCGGACAACGACATCTCGATGCTCGAGGCAGTGCCCAACTCGGTGGCCGTCGCCAACGCTAGCGAACATGCGGCCGCCGTCGCTCGATGGCACATCGGCGACGCGCTCGAGGAGTCGGTTGCGAAGGCCATGGCGCAGATTGCCGAAGCAACGGCCAGAGGCGAGATGCCCGAGTTCATGCGCGGGTGAGCAAAGGTTAAGTCTCGCCCATTTCATCTCACGAGCCGAGGGTGAAGTGCACAGATCGACGGACGAAGACACGAGCAAGAGTCTCTTCGTTTCCCTGTACCCTCGCGCCAGGGCGGTAGAGCGCGTCGTCAAAACCGATTCGCCCAAGGAGCAGCTGGCATGCGACCGTCTGATCAACGGCCAAGTCCACCTCAAGGTCTGTGCGCTTCACGCTCAACACCCGCCCGTCTTTATACGCGACCTTCCATCGCCCTCCCACCTCGGGCAGAAAAGCATCCCCGATACCCAGAACGTAGGAGCCCGTACCATGAGGATGCGGCATCAGACGAAGAATACACGCCGGGTCCAAGAGCCGGGCCATCGCGTGACACTCCACACGCTGTTCGACCTTGTCACCCTCGGGGACCATCGTGGCCAGTTCCACATCGGTGAACGAGAAGTTCACGTGGCTCACCTTGGCCCGCATGCGATAAAGAAATCCGAGCACTGCCCGAAAGGCTGCGGGGCTTTCCCAGGTCATCTCGGACGCGTCGAGCTCGCCCACGAAGGGCATATCGGGTTCGTGGAAAAACGAAAAGCGCACGTAGGCACAGGGCTTGTCACCGTCCCACAAAACGTACCTGGAAGCGAACCAACCATATGGACTTCGCCTGCGGCAATCGTCTCGCCACCAAGGGAAAGCTGATGCCGAAGGGTAGAGATACTTGTAAGCATCACGCCATCATCAAAAAGGCCCCATGACTCCTCGTAGCGCGGGGCCTCGCCGTTTGCCTGCGCATCAACCTGCTTGCGCGCCTCGTCTTCGTCCCACGGATGCAGGAAGGCGGTGGCTATGACGCGCTCGCTCTCCAACCAGTCGCGCGGGTCGATTAGTTTGCGTACCTCCATTGTTCTCCCCCATTTCCATGGCGTACTACTTTTCCGGTGCTCCAAGCATACATGGTCTTCCGATGCAGGGTTCCGTTCTCCCACATCATTCGGTTACCTACGCTGTTCACCTGCCGCGGTGTTTTGCCTTGCGTTTCTCCTGACGCTGCTCGAATCGCTGACGCTTCTCGTCTTCGCGCCGTTCCCGTGCGTCGGCCTTCTTCAGCCGGGCGGTGGCCTCTCGCTCCTCCGACAGCGCCTGCTGTGCCTTGGTGGAGGGACCGTGCTTCTTCATCTCGCGGGATGCCTCACGTTGGCGACGCTTGGGATTTGCCGCTGGCTTCGATGTTTCCTCGTGGGCTATGGGACTCGTGAAGCGTAGCTCGTTGTACCCGTTACAGACGAGGTCCAGAATCTCTTCGTTTGACGGCTCCGCACCGAAAACGATGCGGCACACGCTGTAACTGCCGTTCTCGACTTGCTCGTAAACTCCCACCCAAAACTGGCCGTCATGATATACGGTCAGGGTGGAGGACGCCCCAATCTTCCGCATGGCGATTCCTCCTTTATGTAGATGCCACACGGAGAAGGGACAACCAAGGAGACAGGTTACTGACGGCGTTGGAGCCGCACCCCGACTACCCAACGGGGTCGTGTTTTCATCTCCGGTAGACAAAGCATACCACAGCCTACGATACAGTGCGTCCGATACAGGCCGAGCGATACAGGGGTTTCGATATGGGGGTCGGTTCTAAACGCCTCCGTCCCCCTTGTCCACCGCTAGCCTTGTCCCAGGCTGTATACTGACGGTGATTCGCGATCGGACGGAAGGTTGCCCATGGCATTGCTCGAGGTAAGGAATGTCAAGAAGGTCTACAAGCCCCGGCTCGTCGGCGTAGGCGTCGAGGCGCTTCGGGACGTATCCTTTTCGGTGAAACGGGGCGAGTTCGTTGCCATTATGGGCGAGAGCGGTTCGGGCAAGACCACGCTCCTCAACATTTTGGCGGGTCTTGATACGCCCACGTCGGGGCAGGTGCTCCTGGAGGGCAGGGACATTGCGCGCGCTCGTGAGCGAGAGCTGGCGGCCTTCCGTCGCGAACACCTGGGGTTCGTCTTCCAAGACTTCAATCTGATTGATGCTCTCACCGTTCGAGACAATGTCTTTCTGCCGCTCGTCTTGGCAGACACTCCTCACGAGGAGATGGAGCGTCGACTCATGCCGCTGCTCAAGGCGCTGGGCATAGACCAGCTCGCCGACCAATACCCCTACGAGCTATCTGGTGGCCAAAAACAACGGACAGCCATGGCCCGCGCGCTCATTACCCGTCCGTCCATCCTCCTCGCGGACGAGCCAACAGGAGCTCTCGATTCTCGTGCCTCCGAAAGCCTACTCGCAACGCTCGGACGCCTGAATGCACGCGGGCAAACCATTGTGATGGTCACCCATAGCGTAGGTGCGGCGAGTCATGCCACGCGCGCGCTTTTCCTCAAGGACGGGATAATCCACCGTCAGATCCGGCGCGGCGAGCATAGCAACGAGGAGTTCTATGCGGCTGTTTCGCGTGCGCTCGCCACAACAGTCGGACGCGCCTCGAACCGCGAGTCTTCCCGCCCTCCGCGAGAAGGGTTAGCCCGTGCGTAGCGGCTTTCTGTACACGAGGCTTGCAGCGCAATCCATCCGCCTCAACGCCCGGTCCTACCTGCCATACTTGCTGTCCTGCATGGTAACCGTGGCGCTTCATTACGACATTCAGTTCCTCAACATGAACCGCGGCATGGATATGCTTCCAGGCTCCTCATCCATACATGGCCTGCTGTCAATCGTTGTGCTGGCAGTCGACCTCTTCTCGTTCTTTCTCTTCTACTATACCAACAGCTTCCTCATGAAGCGCCGGCATCACGAGCTTGGTCTGTACCGTATCCTTGGCATGGAGCGGCGTCACCTGAGGAAACTGCTTCGTCGGGAGGCGGTCTTCACTGGCCTGGTCGCCATCGGCGGCGGTCTCGTACTGGGAATCTGCTTCTCGCAACTCTTCATCGTCCTCTTTCGCTCTGTCATGCAAACGGATGTCCCGCTTGTCTTTGAAGTGCCACGAATCGCAGTTTTCTACACCATGTTTGTCTATGGGTTCATACTATTGCTGAGCCTCGTCAGCAATCTCGCTCATGTGAGCCTCCTGCGACCCATCGAGCTGCTACACGGCAGTGACGTCGGCGACCGTGAGCCGAAAACGAGATGGCTTGTCACCGTCCTAGGCCTTGTGTTCCTGGCCGCAGGATACTTCATCTCGATCTTCACCAATCCGCTTCAGAGCTTTGGACTGCTCCTCGCGGCCGTGCTGCTAGTCATCGTGGCGACGTATTGCTTGTTCTCGTCTGCAAGCATCGCCGTGCTCAAGAGGCTACGCGCCAACAAGACGTACTACTACCAGCCCAAACACTTCTTTGCCGTGGCAAGCATGCTGCACCGTATGAGGCGCAACGCCGCCGGGCTCGCAACCATTTGCGTCCTGTCAACAATGGTGCTTGTGACGGCGTCGACCACGCTCTGCATGTATGCTGGGGCGATTTCAGGCGCGATGCAGGAGGGTGGCCCGGAAGCGCGCTCGCTCATGAGTGGTTACTTCTTTGTGGGTCTCTTTCTGAGCATCCTCTTCCTCATGGCGGTAACCTTGATCATCTACTACAAGCAGGTGTCGGAGGGTTACGAAGATGCTCGGGGCTTCACCATCATGCGACAGGTTGGGATGTCGGACGACGAGGCCGCAATGGCGATTCGCGGCCAAATCTCTCTGGTGTTTCTTCCGCCACTCGTGCTAGCGGCATGCCACCTGTTGGCAGCCCTTCCCATGACGGGCAGAATCGTGATGGTCTTTGGCATCACCGACTCATGGTTCGTCATGACTTGCGCCGCTTTTACTCTGGTCGCGTACGAAGCGCTCTACCTTCTGGTCTATCTCCTCACCTCGCGCGCGTACTACCGCATCGTAGATGGAACAAGGTCCCTCGGCTAGCTAGTCCCGCTTGGGACAAGCGCCTCCCACGGACAAACGCCTCCGTCCCCTTTGTCCTGAAGGAGGGTATCGAGGATGTGTTCCGGGCTCGGCGTGCTCACAAAGACTCGAGCCCCGCGTCGCTCTAGTTCGGCGACCACCTCAGCCAGAGACACGCCGTCGAGCGTCATATGGTCGAAGTTAAACATCACCTCGGGCAAGACCACCAGCGTCCGCACGAGGTCCGTGCCGCCATAGTAGTCGTTGCGCACCGCAAACGGCTCGATGCGCCCCGCCCACGCATGACAGAGCTCCCCATATACCCCCAGCGCAGCCTCGCCGCAGACGAGCAGGACCCGCTCCCCCGCCGCCTCAATCGCCGCGACCAGATTCCGCACGTCATCCGCACGCGCTTGCATGACCTGCTCGTTCTCGTCCAAGAAGTAACGCAGCATGCCGATGCCGTCGTAGAACTGCGGGTAGCCGTCATAGGTCTCGGCCGCCGGAATGGGAAGCTTCGCGTCGAGGTAGAACTCGTCAGAGAGCTGGAAGCGCGTGACGCCAAGCTCGCGACGCGCCCGACGCTGATAGGGCTCAAGCGTCCGCACCACCTCCCTGCTCGCATCGACATCCTCGGAGTACGACGAAGAGAAGCGCCTCGAGTACTTGGTATAGCCCAACGGCACGATTGCGAGGGATGTGATCTGCGGGCGCGCCTCCACCCATGCGAGCGTGCGCTCAAGCTCTTCCCCGTCATTGATACCCGCGCAGAGGACGATCTGTCCGTGGATCTCGATGTTCGCCTCGCAAAGCCGCTCAAGCACCTCAATGCCGCGCATGGCATGCCGGCCGATAAGAGGCACACGCACCTCTTCACTTACCGCGTGTATCGAGACGTTCATCGGCTCCATGCGGCAGGTGGTGATGCGCTCCACGTCCTCGTCAGTGAGGTTGGTGAGCGTCACGAAGTTTCCCTGCAAGAATGAGAGCCGATAGTCATCATCGCGCAGTAGCAGCGAGCGACGCACGCCGGGAGGCAACATCGCCATGAAGCAGAACTGGCATGCGTTCACGCAGGTGCGAATGCCGTCAAAGAGCACGTCGGTGAACTCGATGCCCCAGTCCCGCCCCGGCTCGCGTTCGAGGATGCAGGTGTATTCCCCATCGTCTGTCGGGTCATAGACGTCAAGCTCCGCAAGCTCGCCATCGGCCTCCCAGCGCCAAGCGATGATGTCGGGCAGCGCATGACCGTTGACGGCATCGATGCGCATGCCCTCCTCAAGCCCCGCCTCCCAAGCGGGGCTCCCTTCCTCCACATGGGCAACCCAAGCGCCAAGGGATTGCTCGCGGGTGCTCGCGTAGTCGGCCCGCGAAGTGTCGCGAAGGCTCCCCTTCATCAGGTGGTGACAATCTTGATACGGCCCTGGGGTTCAGCGTACTGGTTGCCAACCTCACCGCCGCACGCCTCCTCGAGATAGTAACGTAACGCATCTTGCATGAGATACCCCGTGCTCTTCATCGTGGTCTGCGCAGTCTCGGCAAACACGTAGTACGTGTCGCCACCAGCACACATGAAGTCAAGTGTCGCTACGGTATAGGTCGCGCTCTCGTCAAAGGGTGCTCCATCCACGCTCTGAATGGTGACGCGTGACCCCGGCTTAGCTGGAGCGTGAAACGTCGAGTCGGGATACAAGTCGCCCTCCTCGAATGGCACGGTGGTATCGATGGAGTATTCGATACCACTCACCTGCGGGAACCCACCTATCTCGCCGGGTGTCGCAAAGCATGATGCCTCGAACGCCTCAAGGAGTTGGGAACCCGTCACCTTGAGCGTACAGAGATAGTTGATGAAGGGGGCGACCTCGGTCAAGTCGCCCAACTTGATGTCGCCAGCTTCAATCGAACGACGGATGGTACCGCCATTCACCACTGCACACTGAGGGGTATCTTCGGCAGACTGCTGTGCCTCCCACAACACGGCGTCGACCACGAAGTCACCGAGATTGGTCTCTTGGGTACGCACACCAGGACTGCGCTCGCCATTGAGTAAAAACGGCGTCGTGCCCACGACCACATCCAGGTCCTTGCTAATCTCGTCGGATACCTCCTGCACCGCCGCAGCAACGGTCGCGTCCTGGCCATCATACTCCCCGAACTTCACAAGCTGTTGCTCGAGCTTACCGTCCTCCCACGTCACAATACCTATCATATGGGTATAGCATTCCGCCTCGACCACGAGCGTCTCGCCACCAGCAGCGTCTTTGAGCGTCTGGCCCTCCTCTAGATGGTCATGACCATCAATGAAGAGATCAATGCCGCTCACGTTCGCCACCACGTCCTGCGCGCGATTTGGAGCCGACCCATCGGACTCACCCAAGTGCCCCAGGCAGACGACAAGGTCGCACCCCTTCCCCTTGAGGTCGTCCACTTGCTCTTGCGCGCAGGCATAGAGTTCTTCTCCTTGGGCAAAGGTCAGCCCCTTGACCCGTAGCGGATTGGACTTGGTGTAGGTCTCGGGAGTCGTAAGGCCAAACACGCCCACCTTTCGACCGTCTCTGAGGGTGACGACGCACGAGGGGTCCACGAGTCTCTCGCCCGTCGCATCCACCGTGATGTTTGCCGAGACAATTGGGAAGGTCGCCGCCGCCACATAGTCTGTAATCTTGTCTTGGCCGAAATCGAACTCGTGATTGCCAAGGGTCATGACGTTATAACCGACTTTGTTCATAAATTCGATCGCGGCATCGCCCTTGGACCGGTCTACCAAGTTGTCTCCTTGCGCAGCATCACCGGCATCGAAAAGGAGTACCTCGTAACCCTTGGCCTCCCAGTCTGACTTGAGCTGCGCCACCGCCGCGAAGCCCAAAGACTCCTCATCTAGAAGGTCATGGCCATGCGTGTCATTGGTGTGAATGATCGCGACCTTACCCGATGCAGATGCCATCTCCTGCTGAGCTTCTTGCGAACGTTCGCTTTGTCCATCGTTCCCAGCGCAGGCCGAAAGACCCAACGCAGCACTCGCTCCGACAGAACCTTTGAGGAACTGACGACGGCTCATTCTCCCGCTCGACCTCAACGGCAAACTCATGTGCACCACCTCTTGGTCTCGTATTCTACTAATTCAGACACAGTGTAATACACGGAGGTAACGTCATCCCTGATGGGCTTGTTCTTTTGTCGCTCTTTCACGGACCGTGAAGGAGGACGGAGGCATTTCACGTCACGTGTTGAGATACCAAGGCCCTGCCACCAAGAGACGACGCTCTCGTAGGTATCTCCTCGATGCTGTCTCGCATGTTACGCTCCCAGATAGTCCAAAACGACGTCTTGGCGCGCCTTTCGCACGAGCCCCTCTCGTCCGATCTCGGGTTAATGGCGGCCTTCCTTCCCTGCGCGAACGGCAAACTACGCACAACGAAAATCTTTGTGCGTAGTTTCGGGAAAAAGCCCAGTTGCCCCAGCCTCGCGCATGCCGAACTGCGCACACCGCACCGCGATGTGCGTAGTTCGCCGCCGGCAGACGACCTACATGGGCTCGTCCAGGTAGGTGACCGGCTCCCCGAGCTCGATGGCTTCTGTCTCGGTTGAACGGGGTCTTCGGTTTTGCCGAGGTCAGGCCGAGTGCGTGATTGCCAATCGAGTGCGTTGTCTGCGTCATCCTAAAGGCCCCGAGTGCGTGATTTGGGCGTCGAATCACGCACTCGGGGCCCTGTCGATGACAAGAACCACGCACTCGATTCCCGAAGGAAACACCCTGTTTCCGCAATTGAGTGTTTTCGGCATCGAGCCGTCGAACCTGCTAGAATCTTGAGCGTTTCTGACAAACGGGAGGATATATGGTCTACCGAAACGTCCTAGAGGCAGTCGGTCACACGCCACTGATTCAGCTCCAACGCATCGCGGGAGACGACTGCGCCCGCATACTCGTCAAGTTCGAGGCCACCAACGTCGGCGGCTCAATCAAGACGCGCACTGCACTCCAGATGATTCTCGCGGCGCAGGAGCGCGGCGATCTGCATCCTGATTCCATCATTGTCGAACCGACGAGTGGAAATCAGGGCATCGGTCTCGCTCTCGTAGCCGCCGTGCTCGGCTACCGCGCAAAGATCATCATGCCCGACTCGGTATCGGTGGAGCGCAGGAGGCTCGTGGTCCACTACGGCGCTGACGTCCTGCTCGAGCACGACGACGGCGACATCGGCGCCTGCGTGCAGCGCTGCATCGAACGGGCGGAGCGTATGGCTGCCGCAGACCCGCGAGTATACGTACCCCAGCAGTTCGAGAACGAGGACAACCTCGCCGCTCAGTACGAGCACACGGCC
>ONMP01000002.1 GCA_900318935.1 uncultured Actinomycetes bacterium
ACCTTGACCTCGCCCTCGCCGGAGACGCCGTACTCGTTGGTGACCTTGGTGGTCTGGATGAGCTGGCTGCCCTCGTCGGCGACCAGGTTGCCCTTGCCGTCGTCCTTGACCTTGATGGTGACCTTGTGCTCGGTCTCGTCGTAGGTCACGCCGGCGATGTCGCCCTTGGTCTCCTTGACCGTGTAGGTGTAGGTGCCGGCGGCGGTGAACTTGATCTTGCCGAAGGACTTGGTCTGGTCGGCGTCGGCCTTGGTGATCTCGATGGAGGTCTCGGCCGGCATCGGGGTGCCCTCGGCGGCGCTGATGGTGAAGGTGAACTTGTCGTCGTCGGTCCAGTCGCGGCCGTCGAGGACCTTCTGCACCTTGACCTCGCCCTCGCCAGCAACAACCACGTCAGTATCATCGTAGGTAACGCCTGGGACCTTGTCCTCATCCGCAGGGATGACCTCGTTGATATGATAGTAATACGTCGCATCTTCGTAGGTACCATCCGCTTTAAGCGTAAGGTCAGACAGATCGAAGTTTACCGTAGTGAATTTGACTTGAGTCTCGCCCTTGTTGTCAATGGTCTCAACGTTGTCTTTCACCTTGTGTCCGGTTAGCGTGAACTGGAACTCATTATCCGCGGCCTCTGTCTCACGTCCGCTCAGGTCCTTCTGTGCCCAGAATTCCGCACTTCCGGTCGCTTTGTACTCGTTGGTGATGGTCAGACTATCATGACCGTCGTACTTAATCGACTTGACCTCTAGCTTATTAGAGCCGTCCTTCTTGCCTACGGTAACGACTACGTTGTAAGCGGTCGTGTCATATGTGATGCCGGTTACGCCATCGTCGGTCTCAGTAATGGTGTACTTGTACTCACCGGACTTCTCATATTCAATCTCACCGAATTCAGCAATCGGGTTGGCCTTGGTAGCCGTCTTCTGAAGGCTCGTAGCTTCGCCTGCAGTAGCGGGCATGGGAGCGCCATTCACTGAAGCCAACGTGAAGGTGAACGAATCTGCATTGCCCCAGCTGTTGATGGCCTTTGTCGCCGATAGGTTTGCCTTGGTGGACGAGGCGGTATTCTCTATTGTGAGCGAGGATTGCCCGTCATAGGTTACCTCTGCAACCAAAGCATTAGTTTCATTATTAAGCGAAACTTCTACTACGACCTGGTGATCCGTTGTGTCATAGGTAACGCCATCAACACCATCATCATTCTCGGTGATGGTGTACTTGTAGGTGCCAACCTTGTCATATTTGATTTTGCCAAAATCTGCAATCTTCGCATTTACGGTAGCCGTCTTTGCAAGCGAAGTAGCTTCTCCGGCCTCAGCTGGCATCGGCGCATTATCAACAGACTTGAGAACAAACGTGAAAGTATCAGCCTTGCCCCAGTCATTGATCTGCTTGGTAGCCTTTATCTCTGCCTCTGCCGGCGTGAATGTGTTCTCGAAGTTGACAGCATTGATTGCGACCGGGCTATCATCGCTCGCCTTGGCCTCAAGCTTGCCGTCTCGATTCATGGTGACGGTAACCTTGACAGTCTTGGTCTCAGTGGTGTTCGTAACGCCAGGCTTACTGTCGCTATCCTCGCTAATCACATACTCGTGCGTTCCAACCGAGGTGTATTTAATCTTGGTAAAGGTGATCTTTCCGTCAGCGGCAGACACTCCGGTCGCCACCGGATCACCATTTTCCTTGACCGTAAATTTGAAGCCAGACAGGTCCATGTCATCGGGCTTGTTAGCGATAGACTTGTTACCCTTCAACTCAAGCTCCGTCGTTGCGTAGTTGTTGGTAACTGTAGCAATCGGTGCCTCATCGCCCGTCTTTCCAACCTCGACTGTAACTGGAACAGGATTGGTCAATGGATGCACGTCCGCATCGGCGGTGGAGCTGACCTCCTTGATGAAATACGTTGCAGGCATGAGGTTAGTGACCTCTTGGCTTTCAACCGGGTCACCGTTCTCGTTGATGGTGAGCTTTATCTCGATGTCGTTGTTGTTGCTGTCCTTTACAGGAACAGTGCATGCGTTGTCTTTATAGACTTTGAACGTGTACTCCCCAGCAAGCTTCGACTTGGCCTCATCGCTCAGATTGTCCTGGCCGTTCTCCTTCACTACCTTACGGATCTTGAGCGAGCCACCCTCAACGTTGTTCTTGAAGTGAACGTATCCGAACTCTGGGATTGCATCGCCATGTTTGCCTGCTTCGACTACGGCATCAAGCTGCTTACCGTCGAACCACTGAGCTCCATTTCCACCCCACATTTGCACAAGCTGTGCATTGGAATTGGTAGATTCAACCTCTTTGATGGTATATACCGCTGGATCGAGTTTGTCGATCTCGATATACCCATCTTCGTCAGGTTCGACAACCACGGACGTTTCGCCATCGTTGACGACAGCAGACTTAATCTTGCCGTTCTCGATAGTAACGACCACAGTCCTGATTGCTGGATCAGTCCACCAGTTTGCCGTCTGATATTTCACCGTGAAGGTGTATTTACCGTCGGCGAGCGTTCCTTCTGTTTCTTCGCCGTTCACGGTAACGTACTTCGTCATCTTCAGCGAGCCGAAGCCTTCTTTGTCATTGGTGAAAGCTACTCGGCCGTACTCCGTTACCGCAGATCCAGATTCGCCTTCCGTTACGAGAACCGTTGCGACTTTAGTTGTCGAATCTACACCCGTGCCTTTGTCACTACCTTGAGTGCCACCCGTTGCACTTACCGCAACCAGAGTCGTACCGTTATCAGGTATGCCCGTCTCTGCCACGGTATAATGACCAGGCGCCAAGTCAGTGACCTCAACATAACCAGTACCCTGATCGATAGTCGTTTGAGCGCCGTCTATCGTCGCTGTATACGGCTTGCCATTCTGAATAGTGATGACAACTTCCTTCGTCACCCTATCAGCTTCTTCGTTCTCCGTTGGGCCGTTGACGGTAAATCCGTAACTACCATCAGCAAGATTACCGGAAGTATCCTCACCGTTGACCGTTACCCTCTTGCGTATCTTAAGAGATCCACTCGGAGTCTTTTCGTTGGTAAACTCTACAGACTCGTATGTGCCGGTAGTAAGCTTACCCTGATGAGAAGTTACTTCTTCGGATTCTGACCAACGTCGATTGGTTACTTCGCCAGTCTCTTGATCGATGTCAAATAGTTCATACCGCACTTTTGTCGTATAGGTTCGGCCCTCTTCGTCTGTGAGAAGCTCCTCGACCTTATACGTGTAGCCCTTTTTGAACCCCCAGAATTGCTTCTGCTGGCCACCCCTGATCGTGAATGTAGCTACGCCGTTGTTGAAGTAGTCGTCACCGTTTGTACCACTCAGCGGTACGCCATTCTCGTCGCTTGCAGTAATTTGGAAATTGAATTCTTTATTAGTATCGGACTCGTCAGTGACCTGCTTCTCGACAATCAGGCCTTCCAGCGGCCAGTTCTCGATGTGGGAGTTGTCTTTGTAGAAGTAGATATAATCCGGGTTGTTGTGATTAACCCTATTTGCGTCATTGGTAAACGTGTAGCTATAGGCATACGGTAGCTTACCATATCCATCCTTAGCCTCGATCTCTTCGAGCTTATATTGCACGTTATAATACAGGTCAGGCATTACACCATTCTGGTCCGGTTGCCCACCATCTATGGTAATGACGCCATCTGTTCCAGTGGTGTAATAGAGCTCCGTCGCACCACTCTTACTAACAGCCCCGCCATCAGCCCTATAGAATTTGAACCTCACGCCTTCAAGCTTCTTGTTTTGGTTGTACGCATCGACCTTGAGAACCTTGAGGTTGATTAGCGATCCCTCGCCTTCACCGCTGCCTCCCATGGTCTTCCACGCGTCAACTGTCTTCTCGTAGTCGCCAATCTTTGCGGTGTTCTTAATCTGGATATTGTCACCCGAACCCATAACGGTAGCGGTGTATGTAATCTCAACCTTTGTCTCGTCGGGTATATCATATATTACATCTGTGCCACCAACGACTGATGTGCTGGCATCAATCTTGTATTTAATATTCTCTGTAATATAGTCTTGCGACAGTGCATTCCCATCCTTGTCCCATGCCTTAATCTGGATGGTCGTTGCATCTATGGCAAGGTTCCTGTTGAGTGTGTCAGTCATTTTCTTCGTCGCGCCGCCGAATAACTTACCACAGTTCGGGTTGTAGATAATCTTGTACTTCGCATCACGGTTGGTACCACCGACTTCACCGCTGTTGATGAGTTCCTTGCTCAGCGGCTCGTAGGTAGTCTTGAATGACCAGCCGGCCTCCTCGTCCCCAAACTTGGCGGTGTTCTTAGCTTCATACTTACCACCATTCTGTATGGCGACCTGTTTCAAATCGACGCCATCCTTGAGCTTGAGCGAGTACGTAATCCTGTAGAACTGGTAATAGTTATCACCGTCTTTAGGTACGTTCGCCGTAAGAGTCACGCCATTGCTCGTCGGTGTTGCTGAGATGGGGGTCTGATTGTCACCTTGATAGTACTGGTTGCCGGTCCAGATGTACAGGTGATTGGAAGGTATGCCCTGAGCGCCTGTTCCTGGTTGCGTGGAAACCAACTCAAATACGTTGGTGTCAAATATATCATTCACCGTAATCGTATCTTGATTGACACCTGTGAGAACGACATAGTAGTCGAAAGTCGGACCATTCGCATTGTCGCCAGGACCATGCTTTTCAAATCCGGGCTTTGTGAAACGTACGGTATCAGTTGCTTGCTTGTTGTTAATAGCAATGCTGTTCTGGTGCTCTGACCAGCCCTTCGCATTTAGATCACTTTCCAACCAATCATCATTCACGGTTGTGGTGAGCTTGATGGTAATCTCACGAGGACTCTGTCCACCTCTCAGACCTGGTTCATGTTTGCCAGGATCTTTGAAGAAGATAATCTTAACCTGCTCGGAGTTGCTAGTGTCGACATCATAACTCTCGCCGCCATCCAATCCCGAGATCTGGAGTGAACCATTGGTGAATACGTCAATCGCTTTCACACCATTAAGCCACGTTTGCGGTAGATAGTCGATAACCTCTGCCTTTGAGAGACCGGATGCTGGAACCGTTATCGTTGAGACCCAAACGATCTTGTCATTATCGAAGGATTCATGCGTCTTGCTAATCTCGACTTTCCCGCCCTCGGGCTCTACGTTCACACCGTTACCGCTACCGTTAGCGGTGTTCTCGACACGTACGGTATCGCCTGACTGATTGACCTTGTTTTGATCAACCTCGGTCTGGTACTTGAAAACGTACTTGTAAGGTTGCGTATCACCAGAAGGAATCTTGTATGTCCATGAATAGTCATCATGGGCTTCCATATTGTTATAGCTCACGTAATCCGTACGCACGAGGTTACCATTTTTATTATAGACCTCAATCGTTACGTTATTGCCATGATACTTCATGTATTCTCGAGAGCCGGAGCCAATGCTGTCGGTAACCGGCGACCCGGCTGCGGATGCGATGCAGTTGGAATTGTATGTGACGGTCCAGTTATAAATCTTCTTCCCGCCTTCAGTTCCTGCAAGCTCGCCCGCACTCTTCTGTGTATCAAAGAGATTGATTTCGTTGTGGAACTCGGACTCCTTTGGTTCAGGCGTGTCTTTGGGCTGTGCCTTTACCTTGTTGCCCATCTGCTCCCACGTCAGCTTGCCGTCCTTTGCCTTGCTTGGGTCAACCTTAGCATAGTACTTAAGGGTGACAACTTCGTTAGCCCGCATGTTCGGTATGGTGATGTCGAAGTTGTTGCCATCGCCAAGCGTATTGTTGTAGTAGCTGGCGCTGCCCATGTTGCTGTCAATCGTGAACCGACCATACTGGTACTGGAGCGTTCCGTCTGTACCCGTAAACTTGTCCCATACGCGCACGTCCTGCACTGCACCACCAGTTGCCTGTATCGTTACGGTATACTCCATCTCCATGGTGTCTTTATTGAAGTTGCCGGATTTGCCCACGTTAACGTTGCCAGGCTCGGGATCGCCAACCTCGACTTTCTTGATAACTTCACCCTCATAGTTTGTTATCGTTACATCCCTCGTGAATTCAGCAAAGTAATTAACGTGGAACGTTACGTTCGTCGCACTGGCCAGATAATGATAGTTGGGATCAGTCGTATCAAATGTCACTGAGAGTCTACCATCACCGGTAATCGTGAAGTTACCCTTTGCGATATAATCACCGTCACCTGTGTGAATAGTGATGTTCATCGGCTTGTTGTTGATTCCGCCATCGAGAACCTGAATTCCCTGGGGGAATGAGTAGGTCAGCGTTCCATCATTCTTGAACTGGTAGTTTGAGCTCTCAGTAAAGGACATATCAACGGTATAGCGAGTACCCGGGGTCACCTGATATGCGCCGCCCTGCTCGGGGGCACCAGTGACACTGAAGCCGTTGATGAAGTATCCAAGGTCGGTAAGTTCCTGTGCGTCGGTAACCGCGATGACGTACTTCAGGCCGTTGGCCATAGTGATGGTCAGTGTCTCGAAGCTCTTAAACGGCAGAAGGCTTACGAGAGTCCAGTCGTTTCCGAGGAGGTCCTTGTTGACCGCGACGAGCTCAGGGCTGCTGAACTCGGCTTTTTCAACGTCACCCACACTCTCGTTGATGCCAAGCGCCAGCAAAAGAGCACTCAGCTTCATGTTCTGGCCGCCCGTCAGCGTGTAGGTAAAGCCATCAAGCTCGAAGTCGACGGTGTAGCTAAACGCATAGACCGAGAAATCGGTGGCCGTAAAATCGGCGGTCTGGTTCGATACCGACACGTTGGCCGCAACTTGCTCGACACCGATGTTGCCGTCGGACTCGGGCAGATGGAACACGTCGACATTTGCCTTGCTCGGTGCATCAATCTCGTTGGAGAGCTGTTGCCGCTTAAACTTGAAGGAAACCTGGACGGAACCCTCCTCGGGCTCAATCTCCTTGTCACCCTTTACGAAGGTCACGTCGTAAAGCATCGTGTTGGAGGAGTCGTGCTCGTCATCCGTGGCCCCGTTGAGAGCGTTCATGTAGGCATCGAAGCCATCGGCACCCTCGCCGATACGCTTTACGACGAGCTCAGCATCATCGGGCAGAGCATCGACCTTCATCAGCGTGGCCGTCACCTTAACAGCATGGTCCTCATAGACATACTCGGTCTTGGTCGGGGCTTTGGACTCCTCGTCCTTCTTGGCCTCATCCTTGTCCGTGGACTCGTCCTTCTTGGCCTCTTCCTGCTTGGTCTCCTCGGCAGGCTGCTGCTCAGCGGGCTTGGTCTCCTCGGCGGGCTGCTGCTCGGTTGGCTGCTGCTCGTCCTTGACATGCTCAGCGGGCTTCGGCTGCTCGGCGGGCTTCGTGTCATCCTTCCCCTGATCAGCAGGCTTTTCTTCCTGCTTGCCCTCGGTATCAGTGCCCTCTGCGGGTTTTGGCGCAGGCTCCGGCTCGGGCTCTGGTGTGGGCTCAGGTTCAGACTGCGGGATTGCTTCCGTAAAGACGGCGATGGTCGCTCCCTCTTTGAGAGCGTCCTTACTAATGATATAGTTACCGTCCTCGCGCGGGCCAATCTCATCCTCGTTGCCGTCGACTGTGTAGGTCACGCGAGCAATCTTGAATCCTTCGTTCGCACTAACACCAAACAGCATGTCGGCATCGAGAGGTACGACAACCTCTGGCGACGCCGCGTCATGATCTGCTCCGTTGTACGAAAGAACCGCGTTCTCCAGGCGGAGAGCAAGCTTGGCCGCCGTCGGTTGCGGCTCGGGCTCGGGTTCCTGTGCTGGCGGTGCTTCTGCCGACTCAGGTGTCTGCGGCTCCTCAGGTGCCGGCTCTGGATTGGTAGGCTCTTGCGCCTCCTCTCCTTGCGCAGCCGCGCCATCACCTTCCCCTTGGGACGTGATTTGGTCGGCCACTTCCTGTGCAGTCTGTGAAAGCGCATCTGCTCGCGCCTTCATAGCCTGCTTCTGAGCCCATACGAGTCCTTGACTCGGCATGAGACTCAGGACCATCGACACGCTGACCACAGCGCTAAGGAAGCGCGCCATGGGCATGTTGTGCCGCTTTGGTCGTTTGTCACGATCCATAGTTCCTCCCATCTCCGTTGCATGCGGGGCGGGCGCCAACCGTCCCTTACATGCACATTCCTACCTACAGTAGATAAGGCTACAGAATGTAATTTAGTACTTGAGAGTTGAGAGTTGAATGTTAACTTTAAAATAGTCCGGCGAACGGTAGTTGTACGGGGGTGTTGTGCATAGGAAGGGGCCAAATTGGTATGCAATGCCTTAAAAAATTGTAAATAACATTGCTTATCTTTTATAATTCAGAAATTTATTACTCATATAGAGTCGAATTACTGTCCGCAGCACCGGGGGTCTATATCCCCTCCGTGCAGTAACTTTCAAAGCTCACACCAGATATCGCAGCAGAGGTACGGTGAGTCCAGATCGCGCACATCTGGTGTGCCATTCCATCAAAACCAGCCTAACTCGGACACTTTCCCACACCAAATGTCAACACCGAGGTGTCTACACCCCAGCCTGGCCACATCTGGTGTGCGTGACACGAGGGCAAGACCAATCAGCCTTCCGTCGTCGCATTCGCCAGCTCGAATTCTGCCACGTTGACATCCGCGAAGGCAGCGGCGTCCTCTGCGGAGAGGATGCCTTCACGCACCAGCTCAGCCAATACTTCCCTCCGGCCTTCCTTCCGTCCCTTCTTCACGCCTTTCTTCACGCCCTCCTTCCGGCCCTTCTTTACGCCCTCCTTCCGGCCCTTCTTCACGCCCTTCTCGGTGTACTCGTCTATGAGCTCCTTGAAGCCCTTTGCCATCTCCATCTGCTGGCCCCCTTCCTCCACCGCCAGTCGCGTACCGACCGCCGCATTGAGCAACCTCATGGCATCAACATCAAGCGGCTGGCCTCCCAGTGGTCCTTGTGTAATTCTTTCCAGCTCGGACTTGTTACCTGCGTATTTAATATAGCGCATCACCAAACCTAAGTCGCTGGAAAACCTATCCAAGTCGTCATCTGACATGTTCGACGGTGACAACAAGTTCATTTTGTAATCCGGTACGAGGCGAAGAATCTCTGCATCTGCCGTGTCCAGCATCTCATGCAGGCTCGTGGGTCCGTCCCAATCGCCCTCCCCGAAATGCACCACAAGTGTCACCACAGGCATAAGGCGATCGTCTTTTCGAAAACCTGAGAGGAACTCCGCAGAACCCTGCGTCATGGGACCACGATCGTTCTCGTTTACCTCGCTCCCACCGAATTCACCCTCATCGCGTTCGCCATTGCCCGCACGCTTACGCCGATACGACTTCGCTGCTTCTCCCACTTGACCTGCATAGTTCGCCGCATCATAGAGCGCGCAGCGCACGGACATCGCATAGTGAACAGCATCCTGCGCCTCAACGCCAAGCACTACGTAGGCAGCACGACCATCATCCATCGCCTGCCAAATGCGTGTCACGTCACGAATGCGCTGCACCGGCTCCGTCGCATCATTTCCATAGGCAAAAACCAGCTCATTAGGATCGCATTGAGCGAGCTCGTCTGGGTCAATGACCTGTTTGCCGTCGTAGACGAGCCAATTGAACGCATCGGCAAAGCGCACCGGATCGGAGAGGTACACCTTTCCCGCCGCATCGACCTCGCCCACCTTTACCGCCTCCTTTCCGCACCAGCTAAGCCAAATCCACTCTTTTTGACGCACCCTCTCATCGCCGCCTCCCTCCGTTTTGGGCATCCCATGACACCCGGAGGCTGTACGATACTCTTGCAAGCTTGCAGATTTTTCCCCACTAGCTGACAGCAATTTCCCCGATTTTGTTGCCGCGACCCTTTTGACCTGCCAAAAGTTTGCGTTACCGGTTTTGCATGCTTTGAACCGAGAATCTTCGAATCAATCCTGAAACCTGTGGGCCGGAAGCCGCAGACGGGCCAACCTCGGGCGGCTCTATTCCACGTCGTAGCAACCGTTCGGGCGTTCGGGCCGCAGAGGGGCCATCCATTTGGCCCTGCGGGGCGTTCCCCAGAATCGACGTTGCCGTGGCATGGCTGGGATTGCGCTTCGTGCGGGGGCAATCGGCTGGGTTTGCGCTTCGTGCGGCACTCTTCGTGCAAGATTGCGTTTCGTGCGGAGGCTTCGGCCGTAATTTGCTTTCGTGCGGGCTGTCAGCGCTCACGAAACGCAAATCCGGCCGAACCCGTCGCACGAAACGCAAATCCGACCAAAATCACTCGCACGAAGCGCGAATCCGACCGAGGAGGCACGCACCAAACGCAAATCCAGCCGAGGGGCCCGCACGAAACGCAAATCCGGCCGAAGCTCCAAAGCGCGCGGCGTCCAAGGCCGGGGAGATCGTGGGAAAAGCCGTTGAAGTGGCGGGGAGGAAGGGATGGGGCCGCCTGCCGGTAGGCTCGGAGCCGGCGTTCGTCCCGGCGACCTGCACTCTCTAACACTCGCACGTCGGGACGCGGTCCGTCGCGTCCGCTCGGCGCCGGCCTCGCACGGTGTTGAGTGCCGCTTTTGCGTCGGCGTGTGGGGCGTTCCGCCGGATTGACGTTGACGAGGGATTTTACCCCCGAATTGACGTTGGCGTGGCCACAGGACGTCAATCCGGGGGAATCCTGCCACGCAGACGTCGATCTCGGGGAACCTCGTCACAGGAACGTCAACCCCTCGGAAGGCGAGCCACGCGGACGTCAATCTCTAGGAACGTCACCACGCCAACGTAAAACACAAAGAACGCGACCCGTGGGGCACCAACCACGGCGGCGGTCCGGGAACGCCAAAAGAATGACCTCCACCGACAGGTTTTGAGATTGGCCCGAATCTTCTAACCAAGTCCCAGACCTCCGTTTTTCGTCCATTGCGGCGGGAATTTTCGTCTACTCGCTTCTTCTTCATGCAATCGCTGTCCCATGCTCTGCGTACTATACTCATGTCTATCGCCATCACCCACGCAAAGGAGAGCGTCATGCGCACCACAGAACAGGAACCACTATTTGGCCGATTATTCACCACGCGCCGGAAAGCCATATCGATGCTCGCTGGTGCCACGAGCGTCCTCGGCACATCCATGCTCGTTGGCTGCAATTCGAACCAGACCCAGACCGACAACACCGCGACAACCGACACGTCCGCGACTGACACCAGCGCCGACAGCACGTCCATCGATGCGGCGAGCGCCCAAGAAGCGAGGGACAATCTCGCTTGGTGGCAGGACATCATCGTCTACGAGGCATACCCAAAGAGCTTCTGCGACACCGTCGGCAAAGGCACCGGCACCATCGCCGGCATCACCTCCAAGCTCGACTATTTGGCTAGCCTCGGCGTTGGCGCCATCTGGCTCACCCCGGTCTACAAGTCACCCATGAAGGACAACGGTTACGACATATCCGACTACTACGATATCGACCCCAGCTTCGGAACCATGACCGACATGGAAGAGCTCATCGACGAGGCCGGCAAGCGTAACATCCGCATCGTGATGGACCTCGTCATGAACCACAGTTCCGACGAAAACGAATGGTTTGTCGAGTCGAGTTCCTCCACAGACAACCCCAAGGCCGACTGGTACATCTGGCGCGATGCAAAGAAGGACGGGTCGGAACCAAACAACTGGCGCGGAATCTTTGGCGGCTCAATCTGGACTTGGAACGAAGACCGCAAGCAATACTACATGCACACCTTCGGCAGCTTCCAGCCCGACCTTAACTGGGAGTGCGAGGAGATGCGCAAGGAACTCTACAACATGGCTCGCTTCTGGCTCAAAAAGGGCGTCGGTGGCTTCCGCATCGACGCTGTTACCTATATAAAGAAGCCCGACGATTTCTCGGATGGCAAAGCTGACGCGAACGACGGCATGGTAAACGTCCATACCATGACCGCAAACACACCTGGCATTCTGGATTTCCTTCGCGAGTTTAAGGCCGAGGTCATGGATGGGACCGACGCGTTCTCCGTAGCTGAGGCCAATGGTGTCTCCGCTGACGAGCTCGTTGACTGGGTCGGCGAACAGGGTGTCTTTGACATACTCTTTGAGTTTAGTCACATGGACACACTCGCGCCCAGCGGAGACGACCCATACGGGCTGCCAGAATGGAAGCTCACCGACTTCAAGGGTGCCCTCACAAACAGCCAAGTCGCCACCGCGACAAACGGTTGGTACCCCATCTACTTCGAGAATCACGACCAACCGCGCTCCGGCAACCAAATTCTACCGGACGCGAAGGACAAGATAGCTGGCGCAAAGATGCTCGGTACGGTGCTCATGACGCTCCGCGGCACGCCTTTCCTCTATGAGGGAGAAGAGCTCGGCTACGAGAACGTCGCTTGGGACTCCATCGATGACTACGACGACATCCAAACACGCAACCAGTACAAGATGGCGCTCGAGGCTGGCAAGACCGAGGAGGAGGCCCTCGCCTACGCCCAGGCCCGTAGCCGCGACAACGCCCGCACGCCCATGCAGTGGGATGCCAGCAAGAACGCCGGCTTCACGACGGGTACGCCTTGGCTGCCCGTCCACGACGACTTCGAGACTTGCAACGTGGATGTTCAGGATCAGGACGCCGACTCGGTGTTGCTGTACTACCGCTCTCTCGCTGACTTGCGAAAGAACTTGCCGGTACTGATTGCCGGAGACTACGTCGAGCTGATGGCCGATAGCGAGGAGGTGTATGCCTACCAGCGCACTTGCGGCGAGGACAAGGCCGTGATTCTAGCCAACTTCACCGAGTCCGAGGTGTCCTTCGACGAGTCGCTCGTCGACGGCATGGATGTCGCCCTCAGCACCCACGATACCAGCACTCCCGGAACGCTGCAGCCCCTCGAGGCTGTCGTCTACCGCACTGCGTAACTTTCTCGCAAGACAGGGCCGAACGGCAAAGAGGGGCACTCCACAGCACGGAGTGCCCCTCTTCATTTCTGCTGGTCCTTGCCTACGAACGCTTGCGCCGCACGATCGGCAGGTGGAGCGTGAACGTCGTGCCGACACCCTCTTCCGAATCCACCGAGATCGTTCCGTTGTGCCGGTCAACAATCTCTTTCGTCAGGGCAAGACCCACGCCAAGCCCTCCAGCCTCGCGCTCGCGGCTCGCGTCCGACCGCCAGAATCGGCTAAACACGCGCGGGATGTCTTCCTTTGCAATGCCGATGCCCGTGTCGCTCACCGAGAGCAGCACGTTGCGTCGATCGCGCGCCACGCGCACCACCACGCTGCCACCCTCAGGTGTATAGCGCAGCGCGTTGCTCAGCAGGTTGACCATTGCCTCACGCACCAGATCCGGGTCAACCTCCGCCGTGTACTCAGCATGCCCCGTATCGTTCACGAAGGTCAACTCGAGATCGTTGTCCTGGAAGAGCAACACCTGCATGGTCACAAGGTCACTGCAAAGTGCCACCACGTCGCACTTCTCGAAGTGGATGGGTATCTTTCCGTTCTCCATGCGCGAGAGTCGCAACATGGCGTCAACCAACCTCGAGAGACGACGAACCTCCACCGCAACGGTCGCGAGATTATCTTGGTCAGCCGGCATCACACCATCCTGCATGGCCTCCACCGTCGCCTGCATAGCCATGAGGGGAGTGCGCAGCTCGTGCGCCACATCACTCGTGAGACGATGCTCCATCTTGATGTCGCGCTCGAGCGAAGCCGCCATGTCGTCGAAGGTCTCGCCAAGCCGCCCCATCTCGTCGCTACCCGCCAAACCCGTGCGCGCCGTGAGGTCGCCATTGCGAATCTGCGCGGCCGTCGTGGTGATCACCTTGATGGGTCGAGTGAGCGCGCGTGCCACGATGTAGCCGATGACGCAAGCAAACACCACGGCCAAGCTTGCTGCCATGACGATTGCGGCATAGGAATTAGTGCGGAAGGTCGAGTCCGCCTTGGTGAGTAGCAAGTCAGAACTTGCTGCCCAGTAGGTGATGGTGCCCACGCGACCCTCGTTCATGGAAACAACCTCAGCCGAGACCACTGACTCAGTCCCGCGCGGCATTTCGAGAATCGTCACATTCCGCTGCGCGGTCGTGCCAGACGCCATCCCTCCCGCGATGTCATCGTAGAGCACGAAACCATGAATATCCTCCAGTCGCATACCGACGTCGGGCATTGCTTGAGAGGTCTCTTCAACGTATTTGAGCGCGCTATCTCCCCACATACCCTCTGCATCGTACTGTTGCCCCAGGCTGTCAGCCATGTATTGCACCATGCGCTGCATGTTTTGGCGAGTGTACAGCTGGAACTGTCCCTCCCACACGATGGCGAGCACGATGGAGAGCACCACGGCCGTCATCACAGCCGTGAGGGCAAAGGAAAGCGCCATGCGCGTGCTGTACCTCATGGTACTGCGCGGCTGGCGCTTGATCGTGTTGTAAGACGAGACGTTCGACTCGGCAGACGCCTCGCGTTGTGCATGGCCCTTGGGCATGAGACCGCTACTTGCGAGCGCGGCCCTTGGCCTTGTCGCCCGCCTTGTCGGGTGCCTCGAAGCGGTAGCCGACACCATGCACGGTGTAGAGCCAGCGCGGATTGCGCGGATCGTCGCCCAGCTTCGCGCGGAGGTTCTTTACGTGGGAGTCGATGGTACGCTCGTAGCCCTCGAAGTCGTAGCCCAAGACCTTCTCAACCAGCTCCATGCGTGTGTACACGCGACCCGGGAAGCGGGCGAGAGTGGTGAGCAGCTTGAACTCGGAGGCGGTGAGGTCGATCTCTCGATCCTCGATGGTCACCTTGTGGCCCGAGATGTCAATGACGAGGTCGCCAAAGTCCAAGACCTCGAGCTGGGGCTCGCTCTCGGTGTGGGCGCGGCGCAACAGGGCGCGGACGCGCGCAACGAGCTCACGCGGGGAGAAGGGCTTGATCAGGTAGTCATCGGCACCGAGCTCGAGGCCGATGATGCGATCCTCAACCTCGCCCTTTGCCGTGAGCATGATGATGGGAACGTTCGAGGTCTCGCGAATCGCGCGACATACGCGTTCGCCCGAAAGTTTGGGAAGCATGAGGTCAAGGATGACGAGGTCGAAGGAATGCTTCTCGAACTCCTCCACGGCGCTCTGCCCGTCGCCCACACCACGCACGATGTAATTCTCGCGCTCCAGGTAGGCAGCCACGGCATCACGAATCGCCTTCTCGTCCTCTACCAAAAGGATTCTCTTCTCGTCAGCGGCCATAATTCGTCTCCTAACTTCGATTTCGCCGTTACAGACAATTCACCACCATACTTACATAAGTTTAGCGCAAACGCGCCAAAAGCTACAGTGCGAAAGCGCGAACAGTCACCGCAGTGGGGTAACCCGACGCCTCATCCTTGACCGTGGCAAATGTCAAGAACTCATTCGTCTCGCCGACTCGTGCGGGATATTCGCCGTAATCAACGCAGCGATTCGCCGCCGTAAGAATGGAATACGTCGATTTGCGTAGGTTCACCACGAAGTAAGACGCCCTGCTCTTGATGATGAACACGTCGTCCTTTGCCGCCACGTTGGCGCTTGGTTCACGCGCCAGACGCACGAACGGCCCTTCGCTCGTCCCCAGATAGGTGCCCATGTAGCCAAACATCCCGCCGGACTTGTAGTCGGCCTCTATTGACACGGCGAAGCGATTGCCCACATACGTCGCATAGAACGGGCGAATCGACCTCGGAAGCACGAGCTGGTCCACGATGGTATGCAAGTCGTCATTAAGCGAATACGCCGTCACCCCATAAAAGACACCCTCGTCAGCACGAACGCGCGGCGCAAGCACTACGAGGTCATTCGAGATGCTTGGCTCTACGGCAAAGCGCCCAGGCGACTCAACCACCGATCGCGCATTCTCGTCACCGAGCTTCCAGATATAACAAAACGAGGGTTCCTTGGTCTTCGTACCCGAGAGCGACGGCATGACTTGCCATAAAACGGTGTTGCCCACGCAGGTGAAACCGGGTGGATCGTAATCAGCATCAGCTTGCCAGAGCGTGGTGGCGTTTCCATCGAGCTTGCCTTGCGTGGACGAGAAACGAGCCGCATACAGCGACCATTCGTGTGTAAGGTAATCAAGCTCGACCCATGCGTAGACCTCGTCGGAACATCTCGTGTCGTAGACAACCACGGTGTGACTGTCACCGAGCACGTCAGGTATCACTTCGCTGAGCGTGCCGTCTTCCGTCGAAAAGGCACAGCCTTTGACCATGGGTGATGCCGACGAACCGGCTTGCGTCACAGGTATCCACTTGCTCGTGGTCTCGTGCAAGACGCTTCCTAGCGGCAACGTCCACTCAGCGACATCCTGCAAGTCCAAATCCGTCTCTTCGAACTCGTCGATAATGCTAATCGCCTTGTCTTCGTCCACGACCATGGGTTCGGGCACGACATACTCTTCAGGGTCGCTACATCCATCAAGCACGCCAATCGTAGCCCCAGCAGCACTGGCAATTCCCAGCGTACGCAGGAAACCTCGTCGCGAGAGACTGAGCTTAGGCCAACGCACGCGCCTTCTCCTGGGCCTGTCTCAGCGCGATGGTCAGCTGGTCAGCACAAGAAGTCCCACGACGACCACAGAGATTGCCCGCAAGCAGCGCGACAACCTCATCGACCGGCTTTCCCTTGATGAGCTTGGCAACTGCCTTGGTATTGCCGTTACAACCCCCATCAAAAACGACGTTTCCCACGGTGCTGCCGTCGTCAGACACCTCCACATGGATATTGCGCGGACAGACTCGCTGCGGCCTGAAATCCATCTCGTACATGTACCCCTCCAATACCTAGTTTGCGTACCATGTCAGTATACCCCGTCACTCTAGCTGCTACTCTCGACGCTGAAAATATCTGTAATGCTATTGTCTTGACAATCGCGTCAACCGCAAAACGAAAGAATACCGTCCGCCACTCCCGTTTTCAGCTAAATCACATGACATGATGGTTAGAAGTGCGCTTATTGTACGACGAAATTGGGTATTCTCGTCTATCCAGCGATGATTTACTGGGCTAATGCACTCGGATACTCGCCATTTCCAGTTTTCGTCGTACAATAAGCGCATTTTCAGCCAAGGAAGGTTTCAAATCACGCCATGTTTCTCATTTTGGATGATGTTACAGCCTATGAGTATTGGATGCTCTATAACCCTTTATATAGCAACTTTCCTGACGACTCCCCACGCCAGCCCGTAACTACATTTGAGCATTCCTCAAGCAACGAAATCAGCAAAATGATAGCCATGAAAGATGGGGAGACCGGCCCGATACATATTATGGTCGATTCTCTCTCCAATCGCAGGCCTTCCGAGAACGTTATCTGCCATGTTTTTATGCCCCGAACGCCTCTACCACCGAAATCCATCTACCATATCGGCCCAAATCTCGGTGTGGTATCTCCTGAACTCTGTATGGTACGACTGGCAGCAAGTCTCCCGCGCTATGAGTTGCTCCACAAGGTCTCAAACATGCTCGGATTATTCTCGTTTAACTATTGGGATCGCATGGAGCTCGTCGAGCGAGAGGCAATTACTAGCATTCAGAAGACAAGAGAATACTTGAAAGAGATTCCCTACGCAAAAGGGGTGAGGAATCTTCGTCAAGCATTGAACTCAGTTTGCGAGCGCTGTCGATCACCTCGTGAAACCACCTTGGCACTCAACCTCAAAATGTCCACGCGACTCGGCGGACAGTCACTTCCTCCATTCGAAGTCAACAGCGACCTTGACATGTCCGACGAAGCCAAGCTGCTCACAAAGAAGTCGAATTTAGAGGGCGATATAGTCTGGAAGAAGAAGAACGCAGTAATTGAATACAACAGCGACGAATGGCACCTTAACACAGCCCAGACGATATCGGACATGGAAAAGATCTCTGCCATGCAGCGAATGGGTGTGACAGTCTTTCCCATGTCCACCAGACAATTTGATGACTACGACGTGTTCGAATCATTCATATGCGGGGTCCGCACTGTCCTCGGCGTGCGCGATCGCAATGCAGATGCAGCGCGTGCCAAACGGCGCGCGCTGCATACAGACCTTATCGAAGTGGAGCGAGTTGAGCGCGAGAAGCCGGTCTTGGGCGAAACCGCACGATGGCAGTACCTCGAACCCCGCCTTGACGTTGCAAATCTATAGAAGGATAGAGCACCGAGCGGCGCTACTCCGCGAAACTCAGCTCCTTCAGGCGGTCGAACACCACGTCGATTCGCGTGAGGAAGGCACGCGGATCAAAGATTCTGTCGAGCTCAGCAGGGGTCAACACGCAATCAGGATCGTTCTCGAGACGCTCACGCAGCGTGGCACCCTCGCGCGCCTGCTGCACATCATCCCACACGGCCATCGAGTTACTTTGCACGACCTTGTAGGCATCCTCGCGTGAAAGTCCCTTGTCAACGAGCGCAAGCAGCACCTTGGATGAGAAGATGAGACCCCGCGTACTGTTAAGATTCGCCACCATCCGCGCGGGATAGAGCACCAGACCATCGATGATGCGGATGAGACAGCGCAACATGTGGTCGAGCGCAATGAAGCTGTCCGCCAATGCCACGCGCTCATTGGAGCTGTGACTGATGTCGCGCTCGTGCCATAAGGCCACGTTGTCAAAGGCCACCTGTGCGTTGGCCTTAACGACGCGACTGAGGCCGCAAACCTTCTCCACCGTGATGGGATTGCGCTTGTGCGGCATAGCTGAGCTGCCCTTTTGCCCACGACGGAAAGGCTCCTCCGCCTCGAGTGTGTCGGTCTTTTGGTGGTTGCGCACCTCCAGCGCGATACGCTCGCAGGTCGCCGCCGTCGTGGCAAGCACACCGGCCAGGTAGGCATGGTGATCGCGGCTTACGACCTGCGTGGAAAGCGGATCGCCGGAAAGGCCCATATGCTCGCAGACGTACTGTTCCACGAAGGGGTCTATGGACGAATACGTGCCGACAGCGCCGCTGATGGCACCGACTGCCACCTGCTTGCGAGCGTCGAGCAGACGGTCGAGATCACGTCGCAGCTCCCACGCCCAGCTGCCGAACTTCATGCCAAAGGTCATCGGCTCGGCGTGAATGCCATGGGTACGACCCACGCAGAGCGTGTCGCGCTCCTCGAACGCCCGCCGACGGCAAATCTCACCCAACTCGCGCACATCCTCGATGATGAGGTCGGTTGCCTGGGCAAGCTGGAAGCACAGCGCCGTATCGCCGAGATCGGAACTCGTCATGCCGTAGTGCACCCAGCGGCTGGGCTTGGGCTCGCCCTCGGGCACGTCCGCATCTACATAGCTTCCCATATTGGTAAGAAACGCAATCACGTCATGATTGGTCACGGCCTCGATGGCGTCAACCTCTTCGCGGTCAAACGATGCATGCGAGCGAATCCACGCAGCCTCTTCCGACGTGATGCCGATAACGCCCATCTGCGCGTGCGCCTCACAGGCCAGCACCTCAATCTCCTGCCAGATGGCGTATTTGTTTTCCAGTGAAAAGATGTGCCCCATCTCGGGACGGGTATAGCGGTCAATCATGCGAGTTTCCTTTCGATGCCGCGCGACAATCGCAGAGAGTTTAGCACGTGAAGCAAAGACGAGATACCGGCACACGAAAGGGGAGTAGACCTTTCGTGTGCCGGCATTCTTGGGCTATTTGGTCGCAGCCGTTTCGGTCACAATGTCGCGCGGGCTTCAGCGAGCTGCGCGGCAACTGCCTCGTTGCCCGTCCCTCCATAGGTCGTTCGCGCCCGCGCGATGGCAGCCGGGTCGAGCGTTCCCACCACGTCTTCACCGAAGAGTTCGCTTGCCGAACGCAACTCGTCCAACGTCAAATCCTCAAGCCCGATACCACGCCGCTCGCACTCCAATACGAGCTTTCCCACTACGGCATGCGCCTCGCGGAAGGGCATCCCGCGTTTCGCTAGGTAGTCTGCCACGTCTGTCGCTGCCGAGAAACCCGTCCCCGCCTCGGCAAGCATCCGAGCCTCGTTGACGCGCATCGTCTGCAGCATGCCAGCCATGATGGCCATGCAGTCACCCAGCGTCTTCGCCGCATCAATCGGACCTTCCTTGCACTCCTGCAGGTCTTTGTTGTATGCGAGGGGCAGCGACTTGCAGGTAGTCAGCAGCGCCATGAGGTCCCCGTAGACACGGCCCGTCTTGCCACGCGTAAGCTCGGCAAAGTCGGGGTTTTTCTTTTGCGGCATGATGGAGCTTCCCGTGGAATAAGAGTCAGAGAGCGTGATGAATCCGAACTCGGAGCTGCTCCAAAGCACGATTTCTTCGCAGAGCCGGCTCAGGTGCATCATGCTCACGGCGCAGGCGTATTCGAGATCAAGCAGGTAGTCACGGTCGCTCACGGCATCGAGAGAGTTGGGAATCGTACGCGAGAAGCCAAGAAGCTCAGTCGTCCGCTCACGATCAAGCGGATATGTGGTACCCGCGAGTGCCGCCGCACCCAGTGGATTCGCGTCAGCTGCATCGTACGCTGCTCGCAGCCTGACGGCATCGCGCGCAAACATCCAAAAGTACGCCAACATGTGATGGGAGAAGAGCACCGGCTGTGCATGCTGCAAGTGCGTATATCCTGGCATCACGACGTCGAGGTTAGCCTCGGCCACGTCAGCCAACACACGCCGCAACTCGCGGTTGCCCTCAAGCAGCTCGGTGCAGAGGTCCTTGGCGAGCAGTCGAATATCCGTGGCAACCTGATCATTGCGCGAACGACCGGTGTGGAGCCGACCACCCGCAGCACCGATGCGCTCGGTAAGCGTGCGCTCGACCGCCATGTGAACGTCCTCGTCATTGATGTCCCACACGAACTCTCCCCGCGCAATCTCATCTGAAATCTGCCCGAGACCAGCCACAATGGCCGCACGGTCTTCATCACTAATAACGCCTCGCTCGGCCAGCATCGTCGCATGGGCAATCGACCCACGGATGTCCTGCTGCGCCATGTTTTTGTCCACCTCAAGCGAAGCGCCGAACTCCTGCGTGAACGCGTCGACTCCGCCCTCGAACCTGCCACCCCACAACGCCATATCTGTCCCTTCCCACGAGTGGCCAAAGCTCGCAATGCGGAATGGCCAGCCTCGCATACTATTCCATATTCGCCAGCAGCTCGGCGTGGGGCAGACCTCGCATGTAGCGCTCCATCGCACGCCAGTCAGGCTCGCCCCCGTCGTTTGACGGCAACATGATAACGGAATCCTCCATAAGGCTCTTTAAACACATGTGCGGCCAAGGGCACTCCCCCAGCCGCACACATCAAGTCTCGATATTACAGGTTACTCGACGACTTGCAGCCCCGAGCCCGGTCCTTGCACGCGGCTCCAAGTCTTGCTCTGGAGGCCATGAAGCACGATGAAGCCCTCGGCGTACGACTGGTCGAAGGTGTCGCCCTCGTCGTAAGTCGCGAGGTTGTAGTCGTAGAGTGCGTAATCTGAGCGCAGGCCATCGACGAAAATACCGCCCTTGCAGAGATTGATGCGCACCTCGCCCGTCACGAACTTCTGTGTGTAGGCATTGTAGGCATCGATGGCGCAACGGCTCTGGCTGAACCACAGGCCGCGATACACCGTGCTCGCCCACTCGGTGTCAAGCTTAGCCTTCTGCTTCAAAGTCTCAGCGTCGAGGCAGAGGCGCTCGAGGGCGTTGTGAGCCTCGATGAGCAAGAGTGCCGCCGGGCACTCATAGCACTCGCGGCTCTTGATGCCGACGACGCGGTCCTCGATCATGTCGATGCGCCCGTAACCATTACGGCCAGCAATCTCGTTCGCCTTGATGATAAGGTCGAGCAGCGGCATGCGCTCGCCGTTGAGAGACACGGGGATGCCAGCCTCGAAGCCGACGATGACCGTCTCGGGCTCATTCGGGCAATCCTCGGGATTCGACGTCATCGTCCAGATGTCCGCCGGCGGGGTATTCCAGGTGTCTTCCAGCACGCCACACTCAATCGCGCGACCCCACAGGTTGTCGTCGATGGAGTAGGGCTTCTTCTTCGTCGTGGGCACGGGCACTCCGTGTGCCTCGGCCCAAGCCATTTCGGAATCGCGCGTCGTGAGGTCCCATTCGCGCACGGGGGCGATAATCTTTAGCTCGGGGTCAAGCGCACGGATGCAGGTCTCGAAGCGCACCTGGTCATTACCCTTGCCCGTGCAACCGTGAGCCACGTACTTTGCGCCGAACTTGTGCGCCACGTCTACGAGGTGCTTTGAGATGAGTGGGCGGCTCAGAGCCGAGAGCAGCGGGTAGATGCCCTCGTACTTGCCGTTGGCCCAAATCGCCTTCGAAAGAATCGTCTGCGCATACTCCTCGCGCATGTCGATGGCTTCGCTCGCGATGGCACCCATATCGAGCGCCTTCTGTTTAATCCAACTGAGGTCCTTCTCGTCCTGCCCCACGTTGCCGCAGATGGCGATAACGTCCATGTTTCGCTCGACCTGAAGCCACTTGACTATGACGGAGGTGTCAAGACCTCCCGAATACGCGAGAACTACCTTCTCTTTCTCTGCCATGTTCCTTGCCTTTCTATAAGAGTGCATGGTGCGAGTATGCATAGCTTGTCGATTCTAGCGCATCAGCTCCCGTGCGACGCAAAAAGCTAAAACCAGCGTCACGCCGAAACGTAGCGGAAACGCTCGGACGATTCAAGGACAGCTTCCTCATTCTTGCGCTTCAATCATAGCACACTCGCGAACAAAATAACAACACGTGTTCTATTTTTCTGTATACAGAACGAACATTTGTGGTATACTATCTTCGCCGAACACGTCCACCCAAAACTTTCGTCACCGTATGCTCTCGCGAACTTTTGAGAAGTATAATCCTATGCTATAAACCCTCGTCGATTGGCCTTTCCGTGAAACGTTATCTGCGTCTCCTTGTCCTCTACGTGACGATAGCCGTTGCCGTCGTGCTGCTCTATGCACCGTGGGCACTCGCGCTGCGCCCTTCGGACGTCTCCATCCTCCGAGCGGGATTCAGCATCATCGCTGCCATCGGCCTCGCGGGCGTCTTCGGCGCGGGTACATATCTCGCACTCAAGGATCCTGACGAGAAACTCCTCGAGGCATCCTCCGTCGCCTCAGCAGCCGAGGTTCTTCCTATCCTGCACGAGTACGTGGAGACACCCTACGTCGGCGGCATCGCCTCAGATGCCATCGACCAGGTAGAGAGCGCCGAGCGTAAGCGCCGTCGCCTACGCAAGGCCATCGGCGCGCAGTTCAGTGAGGGCAGCATTACTTGGGACCATTTCACGGGCCTCGTGGATGAAGCAGCACAAACAGTCGTGCGCAACGCTGCCCTCGTAGCCAACAGCGTGCAGGCCTTCGACCGCGTTGAGTACGCCAAGGATCTCGCCGACGCACGCCGCGCGGGCAAGGGTAATTCCGCCGAGGCCCGCGTACAGCGTGAGCAGGTCGCCGTCCACGAGCAGGCGCTCGAGCACATGCACGAGATCATTGCCGCCAACGAGCGCATGCTTCTTGAAATGGGCAAGCTTGAACTCGAACTCGGCAAGCTCGAGGCCGGCGACACTCTCGAGGCAAACGGAGGCACCATCGAAGAGCTCTCACAGCTCATCCAACAGACGCAGTACTACGCCTAGACCAGAATCGCCGACATCAGCATGTTTTTTTTGGCTATCCTTGAGTCACGAACAAAACACGTAGAGAGGACTCCCCATGGAAAACAAGCGTGTCGGCTGCGGTCTCGTCGTCGGCCTGATAATGATTACCGCCATAGTGTTTGGCATTCTCTTTGTCACGCGCAACGCTGGCAAGACCGAACGTACCATCGACACCGAGACCGCACAGGCAAACCTCACGGAAATGGTACGCAGAATCAATCCCCAGACGGCCACACCCGTCAAGTCCTCCATCGAGTACAGCGAGGAAGACGTGGAGGCCGAGGAGCTTCCCACGCTCAACAAAGACGAAGTCGCCGTGCGCGCCACCACCGATACCTTCGCTGAAATCTGGTCCTCACCTGAGAAGGCAAACAAAGGCACCGATGGTTGGATGCGCGAGATGGCCGAAGCCTTTAACGCAACCCACCCAGAGGTCAACGGCACGCCCGTAAGCATCCAGCTGCGCTCCATGAGCAGCGGTCTCGCTGTAGATTACATCGCCACAGGCAAAGAGACCCCCGCTGGCTACACCCCGTCAAACATGCTCTTCGTCGACCTCCTCTCCGCGCGCGGGGTAAAGACCGACGTCATTCGCGAGCGCACGGTGGGCAACGTACCCGGAATTCTGCTCGACCAAAAACACTACGACGCCATCGTCAAGAAGTACGGTACCGTAGATCTCAAATCCGTGACCGAAGCTGTTGCCGGAAGTGAGCTCACGATGGGCTACACCAACCCCTTTACGAGCAGCACGGGCCTCAACTTCCTGATATCGTGCCTCTTGCGCTACGACCGTAACAACCCCCTCTCGGAAACGGCAATCGAGGGCTTCAAGTCTTTCCAGGAGAACGTCCCCTTCGTCGCCCTCACCACAGTACAGATGCGTGACGCGGCCGAGCGCGGCTCACTCGATGGTTTCGTCCTCGAATGGCAACTCTACCAAAACGACCCATCCCTCAAGGCGAACTACGTCTTTACCCCGTTTGGCTATCGCCACGACAACCCGCTTGTTGCCTGTCCAACCGCCAGCGATGACGAGAAAGCTACACTTGAGCTCTTTGCTCAGTACTGCGATGACAACGGGCGCAAACTTGCCGACCAGTATGGCTTCAACGGCAAGGACGACTACGTCTGCGAGCTGCCTGAGACCTCTGCCGATACGCTCGTAGCCGCTCAGCAACTCTACAAGAAGAACAAGGACACCGGCCGCAGCGTCGTGGCCGTTTTCGTCGCTGATGTCTCCGGCTCCATGAGCGGTGCTCCCCTTAACGAGCTGCAGAATTCCCTCATCAACAGCATGCGCTACATCAATTCCGACAACTACGTCGGCCTCGTGTCCTACGCCGACGACGTTACCATCGAGCTGCCCATTGCCCAGTTCGACCTCAACCAACAAGCCTACTTCAAAGGCGCGGTCGAGGGGCTGCGCGCGGCAGGCGGTACGGCCACCAACGACGGCATCATTGTCGCCGCTGACCTCATCAACAAGGCCCTCGCCGACATCCCAGGCGCCAAGCCCATGATTTTCTTGCTCTCAGACGGTGAGGCCAATGCCGACACCATCGACTTCGCCGATATGCAGGCTGTCATCGGCGGGTTGCGCATCCCGGTCTACACCATCGGCTACAACGCAAATATCGCCGCACTGCAGCAGATCAGCTCCATCAACGAGGCTGCGAGCATCGACGCATCCACCGATGACGTTACCTACCAGCTCAAGAACCTCTTTAACGCAAACATGTAGGCAGGTTTTGGCTATCCTTGAGTAGGCAATTTTCTACATAGAGAGAGGAATCCCCATGGAAAAGAAACGCATCGTTGTCGGCCTCATCGTCGGTCTGGTGGTGATTGCCGCCATGGTGTTTGGTGTTCTCTTCATCACGCGCAACACCGGCAAGACCGAGAAGGTCATCAGCTCCGAGGAAGCCCAGGCAAGCCTCGGCGACATGGTGAGTAGAATTAACCCGTCTACGGCTGAACCCATCAAATCCTCCGTGGAATACACTTCCAAGGACGTTGAGGCTGAGGAACTTCCCCCGCTCGACAATAGCGAGGTCACCTGCGAGGCAACCACACCCCTCTACGCCGAGATTTGGTCCTCTCCTGAAAAGGCGGGACCTGGCAAGGACGGCTGGCTGCGCGAGATGGCTGAAAAGTTCAACGCCTCAGGCGCAAACCTCGACGGCAAAGCGGTGAGCGTGCAGGTGCGCAACATGAGCAGCGGTTTGGCCGTTGACTACATCGCCACCGGTACCGAATCACCTGCTGGATACACCCCTTCAAGCATGCTTTTCGTCGACCTTCTTAATGCACGCGGCGGAGCCACCAAGGTCATCCGCGAACGCACGGTGGGCAACGTGGCCGGAATTCTCCTCGACAAGGAGCACTACGATGCCATCATTGATCAATACGGCACGGTGGACCTCAAGGCCGTCACCGAGGAAGTTGCTGCCGGCGAGCTCACCATGGGTTATACGAACCCCTTCACCAGCACGACTGGCCTCAACTTCCTGATTTCGTGCCTCGAGCGCTACGACTCCAAAGACCCGCTTTCCGCCGATGCAACCGCTGGCTTCAAGCAGTTCCAGTCCAATGTCCCCTTCGTCGCCCTCACCACGGTGCAGATGCGCGACGCGGCTGAGCGCGGTAAGCTCGACGGCTTCGTTCTCGAGTGGCAGCTCTATCAGAACGATCCTTCCCTCCAGTCGAACTACCAGTTCGTTCCCTTCGGTTACCGACACGACAATCCGCTCGTCGCCTGCAAGTCTGCATCCGCCGACGAGGAGGCCATACTTGAGCTCTTTGCTCAGTACTGCGACGACAACGGTGCCGACCTCGCCAACCAGGACGGTTTTAACGGCAAGGACGATTACATCTGCGAGCTGCCCGAGGTCTCCGGCGAGACGCTCGTCGCAGCCCAGGACCTCTACAAGCGCAACAAAGACAACGACCAGGCAGTAATGGCCGTCTTTGTCGCCGACACGAGCGGCTCGATGAGCGGCGCGCCTATTCAAGAACTCCAAGACTCCCTCATCAACAGCATGCGTTACATCAACGACGGCAACTACGTGGGCCTCGTGTCCTATGCCGACGACGTCACAATCAACGTCCCTATCGCAGAGTTCGACCTTACCCAGCAGGCATACTTCAAGGGTGCGGTGGAGAGCCTACGCGCCGCCGGCCAGACGGCCACCAACGACGGCATCATCGTCGCCGCAAGCATGCTCGAGGAGGCTCTCAAAGACGTGCCAAACGCCAAGCCCATGATCTTTTTGCTCTCTGACGGAGAAGCCAACGCCGATACCATCGACTTCGCCGACATGCAGTCCGTCATCAGCGGCCTCCGCATTCCTGTCTACACCATCGGTTACAATGCCGACATCGCGGCACTCCAAAAGATCAGCTCCATCAACGAGGCAGCGAGCATCGACGCGACGACCGACGATGTGACCTACCAGCTCAAGAACCTCTTCAACGCAAACATGTAGAATGTAGTCCGTACCAAACGCAAGCATTGCAGAAAGGCAGGCAACCATGGCATTCGACCTCGAGATTCCCGAGCCCGAGGAAGTAAAGGCAAAAGTCGAGCAGGAACTCGCCGTCCCCGAAGATCGTGCACAGGTCATCGACAACGTCGCACAGGCCAAGGGCGAAGAGATCATGGCCGTCGACCTCGACTCAGTGGCGAGCCGTCGCGAGATTACGCATGCCGTCGAGGACCTCGGCTCCGACCTCGTACGTAAGTCTTCCACAAAGAATGACATCCTCGCCAAGCGCATGGCCGACCTCAGCCGCTCCGGCAGCGAGTCCGGCGAAGTCGCAAAGGGCCTCGAGGACCTCGCTATCAAGATGCGCGACCTCGACCCCTCTGGCATCGACTTCATGAAGCAAGGTGCTTTTGGCAAGCTCTTCAACCCCGTGCGCCGCTATTTCGACCGCTACAAGTCAGCTGACGCCGAGATTGCCGAGATCGTCAAGTCACTCGACAGGGGCCGCGATACCCTTCGCAAGGACAACGTCACCCTCGAGATCGAGGCGGGCAACATGCGTGAACTCACCAAGCAACTCAACCAGCGCGTCGCCATGGCACAGGACCTCGACGCCTATCTTTCCAACGCGCTTGAAAACTATCGCGCACAGATTGGCGGTGACGACGACAAGACTCGCTTCCTCGAGGAGGAGGTACTCTTCCCCCTGCGGCAAAAGATCATGGACTTCCAGCAGCTGCTCGTCGTCAACCAGCAGGGCATCGTCGCCATGGAGGTCATTCGCAAGAATAACCTCGAACTCATCCGCGCCGTCGACCGCGCCGAGAACGTCACCGTCGCCGCACTGCGCACGGCCGTTACCGTGGCTGGCGCCCTTTACAACCAGCGTATCGTCCTCGAGAAAGTCCAAGCCCTGAACGCCGCAACCAACGACATGATCAACGCCACTTCGCGCATGCTCAAGGAGCAGGGTGTCGCCATCCAGAAGCAGGCCACCGATGCTGCAATCTCACCCGACACTCTCAAGGCTGCCTTCCAGGATACGCTATCCGCCCTCGACGACATTACCGACTACAAGCTCAAGGCGCTACCCCAGATGCACCAGACCATCGAGGAGTTCCGTGCCATCGCAGACGAAGGCGAAAAGCGCCTGCAGCAGATGGAGGACTCCGGCGCCTTCTCGCTGAATCCCGGCTCCGACACGCGCCGCCTTCACAGCTAGAGCTACCTAAATCGCAGTTAGGGTACTGAGGGGTACCGGGGGACAGTCCCCCGGTACCCCTCATCATTCCCAAGCATTACAGCTCTAGGATCGTGTACGTCCCCTTGCCACTTTCCTTGCTCTGGTACATCGCGTCGTCAGCTACCTCAAGCAGGTCATAGAAGGTCGCGTCACGCTGGTTCAAAACCGCCACACCGACGCTGCACCTAGCTCCCACCGCATTCACTGACGCGATGATAGACCTAGCCCTTCTTCGTGCCAGCTCATCGACCTCGGAAGGGGTGAACTCGGCGCCCGTCAGCGCCATGAACGCCACGAACTCGTCTCCCCCGTAGCGTCCGACAAGGTCACCTTCGCGGAAATTGCTCTGTAGCGCAGCCGCGACATCGCGAAGGAGCGCATCTCCCGCCAGATGCCCTTGTTCGTCGTTGACCTTCTTGAATCCATCGAGGTCGATCATAAACATGAGGCCCTCGCCCTCAGTTCGTATTGCGAGGTTGATGTTTTGCTCGGCCGCATTGCGGTTGAGGAGACCAGTAAGCGGGTCGATCTCGGCTTGGCGACGCCACCAGCGCACCGACCCCATCTGGTCGTTGGAATCCTGAGCATAACCGTGAATCACCAGCGTGTTGCCATTCTCATCAGCTTCACAGGTGTAATTGACATGGTACCAACGCAACTCATCACGCTCGCGCAGATTACTCTTGATATCGCTAAACCCTGCCGTAGGATGCGTACGCAAATCGCTTATCGTAGAGATAATCTTTGCCGCTGTGGACTTCGTAACGGTATCGGGCAGCTCCTCCATCAACCTTATGAAGTGCTCTATCACATAGTTCCGCCCTTCACCGTCGCCCGTCGGCGAGTGAATCACGAGACGATCGGTCGCAAAATCGTAATCGAAGGGAATCACCAACGACCCAGCATGAGCGCCTGTTTCCTCAACCTCCTCGTACGGGTCGCTTACAAAGAGCAGGAGGGCATACAACCACTCGACTCCATCTTTGTCTGGCATCACGCGACCGAGAATGTTGACGTTGCGACGCTCGTTGCCATACCCATAGTGAACACGCAAATCGCAACTAAAGGTGGTGTGAGAGTGAGCACCCTGCGCGACAGCATCCATGAATTCTTGGCGATCTTCCACAATGATCGTCTGTTCTAGCGCATTGTGGAAGCGACGAACGTACTCCGATTCGGAGAGACCGCTTTCCTCATAGACTTTGGGGCTAATGTAAACGATGTTCAGCGTGTCATCCACCTTGCACTTCACGAAGCTGTTGGGAACAATCGCATCGAGCATCTCGACGTTCCAACCCACATCCTGCATCGCCTGTGCACTGCGGTGCAACTCGCTCACGCTCGCATCCATCTCGTTCAGGACGCGCAAGATGTTCATGGAGTAGACATCGCCACGCGAACTCGTACCCAAATAACGTATCACAGCATCGATCCAACGACCGTTGATCATCTCAAATTTGCAGGTTGCAGCACCGTATTCTCGCGCCTCGGCCGCTGCCCGCCACATCGTCTGGCGCGACGCAATCTTCACCTGCAAAAGCGGGTTTTTCTCTATTTCCCGAAGCTCTCCGCGCTTAAGACCACAAGCCTCATAGAACTCGTCGTTGGTCAAGATGCTCTCGCCGAGTCCCTCGCTAGCAAAGAAGAACATCGTGGGACCCATCACATGATTGAAGAGATACGACGATGCCATATCGATGCGCGTAAGGTCGTCCAAGTGCGCGTCGCTGCGTGCGCGTCGCTGCGCATGCTCAACCGCACGATTCGTGGCAACGAAGCTCTCAAAGTCATCAAGCGACATTGGGCGCGAGAAATGGTTACCCTGCATGAGGTGACAACCCATGTTTTTGAGCATCTCAGCTTGCTCGAGCGTCTCGACGCCCTCGGCAATTATGGGCGTATCCAGCCCTTGGAGCATACGAATTACTGACCCAAGAACTACGCCGCCCCGATTGCCGACCATTGCTGACTGCATGAAACCCATGTCGAGCTTGACCACGTCTACAGGCACGCCCTTGAGCATGTTGAGAGAAGAGAGCCCGCTACCAAAGTCGTCCATCTCCACCATCATGTTGTGCTCGCGCAGACGCTCCACTATCGTACTAATCCGCTCTGCGTCCTCAACGAACGCGCTTTCGGTAATCTCGAGCCGAATGCTCCCCGGCGGAAGATCGTATTTGAGATGCAAGTCGAGAAAACGTTCCAGCAGGTCAGGTTCAAACATCTCAGCTCGCGAGACATTCACGGACACAGGCACAGGCTTGCTGTCCGCTTTGCTATGCCATCGTCCCACATTGCGACAGACTTCTTCCCACACGTAGATGTCAAGTTGGTGTACCTTGCCACAGTTTTCAAGGATGGGGATGAACTCATCCGGCATGATCAAACCCAAATCTTGGTGATTCCAACGCGCGAGGGCCTCAGCACCAATCACCTCGCCGAGTGCGTAGTCAATCTGTGGTTGATACCATACCTCGATGCGCCCGCGAAGAAGCGCATCGTCAATAGTCTGCTCAATAGCGATACGCCGCATGTCGCGCTCATAGTCCTCATCCGTGAAGCACATGATGCCACCGCTTCGGTTGTCATGAGCGTTTCGATGCGCTATCGAAGCGTAGTCGAGCGGCTTCTGATGGCTCGGGATGTCAAGGTCGGTTGGTCGCAAGATGTACACTCCCGCGCACAGAACCATGGGGAAACCGATGCCTTGCTCAGCGACCCCAACCTTCACTGCGGCCTGCAGTCGTTCAAAGGCTTTTGTGGCAGAATCTATATCACCGTGAGCAGAGAGCGCTATGAAGCGGTCACCACCCAGACGCGCAACTGGCAGCTCACCTTCAGACATGGTCTCGCGCATGCAAGTCGCGACAGTTCGAAGAACAGCATTGCCTTTGCTGTAGCCGTACCGCGGATTGATTGCCCGGAAATTACGTATGTCCAAGAACCACATGGCCAGATGCGTATAGCGCCTTGACGCGATAACCGATGCATATGCACGCCCAAATGCTGGAAGGGTGAGGCCCCCCGAAACGGGCTCGATCATCGGTGGTCCACCAGCAGGACCGCCTGGTCCCGCAGAGCCACCCGGCATGCCTGGCCCGCTTGGTTTACCTGGTCCACCTGGACCTCCATACGACATTTGCTGTGCCGAAGGCATTCCGCCAAGCGAAATGGGCATCCCGTCTACCATAGTGTTCCTTCCCTAGTCCATCCATCTATCATTATGGCACAGGGCAAGCTGAAAAAACGACTTATCCCGCAATCGGTAGCCAAGGTTGATGCTGAGAAAAAACAGGTCGACAGATTTGCATCCATCGACCTGCTCTTCTTCGTGGTGGGCCGTTAGGGTCTCGAACCCTAGACCTTGGGATTAAAAGTCCCCTGCTCTGCCTACTGAGCTAACGGCCCGTTCAGAGGGATTGTAGCACAATCTCTAGTAGTTGACTACCTGCTCCTCGAAGTAGGATTGCGGATGGTTGCAAGCCGGGCAAACCTTGGGAGCCTTAGCGCCGACATGCAGATGCCCGCAGTTCAGGCACTTCCACACCTTGACGCCCTCGCGCTCAAAGACCTCGCCCTTCTCGATGCGCTCGACGAGCTTGAGGTAGCGCTCTTCATGTGCCTTCTCGATGGCAGCGACCAGCTTGAACTTGCTGGCGATCTCTTTGAAGCCCTCCTCCTCGGCGACACGCGCAAACTCGGAGTACATGCTCGTCCACTCGTAGTTCTCGCCCGCAGCTGCATCCTTGAGATTGGTCAGCGTATCGGGCACGGCACCATCATGAAGGTACTTGAACCAAAGCTTTGCGTGCTCGCGCTCATTGCCGGAAGTCTCGGCAAAGATCTGGGAGATCTGTACGAAGCCGTCCTTCTTTGCACGGCTCGCGTAGTAGGCGTACTTGTTTGTAGCCTGGGACTCGCCAGCAAAGGCCTCTTCAAGGTTCTTCTTTGTCTGGGAACTCTCGAAATCGATTGCCATAGCACCTCTCCTTTCGGACAATACAGACGAATTATCATCATAGTCCATGTCGCGCCACGAACGCAAGAGGCCGGAGAGACGCAAAAAGCCAGGGCCGCCGCACCACTCGGCACGACGTCCCCGGCTCAAACCGCGATGTTTCTGACGTTAGCGCTCGCCAGAGGCGCGGCGATCCTGATACTCTTGCGCGAGGCGCTGCTGCACGTCGTGCGGCACCTGCTCGTAGCCGCTGACCTCGAGCTCGAACTCGCCCGTGCCGCGCGTGAGGGAGCGCAGACGGGTGGCGTAGTCGGTAACCTCAGCGTAAGGCACGGTAGCCTCGACGCAGGTCTCGCCCGCGCCTGCTGCCTGCATGCCCTCGACGCGACCGCGGCTGGCCGAGATATCGCCCATCACGGCGCCGGCATAGCTCTCGGGCACGGTAATCTTCAGGTGAGCCATGGGCTCGAGCAGCACGGCGTCGGCACCCTTGATGGCGTCCTGGAAGCCCAGACGTGCGGCCGTCTTGAAGGCCATTTCGTTGGAGTCAACGGGATGGAACTGACCGTCAAAGACGGCAACCTTGACGTCGATGACGGGATAGCCCGCAAGGACGCCACCACGCATGGTCTCCTGCACGCCCTTGTCGATGGCGGGAATGAAGCCGCGCGGAATGGCACCGCCAACGACCTCGTCGAGGAACTCATATCCACCGTCGGGGTTCGGCTCGATGCGGAGCTTGCAGTCGGCGAACTGGCCGGAGCCGCCGGTCTGCTTCTTGTGACGACCATGACCAGTAGCGATGCGGCGGATGGTCTCGCGATACGGAATGCGCAGCTTGACGGTGTGCGCCGTGACGCCCGTACGATCCTCGAGACGCTCGAGCAAGACGCTGACCTGCGCCTCGCCGATAGCGCTGATGACGGTCTGTCCCGTCTCCTCGTCGCGCTCGACCTTGAGGGTCGGGTCAGCTTCGGAGCTGCGCTCGAGGAAGGCGTAGAGCTTGCCCTCGGTGCCGCGCTGGTCGGGCTCGATGGCGATGCGATACAGGCTGTTGGGGAAGCGGAAGGCAGCCGCTTCGACCTTGCCCGTCGCGGAAAGCGTGTCACCAGTGAGGGCGTCGAGCTTCGGCACGACCACGATGTCGCCCGCAGCGGCGCTCTTGACGTCGGAGGTCTCGCGACCGGTCATCACGTACAGGTGGCCCAGACGCTCGCCCTTGCGGGTGCGCGCATTGGTGAGCTCCATGCCGGGCGTGATGGTGCCGCAGAAGACCTTGAGGAAGGAAAGCTTGCCGTTCTGCGGATCGTTGAGGCTCTTGAAGACGAACGCGACGGGACGGTCGTCGTCCGGGTCGATGTCGAGCTGCTCGCCGTTGACCAGCGGCACGCGTCCGAAGTCGGCCATCGCGGGGAACCATGCGACAACGGCGTTCATGAAGGAGATGATGCCCTCCTCCTGCACGGCCGCACCAGCAAAGACGGGCACGAAGATGCGCTCGCGGATGGCGGTGGACAGGCAGTTTTCAATGTCCTCCTGCGTGACCTCTTCGCCCTCGAGGTAGGCCATCATGACGTCGTCGTCAGCCTCGGCAACGAGATCGATGAGCGTCTCGTGAGCCTCTTCGGCGGCGTCGGCATACTCGTCGGGAATATCTTCCTCAACGACCTTGCCCTTCTCGAGGTGACGGGCCTTCATGTGAACGACGTCGATGACACCCTTGAAGTTAGAAGCGGTGCCCATGGGAATGGTGACGGCACCGAGGTTGTTGCCGAAGCGCTCGCGGCAGAGCTCGAGAGCGGAGTCGAAGTCGGCCTCGGGCTTGTCGAGTCGATTGATGAAGACCGCGCGAGCAAGCGAGAGATCCTCGGCGGCATACCACAGGCGCGTGGTGGTGGTCTGCGGACCGTCATTGGCGTCAACCACAAAGAGAGCCGTCTCAGCAGCACTCATTGCCGCGTAGGCATCGCCTACGAAGTCGGGGTAGCACGGGGCATCAAGGATGTTGATGCGGGTCTTCTGCCACTCGATGGGAGCCATCGTGGTCGAAATCGAGAAACCACGCGCGGTCTCCTGCGCGTCGTAGTCAAGCGTCGGCTTGGTGCCTGCATGGCCGCCCAGACGCGTCGTCTTTCCAGAAAGATGCAGCATGGCCTCGGCGAGCATGGTCTTTCCCACGCCACCTTGGCCAACCAAAACCACGTTCTTTACCTGCTGTTCCTTTGCCATATAACCCTCCTTGGTCAAGGCTTTACGCACATGGAGTCAACAATACACGTATTGTCAATAGATATAAACCCCTTATCGGGGAGCGGAACGAAAGTGTGGGGGTGACAGGGGGGACAGTCCTCTGGGTCCCCAGGGGACTGTCCCCCCTGTCACCCCCCTGCACTCCCCGTGGCTAGGTTATTCCACAATCTCGTCCTCGTCGGCAAAGGCGGTCTCGAACTCAGGCTCAAACGTGCTGTCATTGAACGTCGGCGTCACGCTCCACACATCTCCGGTATAGGCATCGACCTCGACGGTGTAATGCGCGTCATCGAAGTCAAACGTCACCACGTAGTGTGCTGCGTCGCCACCGACTTCGAGATCTGCCGTGGCATTGCGCACGTCGTTGCCGCCAGCCGCAGCATTGGCAGCAGCCCTGATCGCGTCATCGGACGAAATCATCTGACCGTCATCGACGTATGTGGCGGGCTGAGAAGCAGTCTCCGTCGTTCTCGTCGTCGAAGTGATGGCAATCAGTGACGGAGGCAGAACCTTACTCGCGACACGCCTGAAGAGACCCGTCCCAAACGCGAATGCACACACGATTGCAAGCGCGACCACGACGCCAACCACGGCTCCCTTTGCTGCCGGAGAGGTTCTTCTGGCCTCAGGGTACTGGACCCGTCGATAGCGAGGCTCTGCATACTCCGGATACTGCTGATAACCATAGTCGCCCTGCGCATAAGCGGGCCGCTGGCGAACCTGGGTATCGCGACGGTACATGGTCTCGTCACGGGAAACGCGCTCGTCGTCATAGGTATTCATGAAGTTGGTGCTCATTGAAGTGCCCTTTCTTCTTTCGTGTCGATGTTCTCGTTGAGTCTTATGCTCAAGGCGCTGGACCGTCTCAAAACGTCGTGACAGCACACTGCATCAACATCGCGCCTCCATATTGTCGGTATTCGATTACTTGCCCGTTTGAAGAGGACCAGTCGTCACGTACCGCGAAGCGATGCGACGTTGTACTATGTACACATGGGATACAAGACGTACACATGCCCGATTGCCAAACGCTGCGGTGGCTGCGAACTGCTCGCCGTACCCTACGAGCTGCAGCTCAAGCGCAAGCAGCACGCCATGAATGAGCTCTTTGCCGAGGTCTGCGCGGCCGACGAGGTCTCGGTCGAGGCCATTCGCGGCATGGACGTGCCGCTTGCCTATCGACACAAGGCTGCCACGCCATTCGCACCGGGTTCGCGCGCCACGGGGAGACGCATGCGCTGCGGATTCTACGAGCGCGGCACACACCGCATCGTCTATTGCCCGGAATGCCTTGTCGAGGCCAAAGGCGCCCGCTCTATCCTGCGCGACGTGGCCCGTGTTGCCGACGAACTACACATCCGCGCCTACGAGGAGGACAGGGGCCGAGGAGTGTTGCGCCATGCGGTCGTGCGAGTGGGCTATGCTACCGACGAGGTCCTTCTCACGCTGGTCACCAACGGACCCGACCTTCCTCGTGCGACCGAGCTTGTTCACCGTCTGCGCAAGCGTCATCCCCGCATCACGTCCGTCGTGCAAAACGTCAACGACCGCTGCACCAATGCCATCCTCGGCACACGCAATCGCACGCTTTTCGGGGCCGGTATCATGCACGATCGTCTGCTCGGATGCACCTTCGAGATTGGCCCCACGAGCTTCTACCAAACGAACCCAGCCCAGACCGAGGTGCTCTACCAGCTCGCCCTCGAAGGCATCGACGAGACCTCGTCCCTGCTCGATGCCTATTGCGGCACCGGCACCATCGGCATTTGCGCAGCCGCAGCCGCCCAGCGAGGCAGTCGCGACCTCAGCGTCGTTGGCGTAGAGCAGGTAAGCAATGCCGTCGGCTGCGCTCGCCGCAACGCCCGCGCCAACGATCTCGCCGACCTCTGTCGCTTCGTCTGCGCCGATGCGACCAGCTGGATGGCCGAACAGCAGCGCGCCTCTTTTGACGCTGTCGTTCTTGACCCGCCGCGCGCAGGCTCCACACCCGAGTTTCTGCACGGCGTCGTGCAGCTCGCGCCACAACGCATCGCCTACGTCTCGTGCAACCCCACGACTCAAGTTCGCGACCTCGCCATCCTGCGCGAGGGCGGCTACCGTGTGAACCGCATCATACCCGTGGATCTCTTTCCCCACACCAAACACGTGGAGTGCGTTGCATTGATGGCGCGGCACTAGGGTTGCAGCTTTATATGCGCTCGCGCCTGAGCATCGACGACCTGCGCCCCATCTAGTCATTTTTTAGAGTGTTTTCCCGACCAGCCAACGACAATTTGTCGAGTTCAACCCCCACACGCCTTCGGATTTGTGCAGCGAGTTTGAGACGAGATGCACCCAGGGGCGTATAAAGTGTGCGCGACAAACCTGCGCGATAAGCACGGCTCCGATGGAAAGGAACTGCATGAAGAAGAACGTCATCACTTTCGCGGTTGTGAGTACGCTCGCGCTTGGCACGATCGGCATGGTTGGCTGTGGCGGTCAGCAAAATGCCTCCAATCCAGCCGACACCGCTGAGACGACCGAAGCGACCGCCAACACCGACACCGCCAGCTACGAGATAGACTACGGCACGTCCGAGATCTACACCCAGGCCGACATCGACGCCGCAATCAGCACCGTGATGGCCGAGTTCGACAAGTGGACGGGCTGCACCATGAAGCGCATCGCCTACGCGGGCGATCAGACGAGTCAGGAAAACATCGCGTATGCCAACGAACTTCGCGAAGCCCAGACACCTGATGCGCCGGAATACAACCAGGTCATCGTTCTCATGAGCGACTACCACTCACCCAGCGCCGAGCAGGCAGAAGGAACCGCATGGGAACCCGACCATGACTACAATGACTACAGTTGGATACTCGCTCGCACGGATAGCGGCGCGTGGCAGCTCCTCACCTGGGGCTACGCATAATACGACGCACCAAGCTGCGGACCAGAAGCGCGCACGGCAGCTCAAGCTAAGGCCGTGCGCGCTTTGTGCATATGTCGAAAGAGGAGTGCCCAAAACGACACAGGCATCAGTTTGCCAGTTTTGCACCGAATGCGTCATACTGTAGTCAGCATCAGACCCAACGCCGCAAGGAAGGTACTCGCGATGTTTGGAAACAAGTTCGAACTGAACGACTTCACCATACCCATCGTGGAGGAAATCGGACGCCACATGCCGGGCGGTTTCTTCATCTACAAGGCCGAGGAACCCGAAGAGCTGCTTTACGCCAACCAGGCGCTGCTCAACATCTACGGCTGCGAAAACCTCGATGAGTTCAGGCAGCTCACCGGCTACACCTTCAGAGGCATGGTCCATCCTGACGACTATTCAAACATCAAGAAATCCATCGGCGAGCAGATATCCGTAAACGATGACGGACTCGACTACGTGGAGTACCGCATCATTCGCAAGGACGGCAGCATACGGTGGGTGGACGACTACGGCCACTTCACGCACACGGAAGCCTATGGCGACATATATTATGTGTTCATTTCCGACATCACCGTGAAGCGTGATCAGCAGACGGAGCTCATAACGGCGCTGGCCTCCGACTATTGGAGTGTTTATTACATAGAGCTCGATAATGACGAGGGCATATGCTATCAGTCACATGAGGACGCCATCGGCGGATGCGAGTCGAGAGAGCACTTCAAGTATCTCGAAGCCATTACAGCTTATGCAAACAATAACGTCACCGAACAGTATCGCGACGAGTTCCTGCGCTTCGTCCAGCCCGATTCAATCAGGGAAGGCCTCAAAAACCAGCTCGTCATCTCGTATCGTTACATGGTTAGGCGACATGGACGCGAGACGTACGAGATGATCAAGTTTGCCGGCGTACGGCACCCCGAGGACCGCGACGACCACATAGTTCACTCCGTAGGTGCCTGTCTTACCGACGTGGATGCCCAAACCCGCGCATCCCTCGAGCAGAAACAGGCCTTGCTCGACGCTCTTGAGGTGGCCGAGCAGGCGAGTCGCGCAAAGACGGTCTTCCTCTCAAACATGTCGCACGAGATTCGCACTCCCATGAACGCCATCATCGGCTTGGGAAATATTGCCATGAGCGACCCCGAAACATCGGAGAAGGCTCGCGAGTACCTCGTAAAGATAGACTCTTCGGCTAAGCACCTCCTCAGCATCATCAACGACATCCTGGACATGAGCCGCATCGAGTCGGGACGCATGATCATACGCCACGAGGAGTTCTCGTTCGCCCAGATGCTCGAACAGGTCAACACCATCATCAGCGGACAGTGTCGCGACAAAGGCCTGCACTATGAGTGCCGCACCAATGGCAAAATCAGCGACTACTATGTCGGCGACGACATGAAGCTTCGTCAGGTGATGATCAACATCCTCGGCAACTCCGTCAAGTTCACGAAAGAGGGTGGATCGGTCACCCTCACGATCGATGACGTGGGACGCTACGGCGACAAGGCAACGCTGCGACTCACCGTTACCGACACCGGCATCGGCATGAGCAAGGAGTACCTCCCTCACATCTTTGATGCGTTCTCGCAAGAGAATTCCAACGCCTCAAATAGCCTGGGCAGCACAGGCCTTGGCATGCCCATCACAAAGAGCATCGTCGAGCTGATGAACGGCAACATCGAGGTCACGAGCGAGCAAGGTGTCGGCACCACGTTCGTCGTGACGCTGACGCTCGGCATATCCAAGAGGTCAAGCGTGGCCAACGAGGACGGGGAGTTCGATCCGAGCGAGATGCACGTGCTCGTCGTGGATGACGACCCCATCGCGTGCGAGCATGCACGCCTGATTCTGGGCCAGGTCGGCGTGAGCTGCGAGACGGCCGAATCGGGATCCGCAGCCCTCGAGATGGTGGAGATGCACCACCTGCGGCGACAGGAATTCAACCTCATACTGATGGACTGGAAGATGCCCGAAATGGACGGCCTCGAGACCACCCGTCAAATTCGCTCGATTGTCGGTGACGAGACGGCAATCATCATCCTCACCTCTTACCACTGGGACGAAATCGCCGAAGAGGCGCGCGACGCCGGCATAGACAGCTTCGTCCACAAGCCTTTGTTTGCGGGAAGCGTCCTCAACGAGTTCCGCGACGCATTCAAAAAGAAGCACGAGCTTCTTTTGGCGAGCAAGGCAGACCTCAAAGGTCGCAAGGTGCTCATGGCCGAGGATGTCGAAATCAACGCCGAAATCATGCAGATGATTCTCAACGCCCGCGACATCGACGTAGACATAGCCGAGAACGGTAAGGTAGCTCTCTTGACATTTGCAGCAAGTCCCGAAGGACACTACGACGCCGTGCTCATGGACATGCGCATGCCCGTCATGGACGGCCTCGAGGCAACCCGCGCGATCCGCGCGCTTCCGCGGGACGATGCGAAGCAGGTGCCCATCATCGCGCTCACGGCCAATGCCTTCGATGATGACGTGCAACGAAGTCTCCAAGCCGGCCTCAACGCCCACCTCAGCAAGCCCGTCGATCCCGAGTCGCTCTTCTCCACGTTAGAGATTCTCATCCGCGACTAGCGGACAGGGGGACGGGGGCGTTTGTTCCGCCTTGGCGGTACAAACGCCCCCGTCCCCCTGTCCGCCGTCCCAGCCTACTTGGTAACGAATGGTTTGCTATAAACCTGCTTCACCCCGTTGTAGGTCGCACCGGGAGCCTTGGCCCCCTTCTGCACGATCACTATCTGCACTGCCTCGGCACGCAGCGACTTGCCCTCGGTGCCTGCCTTCGCACCGTTCTTCGCCCAGGCCATCCAACCATACCCCTGCACGTGTACGCGATAATAGACGTCGAACTTCTTGGCCATTTGACCGTAGAGACGAATCTGTACGGCCTCAAGGCGCTTTGACTTGCCCGTCGTGCCGCACGTCTTGCCATCACGCGCCCACGCTTTCTCCCAGCCAATGCCCTGAACGTGTCCACGGTACTCAATTCCGCCCGTGACCTTCGCGCCTGCAAGCTTAAGCCTCAGCGCCTCGAGCCGCTGCGATTTGCCTGTGGTGCCAACGATCTCGCCGCCGGCAACATAAGAGGTCCAACCCGTCTTTTGCACGTGTGCCCTACCGCGTGCCGTCGGCACACCCAAGGCCGGGATGGTCTCGGTCCTCGTCTGCGCCTCAGCCCAGCCCGCGGAGAAGGTAGCCGTGTAAGTGCGGGTGCCAGACTTGGTGGCGGTGGGTTCCTTGGTTACTTTCGAGGTAACCTCGGCTTTGGACGTCTGCTTGTGGGCCGAGTCGCGTTCGCAGGCTCTCTTTGCGGTACAGGACTTCCCGTCCTTCGACCATGTGTAGCTCACTTTGCCCCATATGTGACCAAGCGCCGCCTCGTCCGTCATCTTGACCTGCGTCGAGAAGGGCTCACCCTCGAACTCAGCCGTCCAGACAACCTTGCCCGCCCGGGTGCATGTGGCGTTGCTCATCCCCTGCGTGGCAACAGTCTCCGTGAGGACGTGGCTCTTGTCGCGCTTGCAGGTGCAGGTAGCCGTAACGCTAGAGCAGTCCTTGGTCCACTCGTAGCGCGCTTTGCCCCAATCGTGACCGAGGGCCGCGACCGAGGTGTCTTCCAGCGCCTTCGTGCCGTTCTCGTCGGCGTACGTTGCACCGGTCTCAGCATCAAACCAGTACTCAGCAGTACCCGCTTCCTCACAGGTAGGCGCAACAGCGTCCACATGCTCGAGCGAGACCGGCTCGCCAAATGCCTTTATAGTAAAGTTGTCGATATTGAAGAAGCTTTGGATTGGCTTGCCGCAGTAATGACTGACGTAATAGTCCAGCATGGGACTGTCAGCGACATCAGACTTAAAGTACAGCAACAGCTCTTTTGTCAAAGGAGCCGTGACATCCAGCCACCCGTCTTTGGATTCTTCCTCTTTGTTAGTGGCCCCCTCAATGTTGAAGAAGCTCTCGCCCTCGTTGACAACGGCCTCGCCGTAAACCGGATCCTTATGAATCGCTCGGTATCCGTCGCACTCCTGTGCCTCGATGCCATACAGCGTGACCCCATCGTCGGCGAGGTAGGTTTGCTGCACCACGATGCCCAGGCGATCACCTGCCTTGAGGTAGATGGGAGCGTCGAGCGCCACGCGGTGGTAACCCTGGTTTTGGAACGATCGCGTAAGCGTGGATACGAGCGTGCCGTCATCCGGCTTCGTCGCGTCATCGCGCAGCTTGTAGAGGTTAAACGTGCACGTGAAGCTCTGGAGAGGCGCCCTGTCGCTTATCCTCAGGCGCGTAGCGACCTCATCGATGCGCATGTCCTTCTCAAGCGTAAAGACGTTGGCCTCCCACGAGGGCTGCTCGTCCGCATGGCCGAATTCCGCGACAGAGGCAGGAAGGTAATCGAGCTGCAAGGCATCCTGCTGGTCGTTGTTGGGCTCGATTCGAAAAGAAAAAGTCTCGGGGGCTTTGATGGTTCCGTCGTAGTACGAGAGGTAGTAGTAGCCCGTGTGCTTGCCGTTCTCATCCACGATGCCCCATTCGGAGGCATGGGCGTCCCTGGTCGTGCCATCCGAGGCAATGAGGCCATCCTTGACCGCATCGGTCTCGGAGCCCCAGCTGTTCTTGACGATCCAAGCGCCGTTGCCGGGAGGGGTCTCCTTAAAGTTGGACGCGGCGTAGTCGTCATCCCATCCCACTATGCAGACCACGTGCGAGGCGCCGGCCGAGAACTGGGAATCATATGCCGACCAGGTGTCGGTATTAAGAGCCCTGTTGCTGATGGTTACGCCCGTCGAAACACCGTGACCCTCGTAAAGCTCCGTCTTTATCTGGTCGATGTTATCCTGCCAGAGGACATAGTTGCCGGTCTTGTACAGTGGCTGCTTGTGGAAATGTTCCTCAGCATCAAGCTCCCCATCATCGAGTCGCGCCCAGTAGCTAAAGACGTTGTTGTCTGTAAGCGTATAGGCCGAGCCCCTGAGTTTGCCCGAGCCAGGCTCGTCCGGCTCTGTGATGGACCAGTCGTCTAAGGGACTATACGCATCGTACTTTTGGTACCGTTTGACCGCATCGTCGTAGTCGCTCTCGGCATAAGGCCTTGCCTCATCGTCGCTCATCCACGTGTAGGTGCCCTTGTAGTAGGCGATTCGCGCCTGAATGTAGGTCTCCTTGTCCGCGATAAGGTCATCGTAGGCAAGGGTACCGTTGAGGCCTCGGCAGGGGTAGTCACTCTCGGGCATGGGGCCGATTCCCTGGGCAAAGAGGGTCGCGGCGCATTGCTCCCTGCCTCCGAAGTCAAAGACGTGGTTGGGACCGGCGTCGACGTCGTACACGTAGAGGCCCTCGCCCACCTGTGATTTGGAGATTGCCTCCGTCACGGGGTTCGCAACATACCATGCGAGGTGACGCTCGGAGAGGTCCAGTCCGGTCTCTGCATACGTCGAGCCCATCGCGGTGAGAATCGAGGTCTCTGCGGCGGCGATGGCTCCATGTGCCCAGCAATACCCCCAGGGTTCCTGACTCTTAACGGGGGTGACGACGCCGCGGTCACGCAGGTCAAACTTTGAGGGTAGGCCTGTGTCGGACTGCAGGAACACGGTGGGTTCGGGACCCGCGACCTTGTCCTTGGTCGTGGCGGCCTCCTCGGACTGCGCACTCACCCCTGCAACAGCATCGTCAGTCGGTTCGACAGCATCGCTCTCAATGTCCTCCTTCTGAACGGACCCCGCATCCTCGACGGGATCGTCATCTTCCTCAATGGCAACCTGGTCCTCCAAGACGAGTTCCTCGCCATTGGCCACGTCCTCTTGCTCGATCGCCTCCTGCGCGCGAGCGACGCGAGGCACCGGCCACAGGCTGAGCGCGAGGCTCGCACTGACGAGTAACGCCATAGCCCTTCTCGCGGTTACGGTTATCCTCCGCATGGTTTCCCTCCTTTTGCTCTCTTTCCTTCCAAAGCTTGACTTACGTGTTAATTGTATCAATTGATACCTGTACAAGGAGGAGCAAGCAGGACGCATCATCGACGTACGGAGAGTGTTCTGCCTCCTTTTGGCATCGTGGCACTGCCCGACGGTTCGACCATGAACTCCCTTTCACCGCTCGTCGCGGAGAATGCTCCGATGCACGCGGCTCACGCAAGGATCTTTGCGCCGGGCTGTAGTTTTTGTAGCAAGGCAAGACGAGAGTCTCTCCACACCTTTTCGTCCAAGGCATCGCGCCACTCATTCATTGTACTTGTGGACACCTGCTCGTACCGTCGCACAAGCGCGCGAGCAACTTGGTCCATTCGATGAACGCTGAGCAAGTCGAAGTTCGTTACAGGAATGACTAGAAGGCCCAGATACTGCAGGTCACGCATACGTCGCCGATCCGCGTCGGCCTTGGCTATCCGTTCGCGGCGCCAGGCAACTACTTCTGGATCCGCAGAGTCCCTTTCGTCTCGAGCGGCAACTAGACTTGCGGCGGCCAGAGGATCTAGATGGTACTCCGTGCTCTCGTATTCGAGGTCAGCATAGGCATCCTGCCAAAACACATCGAGCGCATACGAGTCGCCTCCCACATTGTTGCGCTCGTCATCAGGCGCAGAGACCGATGCGTTAATCGACGAGATGGGAAGGCCGTATCCCCCCATGGAGCGAGGAAGACTCATGGCAAGTGCGAGGTTAGTCTCCGCCGGAGAGGCCGCACCCTCTAGCGCCATGCCTAAAGCCGAGTAGAGCACCTGCTTTCCGCCACGCTGCCTAAAGCGATCGACATAAGCACGAATGCGCGCAATCGTAGTGACGGGCGGCACTTTATACAGACACGGCGTCTTGCCGTTATTATCTGGTACAGGACTAGGCGTGTATGAGCCACAAAGCTCCATGATGATCTGTGCCAGTTCGACATCGCTTCTCTGCGATGCCATCTGTAGGACTATGAGCTCTGGTCCCACGAAGTACAGGGTGGGATCCACTCGAACGAGCGCATCTGCAGGCAAATCGCGCGAGAGCATCCTCACTCGTGAACGCAAGCGCGTCCGTGTCTTGTTTCTGTCAAAGACACCGAGCTCAAGAGGACTCTCTCTCTCGTGAAGGCACCAATGTCGCCGAGCCTCCACAACTCCACCTTGGCGTTTGTCTCGACCCGCGCAAAGTCGAATCCGGATGTTGCCAGCGATTTCGAATCGAAGGTGAACTCGGCGTCATCTTCCGGGTCATCGTTATGCTCTTGATCCGGCAGGAAGGCATGTCTACGAGGCGGGGTTGGTTCCGGCAACGCAACGGCAAGTCCTCGGTAGCGACATGCCCGCAACGCCCTGAGTGAGCTCTCTCCCGTCAGTATATGCATGGTGACTCCAAAAACCGGCTACCTATCGTTAATATATGGGTATGTGGCTCTCCTGTTATCAGGCATTATATGTTATCTAATCACATAGGTAGCCGGTTTTTAGGACACAATTCGGTCTACGGAGCTGGGACTAGCTTGCAAAAGTCAAGGTCATAGGGGTCGTTTTTCGGTGCTGTCTCTGCCGGGCGGCGAAACCACACCCAGTTTTGTACCCATTTACCTGCACTTTCTTTGGTGTGGTTTTCCCACCGTGGGAATACTCAACTTGGCGACGGGTCATAGATCATATGAAACACGGTCGTTTACCTGCGCAAATGCCTGAGAGCCATTCTGAAGCCTTATCTCTGCCCCAAACGTCTTCCGCATCCTTCGATATTGCCATCGAGCCTCAGGGAGGCTTGTGGCAGTTCGCTTCCTCGACACCTCTCATGAAGCTGGCGAGAGTCTCATAATCTGGGCCAAGTACCGCCATGCGTGCCACGCTGATGACATGGAGGAGCTCTTTTCCGAGGTCTGCGAGGCGGACGGAGTAGCCGTCGAGCCGGTGCTCGACATGGATACTCCCCTCGAAATCTATCTCCCTAGCATGCCAGCGGCTGCGTGATCTTTCTCTTTTTGCTCGTACATGCGCTTGTCTGCCAACTCAAACAAGGTGGCGAAACTCTCGCTGTCCGTCTCCTCGGCAAAGGCATGGCCAACGGAAACGCTAATCGATTCCCGCTTCGTCGCCGAGTTGAAACGATTGATGCGGCCTCTGATGTCGTCCTCAGTGCAGCCCCCCCCACAGGCCGTCCGAAAACTAGATTCCGGCTGGTAACAGCACCCGTCGCCGAAATACGGCCGCAGGATGCCAAGCCGGCCCAAATGTGCCAAGGATGCGCCGCGGCCAAGAAGGGGTATGGGAGGCGGCCCCTCCCATGATCCCCATCAGCCCCTCGAACCCCAGCAGGTTCGCGGCGCGCGTCAGGTTGTAGCCCAGGCACATGAGCGAGAACTCCGCCTCGACCTTCTCCAGGCCGCGCAGGAGGAAGTGGTCGCAGCCCATGGCGCGCTTCATGGTGCCGAAGGGATGCTCGGATATCCCCATGCGCAGCGTCGTCTTGGAGAGGTCCGGCACGAGCGTGAGGACGACGACCTTCGCGGTCTCGTAGTGGTACCTCCCCTTGGCGACGCCCGACCTGTCCGGCTTCGTCCCCGCGGCCTCGTGCCAGGGGCGGCACGGCTTCTCCAGCTGGTCCTTCGTGAAGTCGACCTCCTTCCACTCCTGCCTGCCCCTGAAGCACCTGTCGCGGTGCGGGCACCTCCTGCACGCCGTCTTGTTCGCGTAGCGTATGGCGCCCGACCTCTTGACCGACTTCTGGCGCAGGGTCTCCCCGGCCGGGCACACGACCAGATTGCGGGCCGGGTCGCGCACGAAGTAGCCTGTAGAGCGGCGCACTCACAGATACGATTTCGGCCCCCGACGGCGAATTGAGTCACAAGGCTCGACGGCCGCACATTAGATAGTCTGACGCCAGGCGGCGCGACAGAGACGCCTCCCCCGGCACGGGCGGGCGCGCGTGGCGCCGCCCGGGGGCTGGTGAAGATGATACTAGGCATCGAGGGCGGGTGCAACGACCCCGCGCTGGCCAGGACCGAGTGCCCCGCCTGCGGCGCGCGCGGGCGCCTCAGGCCGCACTCGCCGTACCGCCGCGGCCTCGAGGACCTGGAGGGCGGAGCGCCCGTCTTCCGGAGGGTGACCATAGAGCGCGTGAGGTGCGCGTCCTGCGGGGCGACCCACGCGCTCATCCCGCCCAACGTCTCGCCCTACAGGCAGAGGTCCGTGCGGCTGATGGGCGCGATCGCCCGCGCCAGGCTGTCCGGCTCGACGGTGGAGGCCGTCGGGTCCGCCTACGGCATAGGCCCGAGGTCGCTCTACAGGGTCATGAGGTGCCTGCCCGCGCTGCTCGTCGCGCTCGCCTCCGTCACCGGCCGCGCCCACCCGGCCCCGTCGGCCGCCCGGGCGTGCGCCTGCCCAAGGTTCCGCGCCTCCGCCGCCCGCGCCTGCGCCGCCTCCCTCGGGCTCGGCCCCTTCCAGGGCGTCACGATGCGCAATCCGCCGCCGTGCGGCCCCTCCCCGCGGGGCGCCTTTACATGGGACGCCAATTCACCGCCGCCCCGCCGCCCGCTACCCTCCTCCCCGTAGGCGAGATCCCCGGAAAGAGAGGAGACAGGACATGGTCATGCCCAAGAGGGGGGACGCGGACGAGGTCGCGATGCTGCGGTTCTCGCTCATAGCGCCGGTCATCAACGGCACCTACACCCAGCCGAGCAAGGCGGCGTACTTCCGCGACGTCGCGGAGCGGCCGGTCGCGCTGCCGGACGGCACGGTCCGCTACTTCAACCCGAACACGCTGGCGACCTGGGAGAGCCGCTACCGCAGGCTCGGCTTCGACGGCCTCGTGCGCTCCGGCAGGGGCGACGCGGGCAGGTCGCGCAAGATCGGGCCCGAGGTCGGCGAGGCGATACGCGCGCTCAGGGAGGCCCACCCCAGGATGAACTGCGTGGAGATGCGGCTGCGCCTCATCGCCGACGGCACCATAGCCGCCTCCGACTTCTCCGACAGCACGATCCAGCGGTGGGTCAGGGCCAACCTGCCCCGCGGCGCCGCGAACCCCAGGCTCAGGGACAGGAGGGCCTTCGAGGAGGAGTGGGCGAACGGCATGTGGCAGGCCGACACGATGTACGGCCCCCACGTGGCAATGCCCGACGGCACGGTCGGCCGCGCCTACCTGCAGATGGTGATCGACGACAAGAGCCGCATGGTCGTGGCCGCCCGCTTCGCGCGGAGCGACTCCGGCGCGAACTTCCTCGTGCTGCTCAAGGGGGCGGTGGCGACCTACGGCGTCCCGCGCAAGCTCTACGTGGACAACGGCGCGGCCTACTCCAACGCCCAGCTCACGGGCGCGTGCGGCAGGATCGGCTGCGTGCTCATACACACCAAGGTCCGCGACGGCGCGAGCAAGGGCAAGATCTTATGCGACGCATCGTTTTATCCGCACGTTCCGGCGAAGCCGCAGGCCAGGGCGCTGGCAATGGCCAAGACGTGCGGATAATCATGCGCCTATAGTCC
>ONMP01000374.1 GCA_900318935.1 uncultured Actinomycetes bacterium
TGCGAGCACTTGACGTCGTCGGCATAGATCTCGAGTTCGGGACGTGCCACCATGTGACAATGGGGCGTGAGGATGAGGTTGCGGTCGGTCTGATGGGCATCGGTCTTGTCGGCGCCTTCCTGCACGAGGATGCGTCCCACAAACGAGCCACGAGCCTCTTCGTCGAGCACGTATTTGAAGAGTTCGTCGCTGTGACACTTGGGTGCACGGTGACGGATGTAGGTGATGTTATCGACCTGCTGGTCGCGGTCGGCAATGCAGAGACCGTAGAGGTTGGTGTCGGCATCGTGACCCAGAAGGTCGATGAAGACGCGGTTGCGTGTCTGTCCGGCAGTGAGGGCATACTGACCTACGGCCGCGCTGCTGCCTTCGTGCTGCTCGACATAGACCGAACAGAGACGACGGCAGTCGGCATGGTGCTCCTCGAGTTCGTAGAAGTCGAGGCTGGAATAGGGCGCGCAGAAGATCTCGGTGACCTGCAGGCTGAGCAGTTTGCAGTCGCGGAGCTGCGAAGCGTGGTCGCAGATGAGGACACTGGCTTTTGCCCCTTCGCCCATGATGATGAGGATGCGCTGACACGCCATGAAGTCCTCGACGGCACGGAGGAGGGAGATGAGCTGGATGGGACGTTCGACGACGACGCCATCGGGTACATAGAGCACGAAACCGTCCTGGCAGAGCAGGGTATTGAGCGCAGCTTCGCCCAAAGGACGATGGGCCGTGACGTTGGTGCCCTGGGTACGAACATCGTAGGGCGCCTCGTCGTGCATGGCAAGACGGTTGTAGTAACGCGCAGCGATGTCGGGATAACGGAGGGCAAACTCGCGGAGTGAGCCCGAGAAGACACCATCGTCGCCCTCACGGCTGTGGGAGACGAGCTGCTCGTTGACCAGATAATGCACACTGGTGGACAGTTCGGGAACGGCACAGGTGAAGAGGTCGCTGCGGTCGGTGGGTACAGCGTAGCGCGAGAGGTTGAGGCTGTAGTCGGCAGCAAGCAGCGCCTCGGGATCGACGTGCGTGTAGTCCTTGGGACGACTCAGACCGACACGTTGCAACACCTCAGCCGCGGTTTCGCGCTGGGCATTGAGGACAGGTGCAGCATGCTCGTCGATGAGCGCACGCTGGGCGTTGAACAGGTCGATATATTGCTGATAGGAGGACATCTTTTCAAAATTTATCCTTCAAATTCCTGCTTGACCCAGTCGAAGCCTTCGGCAAAGATGCGGTCGCCGAGTTCGGGACCACCGCTCTTGACGATGCGTCCGCGATAGACGATGTGGACGAACTGAGGCTGGACGTACTCGAGGAGTTTCTGGTAGTGGGTGATGACGATGCTGGAACGCTCGGCGCTCTTGAGACGGTTGACGCCTTCGCTGACGATGCGGAGTGCATCGACGTCGAGGCCCGAGTCGGTCTCGTCGAGGATGGAGAGGGTGGGTTCGAGCATGGCCATCTGGAAGATCTCGTTGCGCTCCTTTTCGCCGCCCGAGAAGCCTTCGTTGACCGAACGATTGGCAAGCTTGTTGTCGAGTTGTACGACAGCGCGCTTTTCGCGCATCAGGCGCAGGAACTCGGTGGCGGTGAGGGCGGGCAGACCGCGGTATTCGCGCTGAGCGTTGACGGCGGTACGCATGAAGTTGACCATCGACACACCGGGAATCTCGACGGGATACTGGAAGGAGAGGAAGATGCCCTCCCAGGCGCGTTCCTCGGGTTTCATTTCGAGGAGGTTGCGGCCCTTGTAGAGGATCTCGCCTTGTGTGACTTCGTATTGCGGGTTGCCTGTGAGGATGGCCGAGAGGGTGGATTTGCCGGCACCATTGGGGCCCATGACGGCATGGACTTCACCGGGGTTGATGGTGAGGTCGATGCCGCGCAGGATCTCCTTGCCGGCGGCACTGGCGTGCAGATTGTGGATTTCGAGTAGGGACATGAATTATATTATTTGGCAGCCATAGATGGCTGCGACAAAGACAAATGGGACGGGAGCGGTTGCGACGAGGACGAATGCAGCCAAGCATGGCTGCGACAAAGACATATGGGGCCGGATCA
>ONMP01000094.1 GCA_900318935.1 uncultured Actinomycetes bacterium
TGAGTCTTGAGGAGATGCGTGCCGAGCTGCTCGCCGCACTCGAGGCTGATGCCGTTGCACACGACATCGACATCGTGGACGTAGAGGTTGTGGGGTCTGCAAAGGCGCTCACGGTACGCGTCCGCATAGACCACCTCGACGAGGAAGCCGAGGCCATCACGCTCGAGGAGGTCAGTGCCCAGACTGGATGGATATCGGATCTGGTCGACGAAATCGACCCCGTGGAGGGGCCATTCACACTCGAAGTCTCTTCTCCGGGACTCTCGCGTCCACTTCGCCGTCCGCACGACTTCGAACGCTTCGCGGGAGAGAAGGTGGCGCTGAAGACTCGGGCGACAGAAGGACGTCGGCGCTATACAGGCACACTCAAAGGCTTTGAGGACGGAAAAGTGATGCTCTCGTGCGACGAGGGTGACGTCACGATCCCATTCGAAGAAGTTCGCTCATGTAAGATAAAGCCCACGTTTGACGAGGGTGGCCGCAAGGGCGGCAAATCTCGCTCGTCTGCGGGCAAGCGATAGGAGGACACTATGGCATCAGAGATGATGGACGCCCTCATGGCGCTCTGCCAGGAACGGCACATCGACGAACTGTATCTGCTCGACCGTCTAGAGCAGTCGCTGGCAAAGAGCTACGCCGACGTGCTGCGCCTACCTCACGGCGCAAAGGTCACGATCGATCGCGCTACGGGCAAGGTGTACGTCTACAAGCTCATTCCCATCGGCGAGCCTGACGAAGAGACAGGCGAATACGAAGCCTACGACGAAGTTGATGTCACGCCGAGGGGCACCAGCCGCATAGCAGCGCAGCAGGCAAAGATCGAGATCAAGGCCATCGTGCGCAACGCCGCGCGTCAGCAGATCTACGAGGAGTTCTCAAGTCGCGTGGGCGACATCATCACCGGAACGGTGTTGCAGTCCACGCCAGACTTCGAGATCGTCAAGATTCGCGAGGGCGTAGAGGCTGAGCTTCCGCACTTCGACATCAAGCGCTACCCCGAGGAGCGCAACGAGCGTCCTGTCGGAGAGCGCTACTCGCACAACCAACGCCTCAAGGCTCTCATCATCGACGTGCGAGACCCGAACGGTACGCAGCAGCCGGTGCGCGGTGAGCGCCAGCGCCCGCCAATCGTCATCAGCCGCACGCATCCGGGCCTCATCAAGCGTCTCTTTGAGCTTGAGGTTCCCGAGGTCTACGACCATGTGGTCGAGGTACGTTCGGTGGCGCGCGACGCGGGCGTCCGTTCTAAGGTTGCCGTCTCGTCCAACGACGATAAGCTTGACCCGGTAGGTGCCTGCGTCGGACCCAAAGGCAGCCGCGTGCGCACGGTCGTATCCGAGCTGCGCGGCGAGCGCGTCGACGTGGTGCTGTGGAGCGATGACCCGGCACGCTGCGTCGCGAACGCGCTGTCACCAGCCAAGGTCTCCCGCGTCATCGTGGACCCCGAAAACAACTACGCCACGGTGGTCGTGCCCGACGACCAGCTCTCCCTGGCTATCGGTAAGGAGGGGCAGAACGCACGTCTCGCCGCGCGACTCACGGGCTATCACATCGACATCAAGAACGAGTCACTCGCGCGTGAGATTCTGCACGACATGCCGAGCATCTCGAGCGAGGACGAGGACGACGTGGAGACCGATGGTCGCTGCGAGTTCTTGTTCCCGGACGGCAAGCGTTGCCGCAACACCGCACGGCCAGGCTCGCGCTTCTGTGGCGTGCATGAGCGCCTCGACGCAATCGCGAGCGAAGACGCAGCGGTGTCCAATGACCCCGACTCCTTGATCTAGCCACCAGGCGCATACGCCGCAAGCAGGAAGGTACCAAATGGCAAAGACACGTGTGCATGACCTGGCAAAGGAATATGGCATGACAAGCAAGGAGATGCTAGAGCATCTCAAAAACATGAAGATACCCGCGAAATCCGCGTCCTCGACGCTCGAAGCCGCGTACGTCTCCATTATCAAGAAGAAGCTCGAACCCATCCTCGAGGCACGCGCAGCCGAGATAGAGGCTCAGAAGCGTGCCGAGGAGGAGGCTCGTCTGAAGGCAGCCGAGGAGGAGCGTCAGAAGGCCGAGGCCGAACGTCTAGCCGCCGAGGAGCGCAGGCGCCGCGAACGCGAGGAGGAAGAGGCGCGTCGGGCTGCCGCCGAAGAGGCGCGCAAGAAGGCCGAGGAGAAGCGTCTCGAGGCCGAGCGCAAAGCTGCTGAGGAAGCCGAGCGCAACCGCGTGCGCGACAATGCCCCAAAGACGACCACGAACTTCACGAGCCTGCTCGAGCAGATTGCCCAGCAGGATGAGCTTCTGCGCAAGCAGCAGGAGGAGCTCGAGCGCAAGAAGGAGGAGGAAGCCCGCGCCAAGCAGCAGCAACAGGCGCGTCGCCAACGTGGCGGCCGGGATGACCGTAGTGCCGGCACACCGCGCAGCCAGCGCACGCAGCAGACGTCTCGCGTGAGCGCACAGGACATGGCTTCTGCCCAGCCCGAGCCCGATGCTGGTGCCGGACGCGGACGCGGACGACGTGGTCGCGGTGGTCGTGGCGAGGTCGAGGACCGTTACAGCCGCATGGCACGCGAGGCCGAGGAATACAATCGCGAGCGCGTTCTCGCCGACGCCCGTGCGGCCGTACGCGAGGCTAACCGTGAGTCCACTGGACGGAGGCGCAAGCGCAAGGAGCGTCGCCAGCAGCAGGCCGTGGCGGCTGCCGAACAGCAGCGCATCGAGCAGGCCATCGCCAACGACCAGGACCTCTCCCAGCTCGACACGATACGCGTGCCGCAGGGTTCGACCGTTGCTGACTTGGCCGAGCTTCTCGAGGTTGCTCCCACCGAGATCATCAAGCGCATGTTCCTCCTTGGCGAGGCACTCACCATGACCCAGAGCATGACCGACGACCAGATCGAGCTCGTGGCAGACGACCTGGGCCGTGACGTGAAGGTCATGACGAAGGAGGAGGAGAACTCCTTCACGTTCTACGACGACGAGGCTGACCTCAAGCCGCGCCCACCCGTGGTCACCGTCATGGGCCACGTCGACCACGGCAAGACGAGCCTTCTTGACGCTATCCGCCACACCGGCGTTGCCGAGGGAGAGGCCGGCGGCATCACTCAGGCCATCGGTGCCTCCCAGGTCGAGATCGACGGCCGCATCATCACCTTCATCGATACGCCCGGCCATGAGACCTTCACAGCCATGCGCGCTCGTGGCGCCAAGGTCACCGACATCGTCATCCTCATCGTCGCTGCCGACGACGGCGTCATGCCGCAGACCGTCGAGTCCATCAACCATGCGAAGGCGGCAGGCGTACCCATCATCGTCGCCGTCAACAAGATCGACAAGCCTGGCGCCGACCCCACCCGCGTGCGCCAAGAGCTCACCGAGTATGGCATCATTCCCGAGGAGTGGGGCGGCGACAACATGTTCGTCGACATCTCGGCAAAGAAGAAAATCGGTATCGACGAGCTGCTCGAATCCGTCCTCCTCGAGGCTGACGTGCTCGAGCTCAAGGCCAATCCCGACACCTTCGCCTCAGGCAACGTCCTCGAGGCCAAGCTCGACCGCGGTCGTGGCTCCGTGGCCACGGTGCTCGTCACACGCGGTACCCTGCACGTTGGCGACGCGCTTGTCGCAGGCATGTCCTTCGGCAAAGTGCGCGCCATGATCGACCCGAAGGGCCGTACGGTGCGCGAAGCCACTCCGAGCTATCCCGTGGAGATTCTCGGTCTCTCAAGCGTCCCCATGGCCGGCGACGAGTTCCGCGTCTTCCAAGACGACCGCGACGCGCGCAGTCTCGCGGACGAGCGTGCCCTCAAGGCTCGCATCGAGGAGCAAAACAAGGTCAAGCACGTCACGCTCGAGAACCTCTTTGCCTCCATGGAGGACGCGGAGGTCAAGGAGCTCAACCTTATCATCAAGGCCGACGTCATGGGCTCGATCGAAGCCCTCGAGGACTCGCTGGCAAAGATGGACCAGTCCGAGGTGCGCATCAACGTGATTCACTCGGCCGTCGGTGCCATCAGCGAGACGGACGTCGTTCTCGCAGACGCATCCAACGCCATCATCATCGGCTTCGGTGTGCGTCCCGACGCAAAGGCACGCACGGCTGCCGAGCGCGACGGCGTGGAAATTCGCACCTACAGCGTCATCTACAAGGCCATGGAGGACATCGATGCCGCACGCATCGGCATGCTCAAGCCTACCGAGGTCGAGGTACAGACCGCCACGGTCGAGGTACGCGACACATTCAAGGTGCCCAAGGTCGGAATCGCGGCTGGCTGCATGGTTCAGGAGGGCGAGATTGCCCACGACAACCTCGTGCGTCTGGTGCGCGATGGCATCGTGGTCTACGAGGGCAAAGTCGCATCGCTCAGGCGCTACAAGGACGACGTCAAGAGCGTCAAGGCGGGCTTCGAGTGCGGCATTGGCCTCGAGAACTTCCAGGACATCCACCCCGGCGACGTCATCGAGGCGTACCGCATCGAGGAGGTCGCGCGTACCGAATAGGAGGCGCTCGTGAAGCAGAACGCGAATTCGCGCAGGCTCGCGGAAGCTGCGCGTGAGAAGCTTGGATACATCCTGCTCTTTGAGGTGCAGGATCCCTCCCTTGAGTTCGTGACGATCACGGGCTGCGAGGTGAGCATTGACAAGTCACTGCTCAGGGTCTACGTGAGCAGCGAGCCGTCACGCTACGAGGAGGTGAGCGCTGCCTTGGCCCGTGCCAAGGGGCGCATCCGCTCGCTGCTGGGACGTTCGCTTGGCTGGCGGGTTACCCCTGACATCTCGTTCGTCATCGATACGACCACTGACGATGCGGAGCGCATCATGCGCGCGCTTGAGGATGTGCCGCCCACGTTGGCGATCGAGAAGGACGAGTTCGGGTATCCCGTAGAGACGGAGGCGGAGACAGATGACTTCGCTGCCGAAGGAGCGGGTGATGGTTCCGAGTAGTGCGATGATAGGCCCCTGCGACGTCGGGGAGCTCATGGAACAAGAGCACGGATTCGCGGCGATTCGCGCCCTCATCGAGGACGCCGAGAGCATCGCCCTATGTGCGCACACCTCACCCGATGGGGACGCACTCGGATCCGTGCTCGCCATGGCGCAAATCGTGCGCTCATGCTGGCCTCACAAGCAGTTGGTATGCCTTCTGGCAGACGCTGCGCCAGTGCCGCGCATCTACCAGTTCTTGGAGGGCTCAGCCGACATGGTGCCGGCAAGCGAGTACACTGGGTCACCCGACCTCTTTGTGGCGCTTGACCTGTCAAGCATGAACCGTCTGCACGACGCAGCCGAGGTACTTCTTCGGGCTCGCAAGGTTGCCGTCATCGACCATCATCCAGACGGAGACATCGAAGCCGATGCCCAGGTCATACGGCCAGGTGCCGCAGCCGCAGGAGTCATCGTCGCCGAGTTCGCGCTTTATCTCGGAATGGACATCGGAATACCAATGGCGCAGTGCCTTCTTTGCGCCATCATGACCGATACGGGGCGGTTTCAGTACCAGAACGCAGACGGCGAGTCCTTCAAGGTCGCCTCTTTGCTTGTGGATTGCGGGGCGCAACCTTCCGAGGTATCGCTCAACGTGTACCAGAGCTTCAGAGTCGAGTCCCTACACCTCAAATCGATCGTCTTGGGAAGAATCCGTACCTTCGAACAGGGGCGAATTGCCTACAGCTACGCGACGCAGAACGACCTCGACCGGACAGGAGCAGACCTGGACGAATGCGATGGCCTCATCGACGTCGTGCGAAGCGTCGAGGGCTCGGAGGTGGCACTCTTTCTCAAGGCGGTCGCCAACGGGAAGGTCCGTGGCAACATCAGGTCGAAGGGTGCGCATGACGTGTCTCTCGTGGCTCGGATGATGGGCGGTGGCGGACATCGCGCGGCAGCAGGCTTCACGTACGTGGGAGACATCGACGAGGCTCTCGCCTCCGTCCTTCCGTCACTGCGGTCTCTGGTGAATGGCAAGGACATCACGAGTCACAACAACCTCGGAGGCCTTCGTTGAAGCGCGGGTCAAGTGGGCTCAACTTGTTGCTGGGCGTCAACAAGCCCCGCGGGATGAGCAGCCATGATGTGGTCAATGTCGTGCGTCGCGCGATCGGCGAGCGGCGCGTTGGTCATGCCGGAACGCTCGATCCTGCGGCGGATGGCGTCCTCGTCGTCGGTGTCGGCCAAGGCACGCGCCTGATGGGCATGCTCACGGCCGACAGCAAGTCCTACGTTGCGACCATACGCTTCGGATACGAGACGGACACTGACGACGCGGAAGGGGAGCGCACAGTAGGCGCACCAATATCCGATGGGCTGCGTGATCCGATACGCGCTCAGGAGCTACTCGATTCTTTCTTGGGCGAGCAGGACCAAGTCCCTCCTGCATACTCCGCCATATCGGTAGGTGGCAAGCGTTCCTATGCGAGGGCACGCGCAGGTGAGACGGTCGTGCTTCCCGCGCGTCGGGTCCGCATCGTCGCAGCCCAGCTCCTCTCAATCGAAGATGAGCAGAATGGGGATGAGAATAGCCTGTGTTGGCAGTGCGCCTTCACGGTCTCGAAGGGAACCTACGTCCGCTCGATCGCACGTGACCTGGGAAGGCGGGCAGGAAGCGCCGCCCACTTGGCGAGACTGTGTCGAACGGCGTCGGGCACGGTGACGCTCGCGCGTTGTGTGACGCTCTCTCAAATACAGGATGCGGGTCCCACCGGCATCGGCAATCTGTCGCTCGATCCAGTGAAAGCCCTCGGCGTGCCATCGCGCAAGATAGAGGGGCGCGAAGTCGCGGACATGGCATGCGGTCGCGCCATCGAGGCAAACGGAATCGCCAGAGGACAGCAGGTTGCCATGGTGCGTGACGGTCGCCTATGGGGCGTGTGGGAGTCCGACGGCATCCGTATCCTCGCCAAGGCGAACTTTCCCGATGGCATCGAGGGGGTGCGCCCATGACGGCGCAACCCATGGCGTGGCATCCCTATATGCCAGAGCGACTCAGTTGGCAAGAGGTCGCAAGAGGAAATATCGTAAGTGCCAGCGCATTGTTTGAGCCGCAGGCTGAGGCAGTCGTGGCAATAGGTGCGTTCGACGGATTGCATCTAGGCCATCGTGCTTTGATTGAGGCGACATGCCAGAGCGCACGCGAGCTGGACATACCCTGCGTCGCCGTGATGTTTGACCCTGACCCCGCAGAGTTTCTTTCGGGCAAGGATGATTCATCGAATTCGCGACTGCTTCACTGTGCTGACCGCGCGGCGGGGCTTGTGTCGCTTGGTGCCGATGCCGTTGTGTCTCTTCGTTTCGACGAGAGGATTTCCAGCATATCTCCCCGCGCCTTCGTAGACGACGTGTTACCTGATGTCGTTAGGCCTCGCATGCTTCATGTGGGGGAGAATTTCAGGTTCGGGCGTGATGGCCAAGGTGACGTGACGACACTTGCGTCCTTGGCCGAAGAAGCGGGGTTCGAGGTGCGCGTCCACCCTCTGGTATGCCGAGATACGTCGCGCGTCAGTTCCACGCGCATTCGCTCGCTCCTTCGCGAGGGAAGCCTAGATGACGCCAACGAACTGCTGGGTCGGTGCCATTACGTGCGTGGAGTCGTGGAGCACGGCAGGGGCGAGGGCACCGGCTTTGGCTTTCCCACGGCAAACGTGTGCTGCGAGCGAGAGGACTGCGTACCCGCCGAGGGTGTGTATGCTGCCTACGTCAGCTGTGACGGTAAAGCCTGGCCCGCCGCGGTCAACGTGGGTTCGCCGCCGACGTTTGCCCAGAGGCGCGAGGCCTTCATGGAGGCAAATCTGCTCGGGTTTTCGGGAAACCTGTATGGACAGGAGGTCTGCGTGTCCTTCGTGAAGTGGCTGCGTGCCTCACGGAGGTTCGATACGCTCGCCGAACTCGAACGAACCGTTCTGGGAAATATCTCTTGGGTCTCAGAAAACCTCGGGTCGCATGAGCTGGAGGTGGACCTGTGATCAGCGACGAGGATCTCGAGCGTGTTCGACAGGCGACCGACGTGGTGCAGCTCGTGAGCGAAACGGTCGAGTTGAGGCAACGTGGCACGAATGACTGGTGGGGATGCTGTCCCTTCCATCACGAGAAGTCGCCATCCTTTCACATCAGCTCGTCTACCGGGCTCTGGAAGTGCTTCGGCTGTGGCGAAGGTGGCAACATATTCGGCTACGTGATGCGTCGCGAGGCTCTGGATTTCCAGGACGCCGTGCGCTACCTCGCTGACCGAGCGGGCATCGAGCTCGTCGAGGAGCGCGGAACACGACGCGGGCCCAAGCGCAACCGGCTCATCGAATGCCTCTCCGAGGCATCCACCTATTACACAAACATGCTCCTTCGCGGAAGGGGACAAGGTCCCGATGCGGCACGTCGCTACCTTGCGGGCAGAGGCTTCAATTCGGCAATATGCCGCAAGTGGGGCCTTGGCTTTGCTCCCGGTTACGGCAAGCTAGTGACGCATCTCTTGCGTGCAGGATTCACGGAGCAGGAGATGGAGGCGGCAGACCTTGCGGTCAGGGCAAGCGACCGCCAACGGCAATGGCGGCCCGAACTGAGGATGCAGGATCGCTTCTACAATCGCGTGATGTTTCCCATCCACGATGAGCTGGGACGCACGATAGCCTTTGGCGGCCGCGTCCTCGATGACGCGAAGCCCAAATACCTCAATACGAAGGAGACGCCCGTCTTTCATAAGGGCAAGCATCTCTTTGCGTTCGACCGTGCGAAGGAGACGATCGCGGCACGCGGTGTGGCCATCGTCTGCGAGGGCTACACGGACGTCATGGCCTTGCACGAGGCGGGATACACCAACGCCGTCGCGGCATTGGGCACGTCGTTTTCCATAGACCACGTGCGCACCCTCTCACGATTCGCCAAACGCATCGTTTGCATGTTTGACGGAGACGCGGCTGGTCAGCGGGCCGCCGAGCGGGCGATTCAGTTCATCGACAAGTCAGAGGCAGATCTGCGTTGCGTTGTTCTCGAGGGTGGGCAGGATCCCGCGGAGTTCCTGGCGTCGCATGATGCTTCCGAGTTGCAGCCCATCCTTGACGCGGCCGAGCCGCTCATGACGTTCGTGCTGGGCAAGCGCCTGGAAGGGGTGAGTCCTGCCTCGCCCGCCGGCGTGAGGGCGGCCATGCTTGACGAATTGGCAGGTGTTCTCGCGCCGCTCAAGGACTCCTACGTGCTTGACGGCTACGCGATGGAGGTGGCAGAGCGGCTGGGGTTCTCGACGCAGGACGTCAAGCGTGCCATCATGTCAAAACCCGTGCCCAAGAATACCGAGCGCCCCATGCGTACAGCCCCGTCTGCATCGCAACCGACTTCGCCTTCCTACGCTGCGACAGACGATGGTTGGGTCCCGGACGACTACGTTCCTGCTGAGGCCTATGGTATCCTGGCCCCGCAGGAGTTCGAAGCGGCTCCTGGCCCGGGATTTACCGTCGAGGTACCACTCACCCCGGACGAGCGCGTCCAGCTTCGTGCAGAGCGCGAGCTTCTAGCGCTCATCGCAGTAGCTCCGGACGAGCTGCGAGCATATGACGCCCGCATCGCGACGTTCCTTTGGGCAGACGAGCGCGACGAGACAATGGCGTGGGCCATGCTTGCAACACCCGCCGGATCTTCCCCGGCTGAGGTTGTGCGCGCGGCCGAAGCGGTGGTCCCTGACGCCGCGCAAATACTGGCATCGGGAAGAATCGCCTACGACTCCTCCATGGAGCTGGCGGGCAAGGTGGGATTTCTTCTCGACACGGTGGAGCTCTACTCCACAAAACAACAGATTCGCGAGCTCAAGGCACGCTTGCGATCGGGCGAAAACAACCCGGAAGCGCTCTTCGTCAAGGCAACCGAACTCCAAAAGCATGCCTCTGACCTCCAATTGCGTCTTTCTCGGAATACCAATCACTAAGTTTGGGTAACATCTTATGGATTCTGCGTCGAAAGGATGTTTGTGGCTACGAAGAAGTCCAAGGACAGTGTCGTCCTCACAGAGGAGCTCACGCGCGTCGTAGGCGAGCTCGCAAGCAAGTCCAAAGCTTCCGGCGGGGTTCTCACGGAAGATGACATACAGATTGCGGTAAAGGAAATCGATGTCGACAGTGACGAACTGTCGGCGCTCTATGATGCCGTTCGCGAGCGCGGAATTGAGATTACGACCGCAAGTGCGGAGGCAATCGACGTCGAGATGGACGTATCCCTCGATGACTTCGTTGACGAGGACGATGCGTTCGTCGATGAGGACGAAGACGACGAAGACGTACGTGCCGAACTGGCCAACGAGGTCAGGGTCGTCAACGATGCTCTGCGCTCCGCTCCTCGGCCAAAGACCAAGAAGCGCTCGAGCCGCGTTCGCTCCCGTCGTCAGGACGGTTCTACCGTCATGCTCACCGGCGACCCCGTCCGCATGTACCTCAAGGAGATCGGCAAGGTCGACCTGCTCACCGCCGCCGAGGAGGTCGACCTCGCGATGAAGATCGAGGCCGGCGTGGAGGCCGAGGAGCG
>ONMP01000024.1 GCA_900318935.1 uncultured Actinomycetes bacterium
GACGCCACGAGCACGACCTCCGCGTCGAAGCCTACGCGCTCTGCAACCTCGGGACGCAGGTGTCCCAATGTCTCGCCCGGCATGCGAATGGGCTGGAAGATATCCCATGGCAGGTTAAGACGATCGATGAGCTCGTCGTCCCAGTCGCAGGTCTGCGCGTTGACCAGCGCCGTGGTGCTCGCGTTGGTGTACTCCTGCGCCTTCTTGCCGGTAAGAACCCAGTTGAGGTAGTCGGGAACCATGAGCAGGGCTATTGCGTTGTCCAGCTGCTCGCGATTCTCGCGGCTGAGCGCGCACAGCTGGTAGGCCGTGTTGAACTGCTGGTACTGAATGCCCGTGTGGGCGTAGTGCTCGTCGAAGGGGAGGATCCCCGCCAGCTCGAGCGCGTCGCGCATGCCGTCGGTGCGACTATCGCGGTAGCCCACACACTCGCCGAGACGCCGGTCGCGCTCGTCCAGCAGCACGTAGTCCACCGCCCAGGTGTCGATGCCGATGGTCGTGGGCGTAAAGCCAGCTTCCTTTGCTGCGGCGAGGCCGGCGATCACGCTCTGAGCCAGCGCGTCGATATCCCAGCAGAGATGGCCATCCTTGCGCGTGAGTCCGTTCTCGAACCGGTAGACCTCCGTGAGCTCCATGCGGCCGTCCACGACCTGCCCCACGATGTGACGCCCGCTCGACGCCCCGATGTCGACTGCCAGATAACATGCCATTGCGTACCCCTTCCCAACGTGTTGTAATTGTTAAAAATAACTATAGATTAGGTAGAATAACTGCAACAATATCAATATGTGCCATATACACTGTGAGTTGGTGACAGAAACTAATATCCATTGGAAGTCCGGGGGTCCCGTGCCATTCCCGGCACGGGACCCCCCGGAGTGGTTGTATCACCTGTATCCCTAGCGCGAGAAGTTCTTGAAGAACTCCCAGCGGTAGGCTGCCTCGGGCTTCCAGTTCCAGTGAGTTTGGTCCTTGATGGCCACAAGCTTCATGATGGGCTCGCCGTCCGCGCCGTTGAGCACGTTCTCCTGGGCGCTCTTTTCGCCCAGCATGATGTTGCTGCTCTTGTCGAACTTGATGCCGTACCACTCGTTGGCCTTCATGTCCATCTTCTCGGGCGCATCCAAGCCGTTGATCTTCATATAGGCCTGCAGCAGCGGGAAGATAGGCACGCGCGGGTCGACGTCCTGGATTCGCGTTCCTGCCTCGTCTACGGGGAAGGAGTTCTTGCTCGACCCGTCCACCGGAATCATGCCAAAGAAGTCGTGATCGCCGCAGAGGTAGGTGAAGGGGACCGGCGTGCCGTCCCACTTTTCTGCGAGCTTGGCAATCTCGTCCTTGTCGATGCCAGGGCCAGAGACGCCACCAACGGCCGCGAAGGTGTCGGCGTACTTCACGCCGTAGAGCTCGGAAGCCGACGAGCCGGCAGAGAGACCCGTCACGTACACGCGGTGCGTATCGATCTGCGGGTATTTGGCGAACATCGCGTCCAGCCAAGTGACGATGCGGTCGTTCTGCAGGCCGTCGCACTCAAAGAAGTTGGGCAAAGGCTCGTCGGAGCCGGACTCGTACACCACGTCCTGCCACTCGGGCGCAACCACGATGAAGTCTTCCTCGAGCGCGAGTTCCATCCATCCGCTGGACTCAGCCTGCGCACGCGTGTCGTTGAGGTTGCCATGGAGAGTCACGATTAGGGGCACAGTGCCGTCGGCAGCGTCGGCAAGCTTCGTGGGCACGTACTCAAACCAGGTGTACTTGCCCTCAAGGCCCTCCACGGCCGCATTGTAGTTCTCCACGTAGTTGAACTGCGTAAAGTCGGGGATGCTGTACAGCGGGTAGGGATCGGTAAAGTCGGCGACACTTGCCATGTAGAACTCGGTGACCTCGTTGTGCTGGCGATAGTTCTTCGAGAAGATCTGCTCCCAGGCGTTGGCCGCCGCAGTGGCAAGGTCCGCATCAGAGGCAACGACTACACGCTTGAGGGGATCGTCAGCGTTCTCGTATACGCCCTTCTCCATCTCCTTCGCACCGTTGGCGGCAATGATGGCATCCGCTGCCGCCTGCGGCGCATTGCACAGGTACGCCGGTACGAAGGGCACGCCTGCCGCATCCGCCTCGGTGCCGCCATAGGTCATGATGCCGGCAACGAAGTACAGCTTGGAGGCGAGGGCTCCCAGCACGAAATCGGCACCCTCATCCACGCCGATGACCTTAACGTTGTTTGCAGGACCAGCAGCGGCGGCCAGCTCCACGAACTTGTCTGCGTCGGCGGCAGCGTACGCTTTGCCATCCGCAGGGTTTACCACAGTGACGCGTCCTACGTATTCCTCGATGGACTTAGCAAGCCCCAGCTGCCCCACCAACTCGGCTGCACCCTCGGCGTCCTTGGCACCAGCAAAGACGTAGTAGTTGGGCGAGAGAATGTCGGAGTGGTGCAGCTCCACGCCGTCCTCGGCAGCGTTGTAGGCAAAGTTGCCGTCCGCCTCAGCGAGCTTGGAGAAGGGTTCGGCGGCCGTTGCTTGGGCCCCCTGTCCGCCGGCCTCTCCCGCTTTTTCGGAGGCGCCATTCTGGCCGCAAGCCGTAAGCATTGCCGCCGAGACGAAACCCAGGCCCTTTACGAAGCTCCTCCTGTTGATGTTGATACGTCCTGCCATGTTCTTCTTCCTTCTCCCGTGCGCTTACACGTTTCCTTACCATTTGTGCCTAAGCCGTCTGCATCAGCTTGGCGCCGGCGACAACCTGGCCCTCTGCGACCTTCTCGATGCTGGCCAGGTCATCAGAGTTGGTGATGATGGTCATGATGATGTCCTTGTATCCTGCCTTGGCCACTTTGTCTCGGTCAAAGGTGAGCACGGGATCTCCCGCGTTCACACTGTCACCGGCCTTGATCCAGACCTGGAAACCGTCGCCGCTCATGTTGACGGTGTCTACGCCCACGTGCACAAGCACCTCGACGCCGTCGTTGCCCGCGATGCCGAAAGCGTGCGGCATGGCGCTGACGACGGTGCCCGAGATCGGTGCAAACACATTGTCGTCGGTTGGCCACACGGCTACGGTCTGCCCCATCGCCTCGCACGCGAAAACCGGATCGGGAATCTGGTCGGTCACCTCGACACGACCTGCGGCGGGCGAGCACACGGCGCCCTTGTCGGCGGACGCTGCAACCGCTTCGGGTTTAACCGGCTTCTTGCTTCCAAAGAGTTTGTCAAACAGACCCATCACGTGCCCCTTTCATAAAACGCTGTCTCTGCATTGTTGGGAGCTTGCGCTCCCGTCGATATGTGGCAAATGCCGTGCATCCTCCGAGGAGGGAAGAATAGGGGTGCCGCCTCCCACGCATGGGAGGCGGCCAGGAAGGAAAGGCTGCTTACTCCTTGCCCTCGGCCTGCTCCTTGGTGAGGCCAAAGAGCCAGGTGGTCACGAAGGCCACGATGAAGCCGATGCCCATGGCGATGCAACCATTGATGAAGTTGCTCTGCTCGCCACCAGCGAAGGCCAACGGGGAGAAGAGGCCGGAAGCCATGGTGTAGAGGGTCACGTGGGTGAAGGCCGCGTAGAGACCAGCCGCAGCGCCACCACAGAGCGTGCCAATCCAGGGGCGCTTGTAGCGCAGGAACACACCGTAGAGCAGGGGCTCACCCACGCCACCGAGGAACTGAGTCAGGAAGTAGCCCCAGCACAGGCTCTTGTTCTCGCGGTCCTTCATCTTGAGGGCGACGGCGAGACCGACGGCTGAGGCCGTGAAGTTCTGGACGGTCTGGGCCATGAGGAACATGGAGTCGGATCCCACGTTGCCAAAGTTGGCGATGGCGATGCCCATGATGCCTACGTGCATGCCGGTGAGGACGAGCATGGGATAGGTGGCTGCGAAGATTGCGATGGCAAGGAAGCCGAGCGGTGAGTTGCCAATCAGCTCGAAGAGGCTGGCCACGCCGTTGCCGAGCATGCTGCCCAGGGGTGCCAGGATGAAGAGCTCCAGCGGAACCATGATGAGGACGGTGAGGAAGGGACCAAAGACGGTGCGTATGGCAGCGGGCATGACGGCGTTGATTCGCTTCTCGAGGAAGGCGTACACGGGGATGCACAGCAGCACGGGGATGAGCGTCTGGCCATAGCCAAAGAGAGGAATGGGTACGTTCAGGCCAAAGAGCGAGAGGCCTGTCTCGCCACCCACAAGCGCTGCGAAACTCGGCTCAAGAAGAATGCCGCCAAGCATGGCGCCAAGGTACGGGTTTGCACCGAGCTTCTGGGAGGCAGTGAAGCCGGCGTAGATGGGCATGAAGTAGAAGCCCGCGTTGTAGAGCATGTCGCACAGGAAGATGAACGGATCGTCTGCGGGCACGAGGTTGAGGAAGGTCGGCCCAAAGACGGCGCCAAGGGTCTTGAAGAGACCGGCGGTCATGAGGATCGGCACCAGCGGCACGACGGAGCCAGAGAGATAGTTGAGGATCGCGTCAAAGACGTTCTTGGGGCTCCACTCGAACTTGGCCGGCGCGTCGTCGAGCTTCTCATCGATGGAGCCGCCACCGCCGACGCCCATCTGGGTGAGCTCGTCGTACACCTCGGGCACGGTGGTCCCGATGATCACCTGGTACATGCCGCCCTGCCTGGCGATGCCCAGAACGCCCTTGATCGCCTTGACCTCGTCGTCGTTGGGAATCGTGTCGTCCGCCAAGTTGAAGCGCAGGCGCGTCATGCAATGGATGACCTTGGTTACGTTTTCCTTTCCACCTACCGCAGCAAGCACGTCTGCTGCAAGCTGTTTGTTGTCCGCCATTGTTCTTTCCTTTCCAGTCCCTGTTGGTCTTTCACGTTGTAATAACTATAATTTGTGCCTATTACCTGCGACAATATTAAATTGTGTGATGCCTGCTATTAACTTTTGCTAGCACTGGGGCCTGACGTGCGCACTACGCACAAAAGAGCACCCTTCTTATTCAAGCAGAAGGGTGCTCCCGGATCGTGAGGTGTTGGACGCGTCTGGCTAATTCACGCGTATGCCCGCTGGCACATCGTACATAAGGTGCACTCCGTTGTCGTCGCGGATCCACTTGGTATGAATGGTGCCCAGGCGCGTAGCAAACGAACACTCCACGTGGTCGGTCTGCTCACTCAAGTAGGGACGGATCTCCACATGGTCGCAACCAACGGCGTCATCTGCCACCCGAATGCCACCGAGCCCCTGATAAAACCACTGCAGATAGCTCGAGAACATAGCGTGGTTATAGGACGAGAGGAACGTCTTAAACTGCTCGGCCAAGGCGCCATTACCACTCGCGAGCATCGCCTTAAAGCTCGGTGCCTCATCGCGCAGAAGCCAGCGTTCCACAACATCCGAGTATCCGTTGCGGTGTAGCAAATCGAAGGCCAGGGTCGTACCGAAGATTCCGGTGGCAAGAATCCCGCCCTCCTGCTCGATCTTGTTTACGAGCAGCGCCGCAAGCTCCCTCTCGTCGGCAAGACCCAAATCTGCCGCAAAGGCGATGCCTGTTTGCGTGCCATCACCAAAGGTGCCGTCTTCGCGCTCATACTGTGTACGGATGCGCTCACGCAGTGCATCGTAGCGATCCGCATAGCCTGTGTCCGACAGGCCAAGGATCTCCTCAAACCGCGCTGCAGCGCGTGCGAACCGTGCAATGGTGCACCAGCCCACAAACTCCTTGTCGGGTGTACCGCTCTTGAAATTCTCACTCGTTTGCACGGACCCATGATCGCCAAGGCAGTGCTGCGCAAGCTCTGCGGGGTCCCAGGCGAGGAGGTAGTCCACGAGCTTCTTTACGTAGGGCCACTCGGTCTCTACGAGGTCTTTTGCACCGTAGAACTGGTAGGCACGCAGCACGAGATGCGGATACGCAAGCTGCCACAAAAGCGGACCCTCGCCCGGCGCCGTGCCGTTCGAGCCAATGCCCACGAAGGGCGCGGTCTCGGGTACACCTCCCGCGGCGGTCTGGTCGTTTCGGAAGTCGCGCACGGTCTTGCGAATGAGCTTTTCGCAGTCAAATGCCATAAGGTTCGACGCTGCGAGCGCAATCATGTCGCCGCCATAGCCAAGGCGCTCACGCGCACAGTCCTCCCATACACCGTGAACGTTGTTGAGCTTGGTTCGCACGGCAGCATCCACGAGCGCGCCAAAGAACTCGTTGCCTGTCTGGATGTCACCCGTTGCAACAAGGTCTGTATGCACGGGCACAAAGGCCAGATGCTGGAGGTCACCACGCTCGATACCCGTTATGTGTGCATAGCGGCACGAGTGCACGCTAAAGGTGTTCACAAAGTGGTTTTTGCCCTCAACGCAAAGAATGCGGTCGATCTGCATGGCACGCTCAGGCGCACCGGGACCACCAGGAATCGCAAATCCCTCGGGCACTACCTCGCCAACCAGGCCCGCATAACTTGAGGCATAGTAGGGCATGCCGTGTTCGTCCACCTCTTCTGCATAGCGCACGACAACCTCGCGCCCCGTATGACTGTCAAAGGCAAGGTCGACCATGCCCGTGTTGAGGACTCCAAAGTCAACGAACAGGCTTTTGTCCTCCAGTTCGCGAATGCTCGCTGGCGTCACCGGCTCGAAGCACCGACAACGCTCGACCACCGCGGGCTCAAGGTTGCGCGTGTTCGGTGTGCACACAATGGCAAGCTCACGCGCTTGGCTGGCAAGGTCGCGGGTCTCGCCCAAATACACGTTGTTAAACAGGAGCCCGCCCTCGTAGCAAGTCCACGATTCATTCGAGACAAGCGCGATCTGGCCGTCGATGTTGAGCTCAACGAGCACCGTGGGCGTACCCACCTCCGCAAGGCGCTCGCGCAGGTTGTACTTGCCAAACATCGTGAGCGGAGACGGGTTGTACCAGCCGTTACCGAGCTCCACAACCAGCTCGTTCTCTCCCTCGTGCAGCAATTTCGCAACGTCAAACGTGTCGTAGTACACAACCTTGGTGGGGTTCGTCCAGTCGCCCAACAGCCGTGCATCACTCACCGCCTTGCCATTGAGCACAACGCGCGCATAGCCAAGTACGGCAACGCGCAGGGTGGCCATCTGGCATGACCCTGCGGCAAAGCGCCTCACGAGCACGTGGTTGGGGTGATCCTGGTAGTAACCCGCGTCATCGCTTCCGTAATCATATATGGGACCCGAGATCCACTGTGCGTCCTTGCAGAAGGCCATTGCAGCTCCTTACGTGTTATGGATGTTGCATATACCTTACTAAACAACTTCTACCTGCAACAATATGATTTTGTGTGCTGTAACCTATGAATTTGTGCACATGGCCAATGAGGTGCTATTGTTCCAGTCAGACACGCCCCCAGAGCGGAGGAAAGCAATGGAAGTCCACCACCTACCCGAGGCGATACGCAGCGCCGCAGGGATGCAAACTCATACGTATGAAGAAATCGTCGAACACATTAGCAGCAAGTACCCACTCATAGATTACCAAGGTCGCCAGGTATATCTGTTTGGACAAGGGCGCGACTTTGCCGATCATCGTCACATTGTCGCCTTCCACCCAACCTGCTCTCCCCCTACGCCCGAGCATATTCTTTCGTACGTACTTATCACGTACTGTCTTTCTGGCAACTTCCCCCTGGAGGTCGATGAAAAACCCACCACGCTGAGTTCGGGAGAATGCGTCGTACTCGACAGGCAGGTGCCTCATTCTGTGGGCGAAACCGGTCCCGACGACATTGCCGTAAACATAATCCTTCCCGAGGAGTTCTTCGACGGGTTCATGCTCGACGGCATTGCCGACCTGGCCTCCCCCTTTGCCACCCAGCTCACAACGATCGGTGCGCCACACGGCGAATGGCGCTTTTATCACACTTCAGAGGACGAGGTCGTGCGTACCTGCGTGGAGCGAGTCCTCTGCGAGCGCTTGGAGCCCGACATGACAAGCCCGTACTTGATAAACTTCTTCCTCGCGGCCTTGTTTACGCACCTCATGCGCACCTACGAACCACACGGTCAGCTCGACGACGTGGCATGGGAGCGCTCCGAGCTCGTGGGCCGTGTGCGCGAGTACATTGGCAACCACTACAAAGAGGGCAATTTGGGCCAGATGGCCGCCGACCTGGGATATGAGCGCACGTACCTCTCCAAGTTCATCCGATCTGCCACTGGATACACGTTCAAGCAACTGGTAAACGCAGAGCGCATGCGTCATGCAGCGCTCATGCTGCGCGGAACCCCTCAACCCATCTACGATATTGCGCAGTCGGTGGGGCTTGCCAACCTCACGAGCTTTTACGCGCGCTTTCGCGAATACGCAGGCATGACACCGCAAGAGTACCGCAAACAGTAGGACAGGGGGGCGGGGCTGTAACATAAGGTGCCTTACGAATCGGGCGGACTTCCCACGCGTCCGCCCGATTCTTGATGTCGCGAGGCATGGAGGCAGACCTCCCGAAAACGCTCACATACCCATGTATACCTGCGCATATATGGTAAAATGTATGAAGTAGTTTGGGAGGTGGGGACGATGTCGGAGCCCAAGTTCATACCCTGCATGCAGGACCAGCCGATGCTGCTGCCCCCCGACATTGGCGACCTCGTGCCGGAAGGCTCGATGGCGCGCGTGGTCGACATGATAGTGCGCTCGATCGACAGGTCCACGCTGACCTCGCTCTACCCGGGCGGCGGCGCGCCGGCCCACGACCCGCAGATGATGCTGAAGGTCATCCTGCTCGCCTACGCGTCGGGCGTCTACTCGAGCCGGGCCATCGCACGGGCGACGAGGGAGAACGTCGGGTTCCTCTGGATCTGCGGCATGAGGCCGCTCGACCACATGACCATAAACCGCTTCCGCACCGAGCGCGTGCGCCACGTGTTCGAGGAGGTGTTCTCCGAGGTCATCCAGCTGCTCGCCGACATGGGCCTGGTGACGCTCGACACCTACTTCCTGGACGGCACCAGGATGGAGGCGAACGCCAACAGGTTCACCTTCGTGTGGGCGAAGTCCACCAAGAGGTACAAGGAGCAGCTCAGGGCCAGGGTGCACGCGCACCTGGCGGCCATCGACGAGATGGACGACGACGAGGAGGCACTGGCCCCGGAGGACCCGGCCGAGGTCGACTCCGAGGCCATCGCCGAGGCGGCGCGCAGGATCAACGAGAGGATCGGGAGGAAGCGGGTCGGCAAGAGGCCCAGGGACGACGAGGGAAGGGCCCTGAGGAAGGCCAAGCGCATGCTCGAGGGCGAGTGGAGGGAGCGCATGGGGCGCTACGAGGAGCAGGAGGAGATCCTTGCCGGTCGCGGCAGCTACTCGAAGACCGACCGCGATGCGACCTTCATGCGCATGAAGGAGGACTCGCTCACAAACCAGACCAAGCCCGGCTACAACGTGCAGGCCGGCACCGAGGGCCAGTTCATACTCGACGTCACCTGCCACCAGCGGCCGAACGACACCGCGTGCACGATCGAGCACCTCGAGCACGCGCGCGAGACCATCGGCCACCTGCCATCCGAGATCGTCGCCGACGCCGGCTACGGCTCGGAGCAGAACTACGCCTGGCTGGAGGGGCAGGGCTGCGACGCCTACGCGAGGCACAACGAGTTCTTCTGCGAGTGCAGGAACAAGAAGTGGCGCGAGGACCCGATGAGGCCCGCGAACTGGGAGCACGACGAGGAATCCGACACTTACGTGTGCCCCGGCGGGCGCACGCTCTCGTTCTCGAGGGAGAGGACGGTCACCAGCGACCTCGGCTACGAGTCCGTGACCAAGATATACGTGTGCGAGGGCCGCCCGGAGTGCCCGCTCAGGAAGAGGTGCTTCAGGTCGAAGGACCCGGACGCCGTCAGGATCCTGCGCGTGAACCCCGTCCTCGACGCGTTCAGGGCGAGGGCGTCGGAGATGCTGCGCACGGAGCGCGGATCGACGCTCAGGAAGCAGAGGTCCGTCGACGTCGAGACCATCTTCGGCGACATCAAGCGCAACTGGGGGTTCAGGCGGTTCCTCCTGCGGGGCCGGGAGAAGGTGGACCACGAGATGCGGATGGTCGCGATGGGACACAACATAAGGAAGATGGCCTACGCCCTGGCAGTGTAGAGGAGAAGCCCCCGCTCGCTCAAGACGACGGAAAGAGGCCGGTCGCGACGGCCCTCACAACCGCCGCGACCGGCCAACCAAACCGAAGGCTTTTGTTACATCCCCCTTTTTGCTGTGGGGACAAGTGGCAAAAGGGGTACTCCCTTTTGCCAGTTCCACACTTAGCGGCAGACGACCTCCACGGGCACATCCAGGATCTTGGCAACCTTGCAGATGGTGTCGGTCCAGGAGCCCTGCGCGGCGGCGAAGTGGTGCGTGGGTCCGCACTCGCACCAGCGGTTGTTCCATTCGCGCGCACCGATGGAGAAGCGCGTGCGGAAGGTAGTGTCGCCATTGCCGAGCGTGGGCCCGTCCTCGATGACGCCCTCGCTCACCACGAACTTGAAGTGCCCGTCGGCGTCCTGCGTGATGCCCAGGTAGGTGATGGGGCCGGCCTTGGGGTAGAAGCGCGTGAGGAAGCCGCCGCCCGCCTTGCCATGAAACACTGGCACGATCTCCATGGAGGCCTTGCGGGCGGTTGAGAAGTCCGCGTCGCCCGAGCCAGAGTGGCCGATGAGCACCACGTCGTCGTTGAAGTCGAAGGTGTAGAACTCAGAGAGCTGGCAGGCGCCGGAGAGCGTCTTCATGATGCTCATGCCCATGGCCACCTTGATGTCGCCCTCGACGGCGCAGGCGATGCCCTGCTTGATGAGCATGGAGAACGCGGGGATGAGCATGGAGTCGAGTACGCCGGCCTTGCCCTGCGCGAAGCCGTCGTAGTGGCTCGCCACGAACCCCAGCTCCTCATCCTTGACCCACTGTTCAAACGCCACGACGTAACGCGCCATCTCGTGAATGCTCGCCTCATCGTAGTCGCCCAAGATGTCAAAGGTGTCGTGGATGTCGGCGACCTTGGCGGCGATGACGTCCTCGTCGGTGACGTCATCCGCAATGGCCCACATCTTCTCCCAGTCGAACTGCTTGGTATAGAGGCCCATGCGGTGGTAGAGGTTGGTCTCGTCGATGTAGAGGTCCATCATGCCCGGATAGGGGCGGCCGATCTGCGCGAGGTTGGTGTAGCGAAGGCGGCGGCGCACCTGTGCGGCGCGGCACCAGTCCTCAATCTCGGCGGTCACCTGCGGGTCGCCACCCTCCACGACGCCGGTGATCACGGCGTGGCGCTTGCCGGCGCGCTCCAGGTCGGCTACCATCTCGCCCACGGCACCGCCCGCATAGCCGATGCCCAGCCATTCGGCCGTGCCGGCCTTCTCGAAGTCAAGGCAGCGAACCTTCTGGAGGTTGACAAGAACGACGGGCACGTTGAGGTCGCGGATGGCGGGCAGCATGTTGTAGCTGGTGGCGTAGGTGAGCAGTTGGCAGAACACGAGGTCTACGTCGGCAGCGCGGAACTTGTCACCCGCGGCCTGGGCGGCTTCCTTGGTGGTGCACATGCCGCCGTCCACGACCTCCACCGTATCGGGCAGGGAGGCAACAAAGTCGGCATACTGCTGCTCGAACTCAGGCACGAGCTCGGGGAACTGGGGCAGGTACGCACCGAGTGCTACGGAAAACACTGCCACCTTCGCTTTGGTCTCTACTAGCATCTCAAACTCCCTTCAAAGTGGCAAAAGAGGTCTGGCCCCTTTTGCCAATTCTTTCATTTAGTCGACAAACGCCTCGTTGATGGCAATGTTGAAGTCGTGGCAGGTGTCAACGAGACCCTTATCCTCGATCTTGTTGAGCCAGTCCTCGGAACCGCCGTTGGCAGCACGGGCACCGCAGTACAGGGCAGCCGCCTTCTCGACCGTGTGCATGAGGCCGAAGGTGGTGTCAAAGTCGGGACCGGCGGCAAAGAGGCCATGGTGCGCCCACACGATGGTGTCGTAGGTCTTCATGAGTTCGCTCGACGCCTCGGCGATGGCCGCGCCGCCGGGCACCATCCAAGGCACGACTCCCACGCCAGCGGGGAACACGACCACGCACTCGGTCATCATCTGCCACAGGCGGCGCGTGAAGTCGCGGTCGGTGAGCGGCACGATAAAGCTCATCTGGATAACGCTGGGAGTATGGGCGTGGTAAATCACGCGGTTGGCACCATTCGTGCGCGCGGCGGCAACGCAGTGGTTCATGTAGTGGCTGGGGAATTCGCTCGTGGGCTTGGCGCCGTCCAGAAGGCCCCACACGATGCGGTAGGCGTCACCTGTCTCATTGACCTGGACGATGCCGATGTTGTGCGCGGGGTCATCGGCCACGTTGCGCATGTACTTGCCGGAGCCGGTAGCGAGGAAATACGAGCCTCCCAGCGTCGCGTCGCAGACGCCCATGGATACCCACTCGCGGGGCTCGTCGAAGTCGGCGCGTGCCGCATCCACCTCAGCCTCGGTCATGCGATAGGTGAGGTTGCCGCCGTTGCGCTCGTGCCAACCCTGCAGCCAGCCATCGTTGCACATGCGGGTGAAGCCCTTTACGAACTCAAGATTCTCGATTGCCATGATTCTTCTCCTTATCCTTTGCTGCCTATCGCGGCAGATACTCCTTGATTTCAAAGCTCTTCTTTATGGCGATGCGCGCCTCTTCGAGCGAGGCATACTCGCCCGCGTAGATGAACTGCACCATGAGGTTGCCCAGCGCCGTACCTTCGGTGGGTCCCGCGAACACGGGTAGCCCGCAGGCATCGGCTGTAGCCTGATTGAGGTAGCCGTTGTTGGAGCCACCGCCCACGATGTTGATGCTTGTGTAGTTCACGCCCGTGAGCTTGCGCATCTGGTCGATGGTGCGAGCGTAGTCGTCCGCCAGCGAATCGTACACGGTCAGCGCATACTCGCCCATCGTGGCAGGCACGCTCTGGCCACTGCGCTCGCACACGGCGCGCAACGCGGCAAGCATGCTTGCCGGTGCTAGGAACTCGGGATCGTCGGCGTCCACCACCGCATGGAAACCTGCAGCTCGCGTCTGCTCGGCGGCCTTCACCAGCTCGTCCCACGTTGGCGCCGTACCGGTCTTTTCGCCCAGCTCCTTGCGCACGTTCTGAATCATCCACAGGCCCATGATGTTCTTGAGATAGCGGTAGCGCCGCTCGTAGCCACCCTCGTTGGTAAAGTTGGCAGCTGCGCTTTCGTGCGTGCATATGGGCGTGCGATTCTCCACGCCTACCAGACTCCAGGTGCCGCTCGAGAAGTACACGGCACGCTCGTCACGCGCGGGCACGGCGAGCCAGGCACTGCCTGTGTCGTGGCTGGCCACGAGCACAACCTCGGCATCAAAGCCCACACTCTCCGCGATTGCGGGGCGCAGGTGCCCCAGCTTCTCCCCCGGCATGCGGATGGGCTGGAACACGTCCCACGGCAGGTTGAGGCGATCGATGAGCTCGTCGTCCCAGTCGCAGGTCTGCGCGTTAACCAGCGCCGTCGTGCTGGCGTTGGTGTACTCCTGCGCCTTCTTGCCCGTGAGGACCCAGTTGAGGTAGTCGGGCACCATGAGCATGGCCGTCGCGTTGTCCAGATGCTCGCGATTCTCGCGGCTGAGCGCGCACAGCTGATAGGCCGTGTTGAACTGCTGGTATTGAATCCCCGTACGCGCGTAGTGCTCGTCAAAGGAGAGAATCCCCGCCAGCTCCAACGCGTCACGCACGCCGTCAGTGCGAGCATCGCGGTAGCCAACGCAGTCGCCCAAGCGCCGATCGTCCTTGTCGAGCAGCACGTAGTCCACGGCCCAGGTGTCGATGCCGACGGTCGCGGGCGTAAAGCCGGCTTCTTTTGTGGCCGCGAGTCCGGCGACCACGCTCTCGGCCAGCGCGTCGATGTCCCAGCACAGGTGACCGCCCTTGTGAGCAAGACCGTTCTCGAAGCGATAGACCTCAGTCAGCTCCATGCGGCCATCCACGACCTGCCCCACGATGTGCCGCCCGCTCGACGCCCCGATGTCCACCGCCAAATGACACACGCTCATCGTTCTCTCCTTTCGGAATATTGCCTTATCCTCAACCACCCTTATCTAGAAGTTTAAGTTGTAATTCTTGGAGCATCCATACCTAGAATTGCCCTATACTTTCGATTTATGCGCATAACAGAAGAAGGGCAACAACAGGAGTCGCCATGCTTACCTACACCATGGACGTCGAGGAGCGCAGTCGCTGGATCATTGCCACGCCAAGCGTACGCGCCGCAGCTCAGCCATACTTTTGCACCGAGGTCGGTGACTTCTACGCCCGATCGCGGTTTATGACCGCACGATCGGACAAGAATAGCTTCATCGTGTTCTACACGCTGGCGGGCTGCGGCATCGTGCGGCAGGCTGGCCAGGAGATTGAGCTCTCGCAGGGACAGGCATTGCTCATGGATTGCCGCAGTCCCCAGAGTTACGGGACCGCGCCTGGCCACAAGCACTGGTATCACCTGTGGACGCATGTGGACGGCGGTGGCGTGTCTTTCGCCGGCCAGATGCTCGGGCTCCCCAAGCTTACCCCCGTGCCCATCGCACTCGGCCGCATCCAGCCCCACTTCAAGGTGTTGTTCGAGCTCATGGATACGGAATCCATTGAGAACGGCGAGCGCTGCGGCCTTGCCGTGCACGGGCTCATGTGCGAGCTCATCGCCGCGGCGCAGCACGCGGACTCCTCCGCCAACGAGAACCCCGTGGCGCTCGCCCGCGCACACATTGCCGCCCATTATGGAGAGAACCTTACGCTCGACAGCCTCGCGCGCGTAGCCACCGTAAGCCCGAGCCACCTTATTCGGCTCTTCAAGCGCCAGATGGGAACAACGCCACATGATTACCTGCTGCGCTATCGCATTAGCCGCGCCAAGGAACTACTCGCCGAAACTACCCTTACCAGCGCGGCCATCGCCAGACGCGTGGGCTTCAACTCCGAAAGCAACTTTAGCTATCGCTTCAAGCAGATAGTTGGGCAAGGTCCGCGGGCGTATCGACAGGCAGCCCCGGAGCTGGTGCTCGAAGAGCAATAAACTGGCAAAAAAGGGACAGGGGGGACGGGGACGTTTGTCCCGCGTGCGGGACAAACGTCCCCGTCCCCCCTGTCCCCTGTGTAGAATGATGGGAGATGTGGCCGAGCCAGCTGCACTCGATTCGATGCAGGACTACCTGTCCCAGCTCCGCATGAGGCCCGTGGAAGAGAACCGTGCCATGCTCATGTTCGAGGAGAGCATGGTCTCGCTGATGGAGCATGCGGACTCCGGACGCCAGCAGCGGATCACGGTCAAGGCTAGTCGATTCCTCGGTACGCTGACCATCAGCCTGACCGTGCCCGGGTGGGAGTTTCCTTTCTCCGAGAAGGTCATGCCGCTCGGGTTCTCCCTCGAGGCAGAGGGGGAGGGCGAGCAAGCGAGGGTGATACGCGGTTTGGTTCTCCAGTCGTTCGGGGGCCGGCTCAGGTACAGGCACCGGGACGGCAGGAACACGGTGAGGATCGAGGCGCAGCGCTCTCCCTACTCCTTCCTATACCAGACGATGAGCTGCCTTGCCGCCGCGGTTCTTCTTGGAGTCCTTTGCAGGATCGCGGTCCCGCAGGCAGCATACATGGCGCTGAACGACACGGTGCTGGAGCCAGGCCGGACGATGTTCATCAACGCGCTCAAGATCGTCATCTATCTTCTACCGGGCGACGACGGCTCTGCTGGTCGCGCAGCTGTTCGGCGTCGAAGTCCCGGCCGCCGGGGTCGTCTCCCTGCTGGTCTCCGCCTCCGTGATCACGCTCGCCACGCCGGGCGTCCCGGGAGGCGCCTTCGTCGCCTTCTCCGCGCTGCTGCTCCAGCTCGGCGTCCCGTCGGAGGCGCTGGCCTGCATCATCGGCATCGACGCCGTGATGGACCTCTTCATCGGCGTCGTCAACTGCTTCGGTACGATGGTGTCCACTGTGACCGTCTCGCACAGGGAGCAACTGCTGGACGTCGCGCGTTATAACGAGATGCCCTGAGTGCCGCACGGCAACCCTTTTTGGAACACCATTCTTAGGGATTCAGTCCTTCCGCCCGAAATTTGCACTCGTTATGCATCGGCAATTGGAGTACCATGTCTCGGCTACATCCAGACGGGCGGGAGGCTTCATGAACATCGAAGACTTTTATACAGGAGCTGAGTATTTTGCCCACACCTGGCTGGGCGCGCACACGCAAGACGGCGGCGTGACGTTTCGCACCTACGCGCCTGCGGCGGATCACATCGACGTGCGCACGAACATGGGCGACGTGCCCATGCATCGGGTCGCCGACGACAACTTTTGGGAGGCACGCGTAGACGGCATGGGCCCGGGCGACCCCTATGCCTACGTAGTCCACCACGACGGAGAGGCCAGGGAGCACTGCGACCCCTACGGCTACGGCATGGACCTGCGGCCTTCGCATCGCTCGATCGTGCGCGACCTCTCGTTCGACTGGCACGATGACGGCTGGATGGCCCATCGCTCCACCTGCTACGACGAGCCCCTCAACATCTACGAACTGCATCTGGGCAGCTGGCGCAAGCGCAGTGGCATCCGACGGAGCACGGAGGTGGGCGACTGGTTCACATACGCGGAGATCGCGTATCAGCTCATTCCCTACCTCAGGGAGACCGGCTACACGCACGTTGAGTTTCTGCCGCTCATGGAGCATCCGTTCGACGGCTCGTGGGGATATCAGCCCACGGGCTTCTTCTCTCCTACCAGCCGCTATGGCACCGCACGCCAGCTTATGGAGCTCGTGGACATGCTGCACGGCGCGGGCATAGGGGCGATCTTGGACTTCGTGCCCGTGCACTTTGCCACCGACGACTACGGCCTTGCGCGCTATGACGGAACGCCGCTGTTCGAGCCCGCCAACCCAAAGGGGGCAAAGAGCGAATGGGGCAGCTACAATTTCGCGCACGAGCGCGGCGAGGTTCGCTCCTTCCTGCAGAGCGCCGCCAACTACTGGCTCGGAGCCTATCACTTCGACGGCCTGCGCATGGACGCTATCAGCCGCATCGTCTACAGGCAGGGCGACAAGGCCCTCGGCGTGAATGCGCCTGCCGTGGAGTTCGTGCGCAACATGAATGGTGGCCTGCACTACCTCAACCCAGGCGCCATGCTCATAGCCGAGGACTCCACCGACTACCCCGGCGTCACGGCCCCCGCAAGCCAGGGAGGGTTGGGCTTCGACTACAAGTGGGACATGGGGTGGATGAACGACACGCTGGACCTCTTTCGCACGCCGCCGAAGGAGCGCGGCGCCAACTACCACAAGCTTTCCTTCTCCATGATGTACTACCCCAGCGAGCGGTTCTTGCTGCCGTTCTCCCACGACGAGGTCGTGCACGAGAAGGCCACCATCGTCCAGAAGATGTGGGGCGACTACGACCAGAAGTTCCCACAGGCCCGGACGCTGGTCCTGTACATGTACGCCCACCCTGGCAAGAAGCTCAACTTTATGGGAGGGGAGCTCGCGCAGCTGCGCGAGTGGGACGAGCTGCGCGAGCAGGACTGGTCGCTTCGCCAGTACCCGCTGCACGACTCGTTCTACAGGTTCTGCACCGAGCTGAACGGGCTCGTGGCCGACCACCCGGCACTCTGGGCGGACGACTACGACGATCACGGGTTCGAGTGGCGTCAGGTGTCCGACCCCACTAACGTGGTATATGCCTTCGAGCGGCGAAGCACGAGCGAGCGGATGCTCTGCGTGCTCAACCTCTCGGACAAGAGGCTGCCCGATTACGAGGTTGACTTGGGGACGGCGCACCGTGCGCGGATGCTGCTCAACACCGACTGGGAGCGGTTCTGCGGCGCGACGTACGAGGATGACTGTCGCTGGTTCAAGCTCGCGGACAGCCGACTCACGTGCACGCTCGCGCCCTTTTCGGGACAGCTCTACCTGATGGAATAGCGTGGGGCGGACGGGGCGTTCCAAGTGTAGACTACACCGCATTCCCGAACCACCTAAACGGCTTCCTCGAATGAGCGGGCGATGTCTCGTCGTTGCCGCGCACGGCCTTCCTCCGCGCAGAACGATGGGACCACAACGGTCAAAGACATTTAATGTCGATCCCTCGAACAAGACGGCTGCCGTGACCGTCTCGCACGGGGAACAACTGCTGGACGTGAAACGCTACGGCGAGATGGCCCGAGTGCTGCGCGATCTCTTCTATGTCGGAGGGTGGCTTCTCCAGATGACCTATGCGAATACGCGTTCATCGTTATACAATCAACCAGAGCTCCTTGCGTACATCTCATCCAAAGCGGGGCTCCAATTATGGTTTGGCGACGTGGAGGTCACCGATCCCGCGTGCAACATCAACGAAGTGCGCAAGAAGATGGGCATGGTGTTCCAGTCCTTCAATCTCTTTGGGCACCGCACGGTAATCGAAAACGTCATGTTGCCTCCTATGGAACTGCTGGGAAAGCCAAAGCAGGAAGCCTATGACGAGGGTATGCGGCTCCTGCGCATGGTTGGCCTGGCCGAGAAGGCGCTCAACTACCCCGTCCCCCTTGTCCGGCCTCCCTTCATCATTTCCCCTTTTTCTTGCGTGTTGTGCTTGTTTTGAAAAAAGTGCTGTATACTTTACAGGCTTCTTTTGCAGAGCCCCGTAATCTCTGGCAAAACTCATAAGCAGCGGCGATCAGTCCAGGGGTTGTCGCACAACGTAGGTACGTATGGAGGAGTCAAGTGAAGAAAACGACTCGTTACGCCAAGCCCGGCGAGGTCGAGCGCAAATGGGTGCTCATCGACGCCGATGGCGCCACGCTTGGTCGCCTTGCCACCAAGGCAGCCATGATTCTTCGCGGCAAGGACAAGCCGCAGTTCACCCCGCACACCGACACGGGTGACTTTGTGGTCATCATCAACGCCGACAAGGTCAAACTTACGGGCAACAAGGCTCAGCAAAAGACCTATTGGCGTCACTCCGGCTATCTGGGCGGCCTCAAGCTCGAGTCCTTCCAGGAGGCTATGGCCAAGAAGCCCGAGTGGGTCGTCGAACACGCCGTCAAGGGCATGCTCCCGCACACCACACTCGGTCGCAAGCAGGGCATGAAGCTCAAGGTATACGCTGGTCCCGAGCATCCGCATGCGGCTCAGAACCCCGTCAAGATTGAACTGGAGGCGTAAACGATGGCCGATAACGCAGCAGTCTACACAGGCACCGGTCGTCGCAAGGAGGCCGTCGCGCGCGTGCGCCTGGTCCCCGGCACCGGCAAGGTAACCGTCAACGGTCGCGATGCCATCGACTACTTTGGTCGTAAGCAGCTCGTCGACAACGCAACCGCACCTTTCGTCGTCACCGACACCGTCGAGCGCTTCGATGTTCTCGCCAACTGCAAGGGCGGCGGCATCACCGGTCAGGCTGGCGCACTTCGTCTCGGCATCGCCCGTGCTCTCCTCGAGGCTGGCGAGTATCGTCCTGAGCTCAAGAAGGCTGGCTTCCTCACCCGTGACGCCCGCGCCGTCGAGCGCAAGAAGTACGGTCTGAAGAAGGCCCGCAAGCGTCCGCAGTTCTCCAAGCGCTAACGTCTGCTACCAGCAGCAAGTGCGAAGGCCCGTCGGGTTTTTCTCGGCGGGTCTTTTTTTCGTGCGTGGAGTGAGCGACGTCCGCTTTCATCAACAGTTGGTTAGCAACGCGTCGTTCGTGGCATTTTCGGCGCAGGGCCTCTTTGCGTCACTGCTTATCGGTACGATATTCGGGACGTTGGGAGACCTGACGGGCATCGAGATGCTTGGGCAGGTAGGCGGCTTTGCCAAAGCGGTGGCCGGACCTGCCATGGCGCTGGCCATAGGCTCGGCGCTCGCCGCCCCTCCGCTCGTGCTGTATTCCCTTGCGGCCGTTGGGTATGCGGCAAACGAGGCTGGAGGCGCCGGTGGTCCGCTTGCCGTGTTTGTGGTTGCAATCGTTGCGGCCGAGCTGGGTAAGCTCGTGTCGAAGGAGACGAAGGTGGACATCTTGGTGACGCCTGGCGTTACCGTTGGTTTGGGCTGTGCATTGGCGCTGCTTGTCGGCCCTTGGGTGGGGGCTGCGGCGTCTTGGTTGGGCGGCCTCATCATGTGGGCCACTGACCTCCAACCGTTCCTCATGGGCATCGTCGTGTCGGTGTTGGTCGGGGCGGCGCTCACGCTACCGATATCCAGCGCTGCTATCTGTGCTGCGCTCGGACTTACCGGCTTGGCCGGGGGAGCTGCACTTGCTGGGTGTTGTGCCCAGATGGTGGGGTACGCGGCCGCGAGCTTTGCGGACAACGGCTGGGCTGGCGTGGTGTCTCAGGGCTTGGGAACATCCATGCTGCAGGTGCCCAACATCTTCAAGAAGCCTGTCACTTGGGTGCCAGCCCTCGTCGCAAGCGCCGTGACGGGTCCCGTTGCGACCGTAGTATTTGGCCTGCAGCAGAACGGCGCCGCCATCGCGAGCGGGATGGGTACCTGTGGACTCGTGGGGCCGATTGGCCTGTACTCGGGTTGGATTGCCGACGGCATCGTCCCCGGCGTGCGCGAATGGCTGGGCATGGGCTTGGTGTGTCTGGTGATTCCGGCCGTCATTGCTTGGCTTGTGGCCGTAGCATTGCGACGCGCAGGCGTCATCGAGCAGGGCGATATGAGCTTGGATCAGTGACGCGTTGGGCCATAACGTTTCGACGGCTGTTGCATGCATCGCTCAAGGTGCGGACAATACTGCGAGCGTAGAGACGAGGGGGAGTGTCATGTTCGAAATGGTAGAGGTTGTGGGGGCTGAGGGCATCGTGGACGAGTTGGCCGTGCGCGAGAAGTATCGTCGTCTTACGCTGCGCCTTATCGAAAACCGACGCACGATCACGACCATGGAGAGCTGCACCTCGGGACAGGTTGCTTCCCTCATTACCGACACGGAGGGGTCGTCTGCCGTGCTCAAGGGGGCCTTCGTGACCTACAGCAACGAGGCCAAAGTCGCGCAGGGCGTTCCTGCAGAAACGATTGCCGAGCACGGCGTGTATTCGGTCGAGACCGCCCTCGCTATGGCCGAGGCGTGCAGGTGTGCGTATGAGGCCGACGTGGGGGTTGGCATCACGGGGAGCTTCGGCAACGTCGATCCGGAGAACGCGGATAGCGTCCCCGGGGAAGTGTACTTTGCAGTTGCGGACGCGCATGGGACGCGGGGGTTCCACTGTGCGGTGCCGACGCAGCCCTCGCGCCTAGCCTACAAGCTGTACATGGCCGACGTGATTGCAGACGCGCTCGGGTAGTGTGCTATAACGGAAGGGATGTTATTCTTCTCGGCTAGGGAGGGCCCAATGGCACAGCAGTACCTCGTTCTCGACATCGGTGGCACGTTCATCAAGTATGCGATTATGGATCGAAAGGCGCAGTTCATCCATCAGGGCAAGGTGACGACGAACACCGGCTCCGAGGAGGCAATGCTCACCTCGCTTGAGGGCGTGCGCGACGCAGTGAGGGACTTCGAGTACGAGGGCGTGGCCATCTCCATGCCTGGTCGCATTGACACGGCAACGGGTATTGCGCACACGGGTGGTGCCTATGCGTGGTTGAATGAGTATCCTGCGGCCGAGAAATACGGTGCCATCTTTGGCAAGCCATGTACCGTCGCCAATGACGGCAAGTGCGCTGCCTATGCAGAGAGCTGGTTCGGTGCCCTCGCCGATGTGAACTATGGCTGCGTGTTGGTTCTCGGCACGGGCATAGGCGGTGGCATCGTGCTCAACAAGCAGGTACTCATGGGCTGCTCGGGTGGTGCCGGAGAACTCTCGCTCTTTGTCTATGACTTCGATGCTCTGGCGGACTCTGCTGACACTGGTGCGGGTATGGGCGGCTGGGCATGGACTTCGCGCATCTCGGCGTACTCCATCACAAAGAAGTTTGCTCAGCTCAAGGGTCTGGAAGCGGCAGACGGCATCATGCTCTTCGACGCATACGACGCTGGGGACCCCGACGCCATCGCTGTCTTGAAGGAGTACGCGCGCATTGCGGCTGCTGGTATCATGAGCCTGCAGTCCGTGCTCGATCTACAGCGCTACGCCATCGGTGGTGGCATCTCCGCGCGTCCCGAGGCAACCGCCGTCATCGCGGAGGAGCTTAACCACATATATGACTCAAAGAAGGGCCTTCCCTTCTCGAAGCCTGAAGTCGTCACCTGCCAGTTTGGCAACGAGGCGAACCTCATCGGCGCACTCGCATTCCACCTCGGTCGCGACTAGCCACAGGACAATGGGGGCGTTTGTCCCCCTTGTCCGTGTGATTACTTGCTGATGAAGCTCGCGATCTCGTCGAAGTGAGCTTCGGCCTCGTGGCGACCTTGGAGGTAGAGGTCGAGGAGAGGGCCGCCCGAGTGCTCGTTTGGCGCGACGGTGACGGGCTTCTGGGGCATGACGACCAAGGCCTTTCCAGCTCTTTCCAGTTCCCAGATGGGCTCGCGCTGGGCCATGTACCGCTCGGCGCGTGTGCGCAGCGCCTCTGCGTACTGCGGATAGTCATTGTAGCGACGACTAAAGAGGGCCGCGCTTTCGAGTTTCCTGCTCTTCACGTAGTCACGCTGGCGTGTGAGCACGACTATTGCACGCTCGGCGGGCTCATAGTCCTCCACGCTTTCTGCCTCGGCCAGGCCAAGCGCCATCTCGAGCGGAACGGAGTTGGCGGTTCCGCCGTCGAGGTACTGCCTCCCGTCGATCTCGACTGGCGTCGAAACGAGCGGGAGCGATGAGGAGGCGCGAATCATGTCCACGTCGTCAGGCAGCGAGCGCACCTCGAAGTAGCGAGCCGAGCCGAGCTCTATGTCGCTCGCTACGGCAAACATGCGGGTCTTGTTGGCGTTGAACGTCTCGATGTCACAGGGATCCAGTTCGTCTTGCACCGTGTGGTATAGGAAGTCCCCACCTACGATGCTTCCCGTCGTCGCGAGGGCAAAGAACGACATCAGTCGCCGGTCATCGCGAAACGAAAGCATAATGCGGATGGTTCGTCCAATCTGGTGCGAGAGGAAGCTCGTGGCGGCAAGGGCTCCAGCCGAGACGCCCCACACGCTTTCGAAATCGTATACGCCACGCTCCATCAGCACGTCGAGGACACCCGCCGTAAAGACGCCTCGATATCCTCCGCCCTCCAGAACCAATGCCGTGCCCATAGATGCCTCCCTGTCCTGACTCCGTCTTGTCTGCTCTTCTCTATGGTAGCGCTTGGATTCCGGGTTGGCTGCTGCTACAGTCTAAACGGACGTTTGCGATACGAGAGGACCCGCCATGGCAACCACCGTTTGCATCCATGCCCCTAGCGACCACCTGCGTAGACGTGAGGTGCACGTAGCCGACGCGCATCTTGCGGCCGTGCTTGCAGGAGAGGAACGCCTTCTCTTTGACGGCGGGATGGGGACGATGCTTCAGGCTGTTGGCTTGGAGGCGGGGGAGGCGCCCGAGCTCTTATGCCTCACGGAGCCGCAAAAGATTCAGGCGATTCACGAGGCGTACGTCAACGCTGGCAGTGAGGTTGTGACGACGAACACCTTTGGCGCGAATGCGCGCAAGCTCGCCGAGGCGGCCCATGCGCAGGGACTGGTGCGAGTTCCCACGGTTGCGCAGGTCTTTGAGGCGGCGATTGCGTGCGCCCGCGCAGCTCGTCCGCGATACGTGGCGGCTGACATCGGGCCAACGGGATCCTTGCTTCGTCCTTTGGGCACCATGAGCTTCGATGAGGCATACGACCTCTTTGCCGAGCAGGTACGAGCAGCTGATGCCGCCGGGGCAGACCTGTTCGTCATCGAGACCATGGCCGACCTGCTCGAGGCTAAGGCGGCTGTACTTGCGGCGAAGGAAAACTCTGATCTGCCCATCTTTTGCACCATGACCTTCGGCGAAGACGGTCGCACCTTCCTAGGCACGACGCCCGAGGTCGCAGCCGTGACGTTGGGAGCACTCGGCGTGGACGTGCTCGGCATCAACTGCTCGCTGGGGCCGGCAGACCTGGCACCGCTCGTGGAGCAGATGCTCGCGTGGTCGCGCCGACCCGTCATGGTGCAGGCAAACGCGGGGCTGCCTCGTGTGATGGACGGCCAGACGACCTATGACATCAGGCCAGAGGAGTACTGCGCGGCAGTTGCCTCCATGCTCGAGGCGGGTGTTAGCGTGGTGGGCGGTTGTTGCGGAACGACGCCGGCCTATATCGCGGGAGAACGTGCCTTGCTTGACGATACGGGAACATTGCCCGTGGATTCGCGGCTGGGCGGATTGTTATCTGGGGGGAGGGGTCGCGCCGATAGTGGGGAGGACGCCGCGTTCGTTGTCACGAGTGCCCAGCAGCTCTGCGCGCTACGCCCCGGTGAAGTGGGAGTCATCGGTGAACGCATCAATCCCACGGGCAAGAAGCGCCTCAAGGAGGCGCTGCGCACGAGCAATTATGACTACATTATGGGCGAGGCGCTCGCACAGGAGCGGGCTGGGGCGCAGATACTCGATGTCAATGCCGGCCTACCCGAGATCGACGAGCCCGCTACGCTCGTGCGCTTGGTTGAGGATCTGCAAGGCGTCACCACGCTGCCCCTGCAGATTGACTCTGCCGATCCCCTAGCCATCGAGGCAGCCGTGCGCATCTATCCCGGCAAGCCCATCATCAACAGCTGCAACGGCAAGCAAGAAGTTCTTGACGCTGTGCTGCCCATCGCAGCACACTACGGCTGCGCAATCGTGGGTCTCGCGCTCGACGAAGACGGCATTCCGCCGACCTCCGAGGGGCGACTCAACGTAGCCCGTCGCATCGTGGCAGCCTGTGATGCGTGGGGTATCCCACGCGAAGACGTGCTGATTGACTGCCTCACGATGGCCGTCTCGACCAACCAGGATGCCGCTCGCGCGATCCTCGGGGCGTTGCGTCTGGTGAAGGCCGAGCTGCCCGGTGTGCGGACGGTGCTTGGCGTGAGCAACATAAGCTTTGGCCTGCCCTTCCGCGAGCTCCTCAACGCGACCTTCCTTACGGCTGCCTTTGAGGCGGGGCTTGACCTGGCCATCATGAATCCGCTCTCGCAGCGATTCATGGACGCCGTCGCCGCATGGCGTGTGTTCAACGGCGAGGACCTGCGTGCCGGGCGCTACATCGCCGACTATGCAGATCGCACCGAGCGGGCCGCCACGCCAAGCGCCACGTCCGCCGGGGGAGCGCCTACTAGCGGCGTGTCCGGCCAAGGACTGTCTCCGAGCGACCGAATCCGCGAGGCGGTGCTGCAGGGGCGGGGAGAGCCTGTGGCAAATGAGGTTCGCGCGCTTCTCGCCGAAGGGGCCGAGCCGTTGGGCCTCGTGAACGACGTGCTCATACCAGCGCTCGACGAGGTGGGCGTGCGCTTCGAGAAGGGAAGCTTCTTTCTCCCGCAACTCATGGCGTCAGCCGAGGCGGCCAAGGCGGGGTTTGCCGCCATTCGCGAGGCTGCTCCGGCGGGAGACGTGCCCACAAAGGAAGCGATTGCCCTCTGTACGGTGAAGGGCGACATCCATGACATAGGCAAGAACATCGTCAAGATGCTGCTCGAGAACTATGGCTATCAGATTCATGACCTGGGACGAGACGTTGACCCGCAGATGCTCGTGGACGAGGTCGTGCGTCATCACATCCGGCTGGCGGGTCTTAGTGCGCTCATGACGACTACCGTGCCGGCCATGGCCGAGACCATAGCGCTGCTGCGCGAGAAGGCGCCGTGGTGCAAGGTAATGGTGGGAGGCGCGGTGCTCAACCCAGAGTATGCCCAGATGGTCGGCGCCGACTACTATGCCAAGGACGCTAGCGAGTCAGCACGCATCGCCGCGGAGGTGCTGGGCTGAGCGAGGAAGAGGGGCCAATATGCCAAAGAGCAAGCTCATCAAGGACACCACACGCGAGGAGCGCATTGCCATCGTTGCCAAGGGGCTTGATTGGTGCGGCGACGGGAGCTGCGAGATGTGTAGCGGCTGCAGTCTGGGAGCGCCGCGGATCGAGGCTATGTACAAGCCCTACATAGACGGCGAGCTTGAGCTGGCTGAGATCAACATGCTGCACGCCGCGACCAAGTACACGCACGGGTAGGTATTCGCCGCCAACCGATGTGTTCGATGTGTGCGCATCGCATTGCGCTAACCTATAACCAACTGTATCTCCGACTATAAGGAGGCGCGCATGCCCGCCAAGCCCGCTGCACCCATTGATGTGACTACCACCCCTGCGTGGAAAGCTCTCGCTGCCCACTATGCGAAGCTTCAGGAAGAGGGAATCAGCCTCAAGGATTGGTTCGCGAACGACCCGGAGCGCGTCGAGCGCCTCTCCTACGATCTTTCCGATTTGCACTTCGACCTCTCGAAGAACCTCATCACTGACGAGACCATCCAGCTGCTGGTCCAGCTTGCGCGCGAGGTGGGTATCGAGGAGCGTCGTGACGCGATGTATGCCGGCGAGCACATCAACCCCACCGAGGATCGCGCCGTCTTCCATACCGGTCTGCGCCGTCCGAAGTCCGACATTGGCAAGTTTATCGTCGACGGCCGCGACGCCATCGCCGATGTGCATGAGGTTCTTGACCGCATGTATGCCTTCGCCGATCGTGTGCGTTCCGGCGAATGGAAGGGTGTCACGGGGAAGGCCATCGAGAACGTCGTTTCCATCGGTATCGGCGGTTCCGACCTCGGTCCCGTCATGATCTACGAGGCGCTCAAAGCCAAGCTCGATGGTCCTGCATGCCGTTTCGTTTCCAACATCGATCCCAACGACATCGCCGAGAAGGTCAAGGGCCTCGACCCCGAGACCACCCTCATGATCGTCGTGTCAAAGACCTTCACCACGCTCGAGACCATCACAAACGCAAAGATGGCTCGTTGGTGGCTGCTCGACTCCCTGCGCAAGTCTGGCGCAATCGATGACTCCGCAGAGAAGGAAGCCGAGGCCATCGCCAAGCACTTCGTGGCCGTCTCCACCAACCTCGAGCTCGTGGCGGACTTTGGCATCGACCCCACGAACGCATTCGGTTTCTGGAGCTGGGTTGGCGGACGCTATTCCACCGACTCCGCAGTGGGCCTCTCGCTCATTCTCGCCTATGGCAAGGAGACCTTCGAGGAGCTGCTCAAGGGCTTTCATGACATGGATGTGTACTTCCAGGAGACCCCGCTCGAGGAGAACGTCTGCGCGCTCATGGGCCTCATCAACATCTGGTACAACAACTTCTTTGAGTTCGAGACCCACGCCGTGCTGCCCTACAACCAGTACCTGCATCGCTTTGCCGCCTATCTGCAGCAGCTAACGATGGAATCCAACGGCAAGTCCGTCCGTTGGGATGGCAGCCCCGTGACCTGCGGCACCGGCGAGATTTTCTGGGGCGAGCCCGGCACCAACGGCCAGCATGCCTTCTACCAGCTCATCCATCAGGGCACCAAGCCCGTGCCAGCAGACTTCATCGCCTTTGCGAACAGTGCCAACCCCATCCAGTGCGAGGGCCAGGACGTACACGAGCTCTTCTTGGGCAACTTCCTCGCCCAGACCAAGGCCCTTGCCTTTGGCAAGACGGCCGATGAGGTTCGTGCCGAGGGTACCGAGGAGTGGATCGTTCCGGCCCGTTGCTTCGAGGGGAACCGTCCGACGACCTCCATCTTTGGCGTCGAGCTGAATCCTCACACGCTCGGTGAGCTCATCGCGCTGTATGAGCACATCACCTTCGTCGAGGGTACCGTCTGGGGCATCGACTCCTACGACCAGTGGGGCGTCGAGCTGGGCAAGCAGCTTGCCAAGCAGATTACTCCTGCCCTGCACGATGACGAGGCGCTTGCCACGCAGGATGCTAGCACCAAAGCCCTCATCGAGTACTACCGCGCAAATCGCGCTTAAGCAAAGCCACGAGAAAGAGCGGCGGGGAAAGAGGCTGGTCTCTTTCCCCGCCGTCTTCTTACTCGAAACCGGTTTCGCACGCTCTGCACAATGAGAAAAAGGGTATCGCGCGGATATCGCAACGTGTAGAATGGAATGGTCCCCGGCACAAGGAGAAACAAGTGGCAAACAACAACCAAATCGAAAAAACCACACCAAGGGAGATCAACGAGAACGCTCCTGACGACTCCTCCAAGGACTTGGCGAAGCCCGAAGAGCAGCAATCGGGTTCGCTCGGCACCCCAAGCGACGAAGAGATAGCGGCGCAACTCGCCTACGAGACGCTCGCGAAGAACAAGAGAGCAAAGCGGCGCAAGCGTATGATCACCATCGGGGTTCTTCTCGTGCTGATCATCGGCGCCGTCATTGCTTTCACGATGAACGGCAAATCCCAAGACCCGACAGAGTTGATGGCCGAGACGGCCTTCCAGAACGCCGTCCCGGTGCGCAAGGGAGAGTTCGAGGCTACCGTAGGTGGTTCAGGCAAGGCGGCACCCGTCAGCGAAAGTGTTGTCTCGCCCGAGGTCGCTGGTATCATCGAGAACCTTGCCGTAGTGGAAGGGCAGGAGGTCAAGGAGGGCGACCAGCTCTTTACACTCAAGAACGACAAGCTCGATGCCGCTGTACGCGAGGCTCAGGAGAAGCTGAGCACTGCGGAGCGTACGCGCGACCGTGCCGCAGAGAAGGTTGACAAGGCATATCGCAGCATCAGCGAGGCCGATGCGGATGCGCAACGTGCTTGGGATGAGGCGAATGCCTCCGGTGATTGGGAGAGCTACAACGAGTCTGCGCTAAGGACTGCGATCAGGTCAGCTGAGGATGCGCGTGACGAGGCCGAGAATGCACGCGAGGATGCGGATACCGAGGTCGAGAAAGCTCGCACCGAGCTCGACGAGGCGCAGAAGGAGGCCGACAAGCGAGTTATCACCGCGCCTGTCTCGGGAAATGTCGTGGCAGTCAACGCAAAGAACGGCCAGTCGGTTGGAGGGGCTGCCGGCGGCACATCTGAGAGCGGCGCAAACGGCAACGCACCCCTCGTCCAGATTGCCGACACCTCGCAGATGAAGGTTGCCGTGCAAATCAACGAGGTCGACATCGAGCAGGTGGCTGTTGGCCAGACCGCAAGGGTGCTATTCCAGGCGATTCCCGACTACGCCCTCGAGGCGAAGGTGCAGAGCATTGCGACGGTAGCTACGGGTTCAAGTTCGGGCTCGGGTGGTAGCGATTCGGCTTCCGGAGTCGTCTCCTATGAAGTCGACCTTGTCGTCCCAAACGAGGACAACAAGATTAAACCGGGCATGACGGCGACGGTCAGCGTCGTCACAAAGAGCCTTGATGATGCAATCATCGCGCCGGCATCGGCTGTGTTTGGCGCCGATTTGGGCGCTCCGTATGTGCTCAAGATTACGGATGCTGAGAACCAGGCGTATGAGAAGGTCCCCGTGACGGTCGTTGAGGAGAGCGCGACCGAGATTGCGCTGGACGGTGACATCGCCGAAGGCGATATGCTGCTCGGAATCGATCTCGACATGATGGCGAGCGCCCTTGGGCAGGGTGAATAGCATGGCGGCATCAAAGTACGTCATTGAGGTAGAGGACGTTCATCGCATTTATGAGTCGGTTGCCGGATTCACGCATGCCATACGTGGCGTCACGCTTCGGGTGCCACGCGGGGAGTTTCTCTGCGTGATGGGCCCCTCTGGATCGGGCAAGTCAACTCTCATGAACATTCTGGGCGGTCTCGATCGCCCCACCTCTGGCACCTATCGCATCGAGGGCATCAGCACCTCCGAGCTTAACGACGATGAGCTTGCCGAGCTTCGTGCCCGGCGAATCGGGTTTGTCTTCCAGCGCTACAACTTGCTACCGCGTGCCACGGTGCTGCGCAACGTGATGATGCCGCTCATCTACACCAACGCTCCCGTGGCAGAGCGTGAGTCGCGTGCCATTAAGGCTCTGCGCGTAGTCGGCCTTCCGGAGGAATACTACGACCACCGCTCAAACGAGCTGTCGGGCGGTCAGATGCAGCGCGTGGCAATTGCGCGAGCTCTTGTCAGCGATCCAGCGCTTATCTTGGCAGATGAGCCGACGGGCGCCCTTGACTCCGCGACCAGTGAACTGGTCATGGAACTCTTTTCCCGGCTTGGCGAGCAGGGCAAGACTATCATCGTCATCACACACGATCCCGAGACCTGCGGTTGGGGAGACCGCACGGTGCACATCCGTGACGGCAAACTCTTTACGGAGGAAGAAGAGCGTGCTCTCGTCGAGGCTGCGATGAGACACAGCGGAGACGTCAATGCGCGAAGGGGGAACACATGAGACCGGCTGACTTGGCGCAGGAGACTTGGAGTGCCCTCTCGGCAAACAAGGGCCGAAGTGCGCTTACCATCTTGGGCATCGTCATCGGCATCGGTGCCGTAATCACCATGAATGCCATCATCGGCGGCATCTCGAATCAGATGGCGGGGATGTTTGGCGCTAACGCGGCGCGCATCCTTACTATTAACCTCAGGGGACTCAACAACTTCACCCTCGAAGACGCAGAAGACATCTCAGCTAACGTGCTTGGCGTCGATTACACCATGCCTAGCTGCGAGAGCACTGTGAGCGCCATGTACGAGAAGAAGAAGTTCGAGGGAAGCGTCCATGGGGTCACGAGTAACTTCTTTGAGGCACATGGGTATCGCATCTTGCAGGGTTCGGCTTTCACCGAGGAGGACGAGAAGCAAGGCTCGCGCGTTATCGTCATCGACCAATACAGCGTCAAGAACATCTTTGGCTCTGTGGATGCGCCGGCAGTGGGGAAGTCACTGCGAATCGGGAATGACGACTATCTTATAGTGGGCGTTGCCGACAAGGTAAACATATATTCGGTGTCGGAATACATGACAACCAACATTGAAGGGGCTGTGCCTATCACCACGGCGCTCGCGCGTATGGCGGGTACGCAAAACATCACTTCCTTAGAGGCCATGACGAGTGAGACGGCCGACGCGGATGTGGTGGCGGAGCAGACGAAGTCTTACCTCATGAAGCGCTATAAGCTGCAGGATTCCATGGATGAGGATGCAACGAGGACCGCAAGCGTTGAGTCCAACAAGTCGTTGATGCAGCAGGTGAACACCATGACCTCGTCATTCCAGTCAATCATGGTTACCGTCTCGGGCATCTCGCTGCTGGTCGGTGGTATAGGCATCATGAACATGATGCTCACCAACGTGACAGAGCGAATCCGTGAGATAGGTCTGCGCAAGGCGCTCGGAGCCAAGCGGATCGACATCACGAGCCAGTTTATTCTCGAGAGCGTATGCCTCTGCCTTACGGGCGGGTTCATCGGGGTGCTACTGGGCATGGCGGGCGCCTTTGGTCTTGCGGGCATTGTCGGCAGCGGGTTAGCATCGTCTATAACGGCGAGTAGCGAACCCATCACACCGGTCATCGATGCCACTTCCATCATCAACGCCGTGCTGGTGTGTGTGGCGACTGGCCTGATATTTGGTTGGTATCCAGCGCAACGTGCCGCAAAGCTCGACCCGGTGGAGAGTCTCAATCACCAGTAAGCAGCCAGTGGGCATATTCAATAATTTGACCGCTTGACCACGATTTTGCTGTGGCCAAGCGGTCAAATGCGTTCCTCGCCCTGCGGTGTTTGGGCTCGCGTTTGAGTTCGCGCTTGCCAAGGTGAACGTCTGTCCGGTTTGTCTTTGCATCATATCCTCATACCTGCTAGCATGCAAAATTGAATATGGCCGCATGCGCTGCTGGGAGGTACACGGTGGCTGAGAAAACCACAAACGAACGCGTTAAGGACGAAAAAAGCCGTCCCCCTGCACGTCCGTCTGCGTCCTCAACCGGTTCGCAAGGCAAGTCTTCGACCGGGGTGGTATCCACCGATGCTAAGGGTCCGTCCCGGCATTCAGCCAGTACGACTGGTCGTGTGGGCAGTGCTACGGGTCGGCAAGTAACTGCGCGTCGCAAGCCTCAGAAAGCAGCGCCCAAGCAGCCCGCGAAGCCCAACGCCAATGCGAAGTCTCGCGAGGTGAGCGCTCAGACGCGCAAGCGGGTGCAGCAGCAGAAGGCCAAGCAGCAGGCAGATGCCCCTGCGCAGCATGCACGCGACGATCGCGGCGTGAATCCAATGCTGGTGGGGGGCATCGTCGGCGCCCTTCTGCTGGTTGTCCTCGTCATCGGCGTAGTGGTGTCATGCAGCCAGCCAGGGGGAATCTTGGGGGCTGTCCAGTCCGGTGACGAAGAAGCCACGCAGACAAATGTCGACGGCGAAGCAAAGCCTGAGGCGAGCGTGTCGTTTTGTGCGATGGGTGCCAATATCGCCAATGCCGACATTCTTGCCAGCGCTGATGCCTGGGCTGGAACTACGGGGGATGGGAACTACGATTTCTCCCCTCTCTACGAGCAGATGTCCAGTGTAATAGCTCCCTATGACATCGCCTTCGTAAACCAGGCAACGACTCTCGGTGGGCACGGCAACTTCGAGTACCAAGGTTTTCCCAGCTACAATACGCCTGACACCATGGCAGATGCACTCGAAGGCGCGGGGTTCGACGTGGTAAACGTAAACACGAACCACACCTTCGACATGTGGACGAGTGCCGTTGAGCACTCACAATCCGTATGGGCGCAACACCCCAACGTGACGGCCATCGGAAGCTACACATCTCAGGCTGACCGAGACAACATTCGTGTCGTCGAACGCAATGGTATGTCGATTGCGTTCCTCTCATACTCCTATGGGCAGAATGGCTACAAGCTCAGCGACTTGCCCAACGACTTCTATGCCGCGCCGTTTGACAAGGAGACGATGCGTAAGGAGGTCGAACGTTCCAAGGAACTGGCTGACGCGGTGGTCGTTTACCTGCATTTCAACGAGATGGACGAGATTACTGGTTCTGTCGACCCGACTAGGCTTACCGATCAGCAGGAGGGCTACGCATCGTACCTGGCGGGGCTAGGCGTTGACTTGGTGCTAGGTTGCAGGGGACAGTCCATACAACCAGTGCGCTACGTGGGTCGTGGAATTCGCACCACGGACGGTTCGGGCGTAACTCCGGAGAACGGGATGCTCTGCGTGTATGGTCTCGGCGACTTCGTGAGTGCGTACACTCTGCCATCTGCGGTTCTTTCGGGCATGTTTACCTGCGACTTCGTACGCGACGCAAGCGGAGATGTACACGTTGCGAATCCCACTTGGCATGGTCTCGTTGAGCATCGCAGCGGCGGAGTCGACTACGTGTGCCCGCTCGCCAACTATACTCCAGAACTCGCCGCATCCAATGAGCTGCTTGCTCGGCTCAGGGAGATTGACCCCACGGCGACCGACCCCCTGCAGTGGGCGCGTGCCACCACGGTGCGGATGGTCGGGGATGCCGTCGCAGTCAAGGTGGAGTGATTTCGCGGTTTTCGCGCGCCTTCATGCTGCATCTCTGGGCTTGCACTGTGGCACGGGGTTGGGTATACTTCACACAGCGAGTGCGTTCGATGGGTTCGGGTGACGGCATACTACGAACCTGGTCAGGGTCGGGAGACAGCAGCCATAAGGAGCCTCTGTCGGGTGCCCGTTCCCATCGAGCGCACTTCTCCTATTTCGCCTCGGCGTGCCGGGGCGTTTTTTGAACGGCTTTACCGCGACTTCCTCTGAGAGGTGCTCCCATGGGATTTGTTGACTTCATCATGAGCCTATTGCGCGACCCACGAGCGTTCATCGCCGCACAGATTGCCGCTGGGCCTGTCGCCGCATACGGTTTCGTGTTTCTCATCATCTTCATTGAGACGGGCGTGGTGTTCTTTCCCTTCCTACCGGGCGACTCGCTGCTCTTTGCTTCGGGCTTCTTTGCACAAGGAGGCGGATTTAACATCCTCATGTTGCTTGGCGTTGCCTGGTGTGCTGCCATTCTCGGTGACCAATGCAACTTCTTTATCGGTCATTTCCTCGGGCGAAAGATCATCGATTCGGGCAAGGTCAAGGCCATGACACCCGAGCGCATTGCCAAATCGGAAGCGTTTCTCGACAAGTGGGGTAACCTCGCGATATTCCTTGGGAGGTTCTTTCCCTTCATCCGCACCTTTGTGCCGTTCCTTGCGGGCATGGGCGGCATGAAGTGGCACAACTTCGTTGTGTTCAATATTCTCGGTGGCATCACCTGGAGCACGCTCTTTATCCTGCTAGGCTACTTCTTTGGTGGGATTCCCTTCGTACAGGAGCATTTCGAGTTTCTGATCGTGGGCATCGTCGCGGTGTCGCTGGTGCCCACGATCGTCGGCCTCGTACGCGGTCGGATGAAGCCGAAACCATCCGCGTGAGTTACTCCATGCCGAGATAATCCTTCCAGAATTTCATGGATGTGAGCGTGGGACGAGCCTCGCGATAGAGGGTTTCGATGTCGGCGCGGTTGGCGTGATACTCCTTGAGGTCGCCCTGCAGGCGCTTCCAGATGAGGCGGCATCGTTTGTTGTCGCGATGGCGGATGGTGCCGCGCTTACTGGGCACATCGATTGCGATGATGGTGTCTACGCCATAGACCTTGCCGACGGGCCAGTTGAAGTTGGCCTCAATGACGGCGACTGGCCCCGCATACTGCCTGAGCCTTCCAAACAGCTGGCCGTTTATTGATTTCTGGAATGTCTGCATGCGCGAGACCCTGAATGCCCTCCCATGTGGGGTGAGGCCGAGCGGGTAGTCCCGTCTGATGTCGTTGGGGTCGAGGTCCACGACATCGATACCGGTCTCGGCGAGGGCCGCCTCGCGCAGCTCATCGAAGGGCACGAGTTGCTCGCGCCGTCTGTTTGCCGCGAGGTAGGTCTCCTCGGCCTTGCCTGGTGCCGCGAAGAAGCCCGGACCCTTGAGGAAGTCCTCGAAGCCGTCGAGGATGAGCTCGGCGTCGGCATAGTTGAACTTCGTGAGTTCGATCATCGTGCGTTCAACGAGCTGACCCTCGAAGTTCGAGAGGGGGGCGACGCCGGTGGTTGCCTGTATGACGAAGCTGTTCCGAGCGGTCTGATAGTGTTCGACGGCGGCGTTGTAGCGCAGCGAGAAGTCGAGGTGCCAGATGCAGATGCCGTTCATAGTCATGAAGCGCGGCTTGCAACGCAACCCGTATTCCACGTCGTCATAGCGCACAAAGAGGGGCAGGGGTAGGCCCTCGCGTCGAATCGTGGTGGCAGGGATGCAGCAGTACCACCATGCGGCGTATCGCTGCTCTAGTTCCGAGAAGGATCGCTCGTTGGGCCTGTAGGTTTCGTTGCCCACAATGCCGCGCACTGCGCTCATGCGCGGGAAGTCGCGAGGACTCGGAAGGTCCTCCTTGTTGTGTTTGATGATGTCGCAAAAGCCTTCGCGGGTCATGTAGCCCCCGTCCTCCCACAGGAGGTCGGGCCGGTCCCAGCTCATCATGCCTCCGGCTACGAAAGCCTCGGCCCAGTCATCGCGCACGAGGGAGAGCAGGTTGTACGTTCTGAGAATCGACTCAGCTGACACTTCGACGTCATCGTCCATGAGCAAGACATGCCCTCCGACGTTGTCGTTGGGGTGGACGTAGATGCCGCCGCCAGAGAGAGCCTCGTCATCGAGCGTACGCCCGTTGTCGACCACATGCATCGTGAGATGCCCCGCCGCTCGCTCGTCGGTTTTGAGGATTTTTGTCCGTACAAGCTCGATGTTGCGCGTGACGTAATCCTCCTTGCGGAAGGTCGTGGTGGCGATGGCGAGCTCTATGGGTCGCACCTCTTCCTCATCGACCTCGCAGGCATAGAAAGAAGAGCGCAGCTCAATCTCGCCTTCCGTTACGAGCACAAATCCCACGAGTACGTCACGTTCGCTCGTGACGAGGGGGATGTCGTATGTCTGCCAGTCTTCGGATGCAGGCAGCTCCCGACACGTCAGGTCGTTGGGATGCGCCTCGATATCAAGTCGTTCAGCGTGGGTCTGGACATAGGTCGCCGTCGCGCCTCGAAGCTCGAGGTGCAGCGAGAAGTTGCGCGCGACAGCATAGGTCCGCCACTTGTCCACCGAGAGCGCGTTGAAGAACGTGGTGAAGTCCGTCCGACCCTCACCTAGCCACCAAGCCCCCTCTTTGTCTGAGGGACGAACAAAGGCTGTTGTCCTCACGTAGAGCGTCGGCGCCTCGTGGAAGTGGCGCGTGTCCTCGAGGAGGATGTTTGCGAGTCGAAATATACACATCGAAGGTGCCTCCTGCTCGTGATGGAGCCCGTAGCCTGTCATCAGATTCTACCAGATGTGCCTTGGGGGACATGTCCCTGTGGCACACCTGCTATACTCTCTTTTCGTTGTCGGGAGATTGGAGCCGTAGTGTTTCTGGACGATTTGTATCACGCGCTTGACCCCGTGGCGTTCTCGCTAGGGCCGCTCACGGTGCGTTGGTATGGACTCGCGTACCTGACGGGTTTCGTGCTGGCTGGCATCATCATGTATCGCACCGCCCGCCGTTGGCGACTCGATCTCACCCTCGATGACGTGCTTAACGTGATGACAGGCGTTTGCCTAGGTATCATCGTCGGGGGGCGGCTTGGATATGTGATCTTTTACGGGGCGGGTTATTATCTGGCGCATCCACTTGCCATTCTTGCTGTCAATGAGGGTGGAATGAGCTTTCACGGCGGGCTTGTTGGGGCGATTGTGGGAGGCGCGATTGTCTGTCGCTCCACGCGGATTAACATCGCGACGGCGTGCGATCTGATCGCGTGCGGTGCACCATGGGGCCTCTTTTTTGGTCGACTTGCGAACTTCGTGAACGGGGAGCTCTGGGGCAAGGAGTGCGATTTGCCGTGGGGCGTCATGTTTGAGACGGGCGGCAACGTGTATCGCCATCCCTCGCAGCTTTATGAGGCGCTGCTCGAGGGGGTTGCGCTCTTTTTTGTGCTGTGGGCACTCTCACGCAAGGTGCCACCGAGGCCGCAGGGGACCTTTATGGGAACCTTCCTCGTGTGGTATGGCGTCTGCCGTTTCCTCATCGAGTTCGTACGAGTGCCCGACGTGCAGCTGGGCTACCTCTTTGGCTTCGTGACCATGGGGCAGCTCCTCTCGCTGCCGCTCATCTTTGTGGGTGCGTGGCTGCTCATGCGGGCGCGACGCGAAGCACAGCCTCAAGTGGGGCATGTGGATTAGCCCTCATTGGGGGGTATCCCCAATGCGGGTCCCAATGCAAGATTGGAACACTGGCCGCCCGACCGCGTGTGCGGCTTGGCGGCTACTAGCATAAGCCACTTACATAAAGTACCATTGAGCCGTCTTACTTGGAGTACGAGGAATTCTGGGTCGAGGGGGAAGTATGAGCGATACGAATGTGGTGGTAGTGGCTACGGGCAACGCGCATAAGCTGTCCGAAATCGAAGCCATCCTAGGTGCGGCACCTGCGATGGTAGGTATGCGCTTCTTGGCGCTTGGTGAGCTGGGCGACTTCGAGGACCCCGAGGAGACTGGAGAGACGTTCACGGAGAATGCGCTCATCAAGGCGCGCGCCGCTCTCGACGAGACGGGCCTCGCGATGGCGGTGGCTGATGACTCTGGCCTTGTGGTGGATGCGCTGGACGGTGCGCCTGGCATCTACTCGGCGCGCTGGGCGGGCGACCATGGTAACGATGCGGCGAACAACGAAAAGATGCTGCGCGAGATGGATGGCGTGCCCGATGACGAACGTACGGCGCGGTTTCACTCGTCGGTGGTGCTTGTGACGCGTGACGAGGACGGCGAAGAAGTGCTTGTCGGTGAGGGCGATTGTGAGGGACGCATCGCACATGACCTGCGCGGTACCAATGGCTTTGGTTATGACCCGCTTTTTGAGCTAGCCGACATCCCCGGAAAGCGCATGGCGGAGCTTGAACCAGAGGAAAAGAACGCAATCAGCCATCGTAGACGCGCGCTCGACGATTTGGTGGGCAAGTTGGGATAGCGCAAGAGCTATACTTAACGCATCCGTACAGATATCAATCGCGAGAAAGGACAGGCTATGCGCATTATTCGCTGCAAAGATTACGACGATATGAGCCGCAAGACAGCGAACATTATCTCGGCGCAGGTGATTCTTAAGCCGGACTGCAAGCTGGGTCTGGCTACGGGCACTACGCCGATCGGTGCCTATGAGCAGCTTATCAAGTGGTACGAGAAGGGCGATGTGGACTTCTCAGAGGTGAGTACCTATAACCTGGACGAGTACCTGGGACTAGACGGTACCCATCCGCAGAGCTATCGTTACTTCATGAACACGACCTTCTTTGACCACATCAACATCGACAAGTCTCGCACACACGTGCCCGATGGCTCGAACCTCGATGCTGCTGTGGCATGCTCTGAGTATGATGCTCTCATGGCGGCCGCTGGTCCGCTCGACCTGCAGCTTCTGGGCATCGGGCGCAACGGTCACGTAGGCTTCAACGAGCCGGGTGAGTCCTTCTCGAAGGGGACGCACTGCGTCGAGCTGGCAGAGAGCACCATCCAGGCAAACAGTCGCCTCTTTGAGAGCATCGACGACGTGCCGCGCAAAGCGTATTCCATGGGCGTACAAAACATCATGAGCGCAAAGACCATCCTCATTGCGGCTTCCGGAGAAGACAAAGCCCAGGCTGTATACGATATGATTTACGGGCCGGTGAGCCCGCACTGCACGGCTTCCATCCTGCAGTTGCATGCCGACTGCTTCGTGGTCGCCGACGAGGCGGCTCTGAGCAAGTGCTAGAAGAGTACGAAGGCTAACGCGCGTGACGTTTCGTCGGGAGGGGTTGGTGACGAAACGTCACGCGCCTATGCGTGGTTTTTGCATAGACGCGTGGTTTTGCCAAATACAGGTACTTTACATCAGCGTATAATAAAGGAGTTTGTCAACCAAACGAAACTACGCCCATGGAGAGAGTCGTGATGTACATGGACAACGAGGTTCCGCCCGTCAATCGTGTAGACCTGATACGGACGGAGATACGTAACCTTGAGGGGCAGCGCATTCGGGTGCGTGCCAATATGGGTCGTTCGCGCATCGTTGAGCGTGCGGGCGTCGTGGTACAGGCCCATCCATCACTGTTTGTGGTAGAGGTTGACGAGCGGCGTGGACGCAAGGCGCGCCAGTCGTATCAGTACGTAGATGTGCTTACGGGTACGGTGGAGATCTACAACATCGATACGGGAGAGCGGCTGCTTGACTTCACGGTAGAGGAGTAAGCGTTGACGCTCCTTGCGCCGGCCAAACTCAACCTGCATTTGGGCATATACCCCTGCGTGGATGAGCAGGGGTATCATCGTGCTGACTCGCTCATGGTAGCCTTGGATGTGGCTGATGAGGTTGAGGTGAGGCAGCAGGGGTCGGACATGCCGCTGAGCGTGCGTTGCGAGCCGACCATGGACCTGCCGCAAGAGAAGAATACGGCCTACCGTGCGGCGCTTGCATTGGCCCGGGCCGTGGGTCGTGATCCGAACGTGGAAGTGTTGCTGCGTAAGCATGTTCCCAGCCAAGCTGGCTTGGGCGGGGCCTCCTCGGATGCGGCAAGTGTGCTGCTCGCGCTTTGCGAGTTATGGGGCCTGAATCGACGCGATCAGGTGGTTGCGCAGGTGGCGCGCTCGGTTGGCGCCGACGTGGCGTTCTTCCTTGATCCTGTCCCTACGTTGCTGGTTGGGCGCGGGGATACGGTTGCGGAGACATTTCCTCACTTGATAGTGCCCATACCGGTGGTACTCGTGCGTCCGATGGGGGAGGGTGTCAGCACTCCTGCGGCATATCGTGCGTTTGACGAGCGGCATGACGAACCAGGTGATCCGAAGCCGCTATGTGCCGTGCTGCGTTCGGGCGAGGCGACGCCGCAGGACGTGGCGGCGCTTCTGGCAAACAACCTCGATCCGGTGGCGTGTCGTCTGCAACCCGCCGTGGGCGAGGTGCGCGATTGGCTGCGAGGGCACGGGGAGGTGCTTGGAGCGCAGGTGAGCGGCTCGGGCAGCTGCGTCTTTGGCATATGCGCAGCGATGGAGGCGGCCCAGAAGGTCGTGGAGGACGCGCGTGATCGGTTCGGTCCGGGTGCTTGGGTGCGCACGGCTGCCTTCAGGTGATTTACGCGTATGCGCAATTCTTTGGCAGATTTTTGAACTTGGGGGTAGCCCTCGACACAAATACGTGCTATCATTCTGCATCGCGCTTCGGGACGTGGCGCAGTTTGGTAGCGCGCACGGTTCGGGACCGTGAGGCCGCTGGTTCGAATCCAGTCGTCCCGACCACGAAGCTTCGCAGGTCAGAGGGTTGTTCCTCTGACCTGTTTTGTTTAACAGACCGCCAACCTGTCAAGCGTGGCGGACGCGATTGAATAAGGACTCATGCTCGCGTCAGCTTGCGAACCTGACGAAGCGTTTGTTGCGGAAGTGCGCCTCCACGGGCTGGTAGGGAGGATAGCCGAGACGTTGGGCGTGGGGAGTCACTCACCACGCCTGCGCGAGCGCCTCGGCCCGACTATGCAGTAGTCGGACCGTGGCGCGAACGGATGTCATGCCCAGAGTGCTGTCAAGTACTCTTCGACGGGGCCGCCATCGACCGTCGTCCAGGTTTTGGAGGTCACCATGGAGCGCGCAACGCGCCTTGGTGCAGTGGGGTTGTCGGGCTCGGGTGCCAGACCCACTGCGAGGGCCGCAGCCGATGTCGGCTGATTGCCCTGCATCAGGCGCGCGAGCGGCCGGTAGCGGCGGATCCAGCGCAATTCAGTAGCGCTCACGTCGAGTTGGTCGGCGAGCAGCCGTACGTCGGGCTCGCCCATGGGGTAGCAGATGAACGATCCGATGTTACCGAGGATTGCCTGCTCAAGGCTGCCCACGGTGCCCGTGCGCACGTCGAGCGTGCGCGTTTGCGAGAGGGTCTGGAAGCTGAGCACGAACCCCACGCGCTGCTTTCTCGACTCCGCGAGAAGCGCCTCGAAGTCGTTGGTGGCGAATTTGGCGAACTCGTCGATGTATACAAAGAAGGGTTCGAGGCCATCTTCGTGCGACTGCGCTGAGCCCCTGTACAAATCTAGGTTGAGCCCGGTCCACCCACTGCACCGAGAGGCCCTGCCCATGATGGCGTCGCGCAGCCGCATGGTGAGCATCTTGCATATGGAGCGCGCCGCCCTCTTGCCTATGCGATCCTCGGGCACGTAGGCTATGAGAACCTTGCCCCCGTCCACGACGTCGGCGAAATTCACCGTGGAGTGCCCGGGGCCGAACACGTGGCGCAGCGTGTGGTCGTGGGCGAATCGGCTCACTTTGGAGGAGAACCAGTGGACGAGCTCTCCGTTGTCGCTGGACTTTGCCGCCTGGGGGAAGAGCTTCACCCACTGGTCGAAGGTGTGGCGGTCGGTGCAGTACTTGAGCAGTTCTTTCACATATTCGGGTTCCACGTACATGCGCGCGAGGTTAGCGATCGCATGGTCCTCCTCCCTAGGTGAGCGCAAGAGGAGCGAGAGCCCATCGCGCGTCATCTTCTCGAAGCGCGGCCCCGCCCAGTCGAAGTGGTTGTCCGTGGTGAGCAGCTCCAGCGCGTCCTCGACCGCCTTGTCGCGGTCGAGCGGGTCGCTCGCGTCCACGTCGAGCGGGTTCATGCGAGGCAGAAACGCCGGGTTCGAGAAGTCGAGCAGCACCACGTCGCCCAGCCTTTCTTCCGGCACGCAGGCGAGGGGGTAGAGCGCGTCCTCCTCGTGGGCGGCGAGCACAAACACGCCCGCGCCGTTGCGGATATCCTCGCGCTCCATCTGGTGCACGAGGTTGGACTTGCCGGAGCCCGTGCGTCCGATGATGGCCGTATGGCGGAAGCGGTCGTCGTTGAGCTGGAACGCCTGGCCGTTCGTGGCTTCCTGCGTCCCGAGCGAGGTGCCGAAGCTCAGATTCTCGTATCCCGTGCACTCCCTCGTATGCGGGCCGTCCGGGGCGATCTCGTGCGGGCGCTTTGCGAGGGGGTCGGTAATCCGGCTGTACGTCTGGGCGTTGCGGGGGTTTTCGGTGTTTCCTGCCATGGCGGTCCTCTCTCTTGCTACGGTCTCTCGTATTCTGCTTTCAAACTTTGCATGCTCGTCTTGCGCGGGCATTTCCCCGACCTCCGAGGTGAACGGGCTGGTGTTCGTATTGGCGTTGGTGGTATTTGCGTTTAACCGCTCATGGGCTCCCTCCAATCTCCGGATGTGCCACGTCCCCTATGGGCATGGCTGGATGGCGCTCGATAGGCGCCTTTCTGGTAACCCGCAAGACCTTCCGGGACGCAACCCCCGGCGGTTTCCGTTGGGCCGGCTTTTAGCCGGTATCCGGTTGACAAGGTTCGCAGTCACTTGCGACACACGCAAAAGCGACAGTCTCGAGACATAGTTCACCTCTGGGTGTCTCAAGGCTGTCGCTTGCGTTGGCTGCTTGTGCCTGCCGGCCTTATCTCATTGGAGTTTGGCTCCTTCGCTCTGGCGATTGGATGGAAGCGGCGATTTATGCCGTAGTCTACTATACCCAGCAGCGTTGGGTCCTATTCACACATCTGGTGACCACAATCCCGCTGTGGGAAAGTGGTCAATCTGAACTCACTGATATTTCGAGACGACTTCGAAGTCCTCGCCTCCGAGGGAGAATCGCTGTCCAAAGGCTATCCTCGTCTCCATGTGAGGGGCGAGTTTTTGGCCGTCCACGAACGTTCCGTTGGCTGAGCCCAAATCGACAACCACGACGCTCGCCCCGTCGCAGCGCAGAAGCAGATGGCGTCGACCGATGCGCGCATTTCCCGAGAGCTGAATGTCGCAATCTTGTCCGCGACCGACACGCATGGCCTTACCCTCTTGTAGCGGGTAGCACTCGCCCGAGCGCAGGCGGGAGAGGGCGTGACCGCAGCTGTTTATGACGTAGAGCAGCATGTCGTTGAAGTGCTTCTGGCTCAGTTCGTTCGGCGGCGGGCATACGGACGGGGTCTCGATGGCCACCGGCTCGATGCAATCAATCCCCTTGCTCTTCAACGCGTAGCGCCACTCATACTCGACCCATTGCGACTCGCGGGCGGCGCGCGACCAGCAGAGAAACAGGACGTCCTTGAGATCGATCTCGCGCGTGAGCGCCCCCCTCCAGTCCTCGCCGCAGCGCAGGGCCTCCACGTCGAAGAACACGTCGAGGTCGGGTCTGATGGCCCTCATTCCCTGGATGATGGTCGCGACGCGCGATCTGTCGCTGCTGGCGTACGAGACGAACGCCGAGTGGATGTCGAGACGGTTCGGCACGATGGTGCTGCGCGCGACGTTGGTGCCTGAGCGGGCGGCACGGCACGGCATCACGAGGCTCAGGCTTGTGGCCGGAACGTCGTCAAAGAACACGTTCGCGCGGAGAGCGATCCGGGGCCGCGCAAGCTTTGCCGGCACGTCCACGACAAAGCCGAAGCGCACATAGCGTCCCTGCCACACACGCCTCTCGGAGCCAAGCACGCCAAGCTCGGGGCTTGTGAGGTCGACTCGCACGCACGTGCCACGCTTCGTCTGTGACCATCCCCCGTCAACGGTGCGTGCGTCGTTGCCATGTTCGGCGACGATTTGTTGCACCGACTCCTCCCATCCGTCCTCGTGCATGACGACGTCGAGCGACTCGTATTCGCCGAGGCGGAACTGGTACGGAGCCACTACGACGAAACGCACGTCGTCGATGGCCGTGGATGGCTCGCTCGCCGAATCATTCGGCCGCTGGAGGCAGAACAGAGGGCGTTGTCTTCGACCGCCACTTCTCATGGGGCGGGCTGTCGGGGTGGGATCTACCTCCATATATGGGTAAGCTTGATAATGAACCCCGTCATCCCACTCCGACGAATTGGGGTCACGACCATCATGATGGACCACATCCCTCACCTGCACCGGCGCATCGACACCTAGGTACATTGCGACGGCGAAGGCGATCTCGCACGCAATTCGCTCGGCAGTATCTGGAAGCAGCATGCGTTGCTTCGAAAGCAGCGAGGTTGCCCTTTGCGCCGCAATGCCTATCGCCTCCGACGTGCGAATCCTTGCTGCCCAGCAATAGATTTCCATGAGCTCACAGTCGCAGTTACGCTCAAAGACGAGCATCTCGCGGTCAATCACGCCTACATCAACCACATGTGCAACGAGGCGTTGGGGATGGTTGAGAACCTCAATACCACAATCGCTCAGCGCGTGCGCAATCGCCACCCGAAGCGGAACACTCTGGTCATCCTTGGTCATTTAGTCCCTCCGAAGTCGCCGAGCATATTCTTTACAATACTATAAGTAGAAAAAGCCAAAGATAGAGGTCCCAGCTCGACATTCTTCTATGCTGCCCCGTGTCGAAAGAAGGCCAAGCGACTCCGAGACAAAGTAGCCGCCGCTGGTTTCTACGAGAGCTACGGATTCACAAAGGCAACGGATGTACTTCCGATGTTCATTGTGTATTCATGTTCCCTTTTGCGGTGAAACAGTCCTCGTCAATACCGCTCGCGGATTGAGGGCCAGCGTTTGTTACATGTACGACGGCGTTTCTTACGTGGAAAGAGAAGACGCTCATGTGTTGCGAACGACGCTGGTAAGGTCGAAATCATGTTCCTGAACGATTTCGGCATGTGGAGAGACGGAAAATGGTTATCAAAGAAGGCTCTGGAATGTACGGGCGTTGTTGGATTGAGCAAAAGGGGACCATGTACTACGTCTATATCGAGAATGGCAGGAGCGTGCGAGGGCCCTTCAGTTCACTCACGGATGCCGACCGCGAGTTCTCGCGCTGGTGCTAATGGCTGACATCCCGTAGATGGGCCGGGTGATATGGCTGCGCGTGCAGAGGCCTCGGAGGACGTCCAAAGCGTATCCTCGGCTGTGCTGGATTAAGATGGTCTATGCGCGTTGGCGCTTCGATGAGAAATCAATCCCTGTCCGCATTGTCGGGGGAGCGAGGTGAGTGATATGGGCCAATCTGAGGCCGAGCGTGGTGCCCGTGACCGTGTGCCAAACATCAACTACGTAAGCTTGAGCAAAGCGATGTCCAAGGCTCTTCGCCATCAGCCGGGGCGTATCGGCATAACGCTGGCGCCTGATGGTAGCGTTTCGCTGGACGAGCTTCTCGATGCCCTCAACCGCCGAGGCGGCTGGCCGCGCGAGCTTACCGAGGCCGACGTCATGCAGGTCGTAGAGCACGGGACCAAGCAGCGCTTTGCCGTGGAAGACGGACGCATTCGGGCGCGCTATGGGCATTCGGTGCCCCTGGCCATCGCCTACGAATCGGCGACGCCTCCCGCGGTCCTCTACCACGGAACCGCCGCTTCCAGTGCGGAAGCCATCCTCAAAGACGGGCTTCTTCCCATGGGACGTCAGGTCGTGCATCTCTCGACTGATGTCGAGACCGCCTGGCAGGTGGGTGCCCGCCACAAAGGGAGGACCGTCATCCTCAGGGTGGATACTGTGCGGGCGGCCAAAGAAGGGGTCACGTTCTACCGCGGGAACGACAGCACCTGGCTTGCGGATCGCATTCCGCCCACGTGCCTTAGTATTTGCGCGTCATGATGGGGTAGGTTATCCGATGCATCGCAAGTGCAAAGAAGGTCATAACAGCGAACCCGGTCGGCACGATTGGCCACGAGTTGTCGGATGTATTGGCTAGTCTCGTAGTGCCGGATTTCGTGTCAGCCGACGAGGAAGTCGTCGAGCTGCTGGAAGACGACCCTGTCTGGCTGGACGAGCCGCCTTGGCTGGGCGCCTCTGGCTGGCCGGGCGAGCTGTCCTGGTCGGGTCCGGAAAGTTTGGGTAGCGTGACCTCCTTGGACTGCGTCTCGAAGGCCGCGTTCTCGAACTCGGCGGTGAGGGTGGCCTTTCCCTCGACCTCGGCGGTAGGTTCGACGGTGACCTTGCGCACGGGAATGGCCGTCTCCTCCTCCACGTGCTCGGGGTTGTTTGCGCAGTCGCGTCTTGCGGTGCAGGAGGCATCGTCTTCAGACCACTCGTACGTGGGTGCGCCCCACTCGTGCCCGGTCACCGTGACCTCCAAAGTACCCGACGAAGGTTCGTAGTTTGCGTCGTCAGGGGTGAACTCCCAGTGGTATGTGTTCGTCCCGTAGGAGAGCTCGGAATCCGTGATCGCGAGACCGCCGGGAAGGCTCGTGTCCGAGCGCGTGAGCACCACGTCGGAGGAGTCGAGGCTGTCCCTCACGCCTGCGGCGGTGACGGTGCCCACGGAGTAGGTTGCCCTTGCCACCGAGAACGGGCAGGTTATGGAGCCCGTGTAGTTGCCGCCCGGCTTGGCGGCGACCGTGAGCTCGTAGTCACCCACGTCGGTGGCGACGTTGCCAGAGATGTCACAGAACTCCGTGACGTCAACGTCGCCCACGCGCATGGAGGCAACCTTCTGGGTCTGCGCTTTGCCGGTGTAGGTGAGGGGTTCCCCGAGGGTTACCGTGGCGCCTCCGATGGGGGCAGGCGTGATGCTGAATGATTCCGTTCTTGTGCCCTCAAAGTTTCTTTCTTCTTCGCAAGTGATGGTGACCGTGGCGGTGCCCGCATTGACGTTGTGCGCGTAGGACAGGGTGTAGTCGCCTTCTTCGTCCTCCTCATCGTCCTCGTCAGCCTCCTCCTCCTTCAGGGTCTTGCCGTTCCAGATGACCGTCGCCTTTGGCTTGTGCGCAGAGCCGTTGTACACGTACGAGCCCAATCCCGTGATGCTTGCTTCGGAGATGGAACGCGGTTTGATGGACCATTTGATGCGGTAGGACGTGTTGTTGTCTTCCCAGCGCGTGTTGGTCTTGTCTGTGATCGTGGCAAAGGCATAGAACACGTCGGCGTCGGTTTCCGTAACGCTGCCCCCAAGCGTGTAGCCATCGCCTTCGGTGACGCCCGTTTGGGGCAGTCCGTTGTACACGAGACCGGTCACGGGCTTTGGAGGCGTCAGATGCATGGGCTCGACCACAAAGATGCCAGTCGCATTGCCTTCGTGGATGCCCTTGCCTTGGATGACGACGTCATAGAAGCTCGCGTTCACGATGTCTTGGCCGACCACCTCGTAATCGATGTCAGCGGTCAGGGTGGTTCCGTTGAGTGCCACCACGGGGACGGGCGTGAGCTTCTTGCCCGAATAGGTCTGCCGTGGGATGGTCACCTTCGCGTCAGCAAGCGATACTGTCGTCACATCCACGCGATGAGAAAAGCTTACCTGATCTGTCCCCGACCCTCTGGACACGGTCACGGTGACCGCCCCGGGTTTCTTGCTGGTCACGGTGCCGTCATCGCTTACGGTTGCCACCGCGCTATCCGAGCCGGTGCCAAGAGACCACGTCCAGCCTGCTTGGAGCTCCGATGGCACGTTGTCGATGCCCGCAATCTTGAGCTGCGTGCTCTGTCCGGTCGCCATGTGAGCGTCGCCCTTGATCGGCCCGTACACATAGACGCACCACACGTTGGTGATGGACTCGTCTCCTTGTCCGACCATGCAGCTGACGACCGCGCCGCCAGCACGCTTTGCAGTGACTTTGCCACCCTGATCGACCGCTGCGACTTGCTCGTTCGTGCTGAGCCAGCTGACTTCTGGGTCTGTGGCACCAAGGGGGTGTCCGGCGCGAGAACGACCGCATCTCCCACGGGCACATACACATCGCCCTGGCGCGCGTCATATACCGTGATGGCGTGGCTGAGCGTAACGCTTGGATCGGACACAAGCGTCGCCGTGATGGTCGCGGGTCCTACGGCCTTGCCGTATACCACGCCGCTGTTGGTGACGGTTGCCATGGACTCGTCGCTTGAGCTCCACTCCCATGCGAGGTCGCCGCACTCGTCGGGCGCGACTATGGAAAGAGACGCGGATCCGTCCTTTGCCACGAGGTTGTTACCCGTTATGGGGCCGAGGACCGTCACCCGCTGTGCAATGCTGGAATTCCCGTTGTCGGCGCTTACGATAGAGATGCCAGCCGCTGCTGCCGTGGCCGTTCCGTCTTTGTCGATTGCAAGTACGTCTGGGTTTGAGGATGAGAACGACCATCCAGCGTAGTCGGAGCCCAGGGTATACGTTGCTTCCGATTCCACGGCAAGGTGCTCGGGTCCTGCTATGGTGCCGGCTGTGGCGGCACGAACCGCAGCCGAAGCGTTCACTTCGCCATAGCCGTATGTCTCGTCCCATCCCGCATTGCCGATGTCGCGGGCGCTGTTGTACAACAGGTTCTTTGCCTGCGTCGCGCTCAGCATTGGGTTGACCGCAAACGTAAGGCCCACAACACCCGTAACGTGCGGTGCCGCCATAGACGTGCCCGACATCATTCCATATTCGCTCAGAAGGGTGCTGTATATGTCAGTGCCAGGAGCCGAGATGTTTTTTGCCGATCTCGCCGGGGACGTTATAGTTGGAAGCGTCGCTCAGAGTCACGTTTTTTGGGTCGTTGACGTCGGTGTTGCGCAGGTTCATTACGCTCACTATGGTCTCGTAATCGCCGGTGAAGTTGACGTAGGGTGGTGTGGCACTATCGGTCTGGTTGCTTGCCGATGCCACCGTCACGATTCCCTTGCCATACGCCTCATCGACCTTACTTTCCAGCTCGTAGATCGCATCGTCAATTGTCGCGCCCGGAACCAGCCGCGCCATCATGAGGCCGTCCGTCACGGTTTCGATGCCGTTGGGATCTACGCTCTGTATGCCTGCCTCCACTATGGCCTGCGAGAGCTGCTCGACGGTTGTGCCCTCGCGTACCGAAATGAGCACCACGTCAGGCTCGTATTCGGCATCGGGGGCAACCTTGGGCTGCTCGGCGTGCGGGATGGCGGCGTCCACTTGGCGTTGCAGCTCTTCGTCTGTGAGGGGAGAATTCGTATCAGTTGCTGGTGCGTTGGCGGAGTTTTCGGAAGAGGATGGTCCAGCCGTGGGGTCCTTGGCACGTGAGGACTCTGAGTCCTGAGCGACAGGGGCGATGGGTTCCGAGGTCTCGTGCGTGGGCGCGTCAGTCGCGGGCGGGTTTGCGAATTAGTCGGCATCCCCGGTCGGTGCGGGTTGCCCTGCTGATGGGCCCGACGGGTCTGCGGGCGCCTGCGCAAGAAGTGCCACGGCAATTACGACACAAAGAATCGACAGCGCCGCAACGAGTGCGCGGGCATGCTTGTGCAGGCGCTTGTGGCCTCCTTGCTTGGACGTTGGGGCTATCCTTTCGGGCGCCGATGAGGTGGTACGCCAAAGGGTAGACCTCTGCGTCCCAGAGAACCAAAGTTTAGCATGTTTATGCGTTTTCGCAGGTCAGGGGATACGAATTTGCGTGACTTGCTAGAGGTCCTTTAGGGGCTTCAAGGACTCTAGAGGGTGTCAGAAAGACCGCGCGAAAGCCCCAAACCTGTCACTCTTTGCACGTCGAGTTGTCAGTTTCGGAGTGGGGAGGGCTGCGCCGTCGTATACTTGTCCTGCTACGAGAAAGAAGGTGCGGTCGTGAAGCGATTCAACACTGCGGGACCCTGCATCCCCACAAGGCACTACATGGTGGACATCTCCGAACGCGTGCGACAAATCCGTAAGATGGTTGACAACGGGGACTACTTCTGTATGAACCGTGGACGGCAGTACGGCAAGACCACCACAATCGCGGCGCTGGAGCGTGAACTCTGTGAGGACTACCTTGTGATTAGCCTGGACTTCCAGCAGCTCGGCAGCGAGGAATTCGTCGACGAGAACACCTTTGCCAATGCGTTCGTGACGGTGTTGCAACTGGAACTGAGCATGTCGCCGCAGGTTACGCCAGATATACTCGCCACGCTCGACCAGATGTTGGAGTCTGCCGAATCTGACAGGTATAGGCTGCTGCGCCTCTTTGTTGACCTTGGGCGCATCATTTCGAGCTCGCAACGCCCCATCGTGCTCATCATAGACGAGGTGGATAGCGCCTCAAACAACCAGGTGTTTCTAGACTTCCTTGCGCAGCTGCGATTGCAGTACTTGAGGCGCGCAAAGAATCTGCGCGTTCCCGCCTTCCAGTCCGTCATCCTCGCCGGTGTCACAGACATACGACACCTGCGTTCGAAGATTCGCGACGAGGACCAGCATAAGGTCAACAGCCCATGGAACATCGCGGTGGAGTTTGCGGTGGACATGGACTTGAGTGTGGATGGCATCCAAGGCATGCTTGCGGACTATGAATCCGACCACGCGACTGAGATGGATGTGGCTGCGGTCGCGCAGGCGATACGAGAATACACGCATGGCTATCCGTTCCTCGTGAGCCGCATATGCCAGATTATGGACCAGAAGCTCGTTGGCAATGGTTTCGTCAATCTCTCTGAGGCGTGGACGGTGCGGGGCGTAGACGAGGCGGTGCGCATAATCCTGTCGGAGACTAATACCCTCTTTGACTCGCTCATGGGCAAGCTCCAGAACTATCTGGAACTCCGAATCCAGTTGCGTGCCCTTCTCATGCGCGGCGAGAGCATCGCGTGCGTGCCGGACGACGTAGAGCAGCAGCAGCTTCTCATGTATGGCTTCGTGCGCGTTGAGCACAACAAACTGGTGGTGGCAAACAGGGTCTTTGAGATGCGGCTCTACGTGTTCTTTGTCGGGGAGAGCGAGCGCAACAGCAGTCTCAAGCGGGATGCGGATTTGAGCAGAGGGGCCTTCGTGACCGCAGATGGTGGCCTTGACGTCCCCAAGATCATGGATCACTTCATTCGCGCGCACAATCGCATCCATGGTCAGTCCTCCCCGCGATTCTTGGAAGAAGAAGCCCGCGAGCGCTTCCTCACTTACATCTCGCCCATCATAAACGGCACGGGCACTTACAGCGTTGAGGAGCAAACGCGCGACCAGCGTCGCATGGACGTGGTAATCCATTGGCTAGGAAGACGTTACGTGGTGGAACTTAAGGTATGGCGTGGCGAGCGCTACCACGAGGAGGGCGAGCAACAGATTGTCGGTTATTTGGACTACTTTAGTCTGAGTACGGGCTATTTGCTCTCATTTGACTTCCGGAATCGCAAGGTGCCTGGCGTGCGGCGCGTTCACGTGGGAGAGCGAGTACTCTTTGAAGGCACTGTGTAGGTGCGGTATGCGTTGGCGTGGCAGGCCTTCCGTGGGATTGGCATCCGCGTGGCAGCATTCCTCGAGATTGGCGTCCGCGTGGCCATATTCCCCGTGTTTTGCGTTCCCGTGGCAAGAATCGCCACGCCAACGTCAATCAGGAGGCAAAAAACCACGGCAACGCCGATCTCCGGGAACGCCAGCCACGCCGGCGTCAAATTCGTGGAACGCGGGCCACACCAACCACCTAGAGAAACTGCAGCACATCAGTCTCGCCGGACATCGGCTTTGGAAGCGAAGCATCTCGGAGACCAGCTAAACATATGGCCTCTTCGTTGACTGAATAGTCCATGGCGCATAAGTCCAATTGTGCAAGACGTTATACTTACATTGTCGGCACGCGGGAAAACGAGGGCAACATGGCTGCTTCATCATCGACAATTCGCGTCAACAGCGATATCAAAGAAGGCGCTTCGCGTATTGCCAAGCGCTTTGGCTTCGACCTGTCCTCCGTCACGCGTGCGTTCGAGGGGAGAATAAACCAAGAAGACAGGATTCCGCCGAACCTTTCGGACCCCGAGCCTAACGCGGAGTCGCCCGAGTCCATTCGTGAGGCGGATGCCCCGATAGCCGCCGGTGGTCAGGGTCGCAGCTCTGCAGCTGACCTGTTTACGGCAATTAGACTTTGATACGTTCGTCGCGCAACATGCCTCCAAGCTCGAGTGGGAAGCGAGGTCGCTGGCGAAGGGGTATTACGACACCGCGCTTCTTTGGCGAGGTTGTCGATTTCGTACTCGAGAACACTAGCGAACCAAGGGAGACGATGAGGCTGCCGATGCGTTAATGACGGTCGCAAGGTCGCCATTGTTGCAGCCCGCGCACGGCCAGTCCGTGTCGCATGACCGTCTCCCTGCCCAAAAACGCTTAGACCGTTTCCTCCCAGAGGACCTTGTCGTCCACGGCGACGCGCCTGAGTCCTGGCTCCTTGTGCTTGTTGAAGTTGAAGCTCAGCATGTAGCCCACGTCGAGTCCGAAGTGGTCAAGGTAGCCGCGCACCTGCTCCTCGCCCTCCTCGTTGTAGCGCGGGCCGCGCCACACCTTGAGCTCCACCACGAACTGCTCGCCACGGTAGTCGACGATGACGTCTGTGCGCGTCCGGTCGCGGGTCTGCGCCTCGACGTAGTAGTTGCCCGTTCCGTTGATGATGGGCTTGAGGTAGAGCAGGAACAGCTCGCGGCCGTCCTTCTCGGGAAAACGGTCGCAGAGAGGTCCAAAGACCTGCGTGTATGTGCGGCGGAAGCCTTCGAGCACTTCGCGCATGTTGAGTGAGCCCTCGCGGACGAAGCGGCTCCGGCCCAAGACGGCCCCGTCCTTCATGGGCTCCTCGTGCTCCTCCGAGAGGAAGAGGTCGTAGAGCAGCGTCTCGAATATCCTGTTGGAGATGGCGACCTTGCCCGAGCGGTTCTTGATGAACCCGTACATGGAGAGGAGCTTCTGCGTCTCGTTGTAGGGGGAGAAGAAGATCTCTTCCCCACTCATGAGCATGGAGCGGAGCTGCGCCTTGAGGGCGGGGTGGTCCTCGAGCTTGCTCGTGAGTGACTCAAAGAGGCTCACGTTGCCGTCTGCTAGCATTATCCGTACGGCACGGTTGACGCCCCCGTGGTCCCATCCCAGCCCACCCTCGTCCACGAGCTGGCAGATGCGGCTCGCGAGGAAGGGGTAGCCGGAGGTCCAGGCGATTATCTCCTTTGCCACGGCGGTCACGTCCATGCCGGTGGCGTGGTCCGCCTCGTACTGCCCGAGCATCCCCGCTATGTCCGCCACGTCGAACGACATGCGCACCCTGAAGTCGGCGGCTATGTTCCAGGGGCTGTTCGTCTTGGACGCCTCCCCGGGCCGGATTCTCGCCTTGAGGTGCTTGACGTCGGTGACGCCCGCCAGCACGACCGACTGGAAGGCGGGGTACGAAGGGTCTTCTTCGCGTGTGAGGTATTGCAGGCATAGCTGCGCGAGGAAGTCGAGGAACACCTGGTTGTTCGTCGCGCTGTCCACCTCGTCGATGACGAGGACGACGGGTCGCGTGCTCGAGATGACCCATGAGCGCAGCGTCCCGAAGAGCGTGCCGAGGCCCAAGGTGTCGGGGTTGGCGTCCGCGATGGATTCCATTCCGTGCGCTACGCCCTCGGGGAGGTCGAGGTAGCCGAGCTCGGAAGTGTCGATAAGGACGCGGCAGAGGTCGCGCGCGAACGTTCCCTCGGTGCTGAAGCTCGCGTGCGAGAGCGCCTGGAAGTCCAAGCTGACCACGACGTAGTCGTCCCTCAGCACCGTCCTGAGCGCTGCAAGCACCGTGGTCTTGCCGTACTGGCGCGCCCGGTTGATGCAGAAGTAGTCGCCCTCGTCCACCATGGCGCGAATCTGTGCGACGCGGCTCGACACGTCCACCATGTAGTGCTTGCGCGGCACGCATAGGCCGGTGGTGTTGAACTTCCTCATGGGGGGTCCTTCCTCCTCGCGCTCGTTACCCATCATACACGCATCGAGAAGGCGGCAGCCCGGCGTCTTCAATTCGCGCCGCGGCAGCTTCTACGTGGTCACGATGCTGGTGGTTCTCGAGCACATCCCGCAGGTCGATCGTGCCGCCATGGCAGCGGTGCGCATGGCGCGACGACAATGGCAAGGGTCTGTTTGTGGTGACGCTCCCTTCCACGTGGAAGCTCAAGGACGCCCGTATCGTGACGGGCTCTGGCTCGCGTCCGTATGCGCCTCACGCGCGCTTCATCAGCGAGGACGGCGTTGCCGGCATTTCCCTTGAGGTGGGTGACGCGGGCATGCAGCTCAGTGCAAGCATGAAGACGACCATGGCCGTCTACGGCACAGCCCTCGTTGGCATGGATCGCACCAACCACGCTCCGATGCCCGATCCGCGCGTCTTGGCCGACTGCAAGATGCACAGCGCATCAATCGCATGAACATGCAGACGCAGGCGATGCTCGCTGCGAACCGGCAGCAGCAGGCGGCCTTCGATGCCCAGTTCGCTTCGTGGCAGGCCAACAGCGACGCGCAGCATGCTGCCTTTAGGGCAAGGGAAAACGCGCAGTTCAATGGCGACTATGGCGGCGCATCGGCGCCCGATTATTCGGAGGCCATACGGGGCGTTAACACGTTTATGACATCGGACGGGCGCGAGGTGGAGCTCGACGTTTCGGCCAGTCGGACATACGAAAACCAAGCGGGCGACGTCATCGGGGGCTCGGACGGCTTTGATCCTGGCGCTGACTGGACCGAAATCCCCGCGCCTAAGGAACCGTCAGAGAATAACCTGCGATGGCTTGCGCACGGGTTGGGGACTGACCCAAAAAGGGGCCCGGGACCGGAGTGGCCACTCCGGTCCCGGGCCCATGCCGCGAATATCGTCCATGACAACGGGGTCGCGCTATGACTCGCGCGGGGAGTTGTGCCAGAAGGCATCGTAACGTGGTGGGGCCCGAAGGCGGTGGGAAGGTGGTTCGTCCTATGCGTAATAATCAGAGAAGAAAAAAGATGCAGTCATGAACACCGCTGCGGCTCTTCTCGCCTCGGGGGACTCCTGCCCTCCCTCGGCACAACTGAATGGTATCACCGCGCAGGACAGCTTGTCATTAAACTAGCGGTTTAATGCAATCGCGTTGGCGTCGATCTAGGATGGTGTCAACGACCAGAAGCACGTGCACGAAGGTTTTATCTGTGACGTGTCGGGTCGGGACGCATGAGGCTGGTGTCAGCCGAAGCGGGGGAACGAACGCGTTGTGGTGCGCCCAAGGGAGTGCTCGCCGCCTTTGGAAAGCGGCGGAGTGACGACCGGGAGCCTTTACGGAGCCTGAAACGATAGGGAAGTCCGGACGCGTCTTGCGAAACCGCCCAGGTTGCGCCACAAGATCCACTTGCGACCGCCTCGCTGGAATGGCGGGCGTCGTAGTGAGGGGATCCGCAAGGTCCCATGCGCCCCAAAGGGAAGGGGGTGATAAAAGCATGAGCTACAGAGGAAAGAAATTCTACGCGTACATTCGCTCCCTGGAAAAGCTATCGCTCGAACGGGAAACAATGCCCTTGGACACGAGGGGCAGGCACTGCGGCGGCGGGCACCGCGGTCGGTCCGCGAGGAGTCTGACGCACTACTGGTACAAGTACCAGCGGAAACGCAGACTTCGAGAGCTCGAGATGGAGCTCGAGATGGAACGCGAGCTTGCGAAGGTGCGTGAGCAGGAGCGACTCGAGCGCGAGGTCGAGGAAGCCGAGCGCGAGCGGTACTTTGCCGAGCTGAGGTCAAGGCTGGAGAGGTGCGTACCAGAAAGGTTGGCGCCTCAACGACATAGGTTGCGGCTTGTACGACAGTATATGGATGTCGATGAGGCCGGGTCGTCGAGCCTTGTTGTAGATGAGTTGAGCGCGGCTTTGCGTTCTAGTGAGCTTACCTTCGAGGGAGGTGTCGCATACCGCGTCAACCCCGTCGATACGCTCAAGATGGTGAGTGCGAGCTCCGTGTTCGGCGAGCCGCAGTACTACCGCGACGGCGACTGCGCGTCTGCGGGGGCCCTTGACGACATGTGCAGCGTGGACGAGTCGTTCGCGAGGTTCAGCCTCGCCGTGCTTGACCCCTTCAAGGGGATGACGACGTCTCAGGTGATGGAGAGGGCCATCGACGACGCACTCAGCGCGGACTTCGGGGCCACGCTGGCGTGGGCCGTCGAGCTGCGCGAGCGCTACCTGATGCGGCTGAACCCGCAGGTCATCCTCGTGCGCGCGGCTGTCCATCCCGGGCGCCTTGCGTACACGCAGGAGCACCCTGGCGAGTTCGCGAGGATTGCGCAGCGCGTGATGTCGCGCGGAGACGACGTGACGAACCAGGTGCAGTACTGGCTCGCGAGTCACGGCACGAAACGGGGCATCCCGGCCGTCCTCAAGAGGGCATGGGCAAAGCGCATGAGCGACATGGGCGCCTACGCGATGGCGAAGTACGGCAACGTGGGGATCGGCCTCGTGGACGTGGTGCGCATCTGCCACGCGAAGGGCCCGCTCGTGGATACCCTCATGCGCGAAGGGCGCGTGCCGATGCCCGAGGGACAGGACACGTGGGAGCGCCTGCGCGCCTCCGGCATGGGCTGGGGCGAGATTCTGGAGACTATCCGGATGCCGCACATGGCGCTGCTGCGCAACCTCCGGGGGATATTCTCGGAGGTGGACGACCCGAAGGCGCGGGAAAAGGCGCTGGCGCTGCTCAGGCGCGGCGTGCGCGGGGGCAGGCAGTTCCCCTTCCGCTACCTCTCCGCATGGAAGGTGGCAGAGGCCGAATGTGCCCCATGGACGCGCCAGGTACAGGGGGCGCTGGAGGAGTGCATGGCTATAGCCTGCGAGAACCTCCCCGACCTCCCTGGGCGCTCGGCGTTCCTCACGGACGTCTCAGCCTCGATGTGGGGTACCTGCACGTCCGCGTACGGTACCATGACGATGGCAGAGATCGCGAATCTGAGTTCGGTTATCGGCGCGATGCGCGCGGAGGAGGGAGTGGTCTTCCCCTTCGGTAACTGGATGGAGCGCGTGGGCATTAATAAGAACGACGGCGTTCTGGCGCAAGTGAAACGCGTCAACGACGTTGGTTACACCTGTGGAGGGGGGACTGAAAACCCCTTCTGGCTGTTCCTTGGCGAGGCAATCCAGACGGAGGAGCACTGGGATAACATCTTCGTCTACTCCGACATGCAGGCGGCTCATGAGTTCGTGAATGTGCATGCGCTGATTGCGCTGTACCGCAAACGGGTCAACCCCAAGGTCAGCGTGTATTGCATCCAGATCGGAGGCTACACGAATTCGCTGATACCGGAGTACGGCTATCGCATGGCCAATCTCACCGGTTGGACGGGCAAGGAGCTCGTCTTTGCCGACGCGCTGAACCGCATCTGGGATGAGCTGGAGAGTCGGTAGCGTGTGACGCCTGGCGGGCAACGGGCGTTTCCTTGCGATGCGTACCGAGTGGTCACGCTGCTAGGAAACGCCTACTTCGACTACGTGTACTCGAATGAGGGCGACTATCGGGGCAACGTCTAGTTGCTCGCTACCCGCGAATTACGGGGTGCTTTGGCCCACACTATGGTGGCAGGCGACCTCGACGGGACCCTCCCTGCGAAGGGCGGGCTCCTTGCAGGCGCAAAGCTCCGTCGCAAAGGGACATCTCGTGCGGAAGCAGCATCCTGACGGCGGGTCCACGGGACTCGGCGGCTCGCCCTCCAAAAGTCGCATGCTCTGTGCCCTGCGGTGCGGGTCGGGCAGGAGCACCGAATCCAAGAGGAACTGCGTGTAGGGGTGGCGTGCCTCGCAAAAGAC
>ONMP01000382.1 GCA_900318935.1 uncultured Actinomycetes bacterium
AAGGCCCGCAAGCTCTCGGACGATCTTCGGCTTGCCGAGGCCAAACGGCTGGTGGGGGAGCGTGACGTGGTGGTCGTGCAAGACCTGGGCAGGGCCATCACCGGCGGGCTCTTTGACTGCTCCATACCACAGGGGGCAACGGTCGGCACTCTCGTGTCCGTGCGTTTTGATGGTGTCCTGCCTGACGCGACGCTCGTTGCGTCGCTCGTGTAAGCGCTGTCCCTCAGGGCCGCCCGCATGAGGCCACAATCCTGAAAACGTTATTAACTTGATTTAAACCGTGTCTACGATTTGCTCGCTGATAGTATTCCAGTACCCCTTATCATGATGCTGGCTATATATGGCGGCTCAGAAACATCCCCTAACCGCAGCAGTGAGCGGCTTTGCGCTACGTTGGAACCGTGGTTTGGGGGAAGCATGCTTCACAGAGGTTCGGGTTTCGGCAGGTTCTTGCTCGTCATCGTTCTCTCGCTTGCGATGGCACTGAACGGATTCCCCGTTCAAGCGCTCGCAGAGATTGTGGAGGATACGCCGGTTGTCCAGGATGGCGACGCTCCCGATGCGGGCGATGAAGAGGTGATGTCTGAAGCTGATACAGGTGAGGGTACGGTATCCGAACCTAGTGACAGCATCTCTACCAGTTCTGAAGAGCTTGTCGACGAGACTTTGGTCCTCGAGGTAGTCGCCGTTACGGAGATTGCCACCCAGGAATTCGATGCCAGCGGTGAGGAACTTGCCGCTGCTTACATCGAGGCACAGTTCGACGAGCAGCTTCCTGCGGGCGATGACGCCCTTTCGACCGATAGCGCAGCCGACCAGCTGACGGGCAACGACCTCATCGCGTATAACGCGTTGAAACCCATGGTCAGCGCTGTTGCGGCGGGCGAGCGTCAAAGCACTGAGTTCGAGCTGCCCACGACCCTTTTCACGGACAAGACGAGCTGGACGGCTGAGGAGCTAGGCGTTTCGTCCCTCGTCGTAGACGGTGCCATCAATCCCGAGGCAAGTGCCGCACTCAGGGCTGTCTTCGCGTTTGACAGTGACGCCGTCATTCGTGCGCTCATTAACGACCTGCCGTATGACATGTACTGGTATGACAAGACGACAGGATCTACGATTGGCTCCATAAAGATTAGTGTTTCAGGCAGTAACGGCACCTACATTATGAGCCCAACGTCGAACCCGTATGTCAGTATGGATGTCGCGAGTGAGTTTGCTGACAGTTCTGGCAAGTATCTCGTGGATACGACACTGGGACAGAGCGTTTCCAGCGCTGTTGAGACCGCCCGGGCAATCGTGGACGAGCACGCTGGCGAGGATGCCTATACGATGCTCTCCTCCTTTAAAGATGAGATCTGTTCCCGTGTTGCCTATAACCACGATGCCGCAGATGACAACTCGACTCCCTATGGCAACCCCTGGCAACTGCTCTGGGTCTTCGACGGCGTAGATTCAACTACTGTTGTCTGTGAGGGCTATTCGAAGGCCTTCAAATATCTCTGTGACTTGAGTGCGCTCGAAGACGTTGAATGCCTCACGGTCTCTGGCTTCATGACGGGCGGTACGGGAGCCGGGAGGCACATGTGGAACGTCGTCAAGATGGATGACGGCAACAACTATCTGGTGGACGTCACCAATTGCGATGCGGGCAGCATCGGTTACAATGCCTATGCCCTTGAATCTTATTTCTCCCGCGCAGCCTTCAACTGGGACAACCGCTACATCCTGAACCTCTCGTTCCGTGCGGATGGCTCGTCCCGCTTCCCCAAGTCGAACCGTTTCGGTTTCTTCCCGGCCGGTTCGTTCGCCTGGATTGTGACCAATGAGAAATTCTTCCCCAAGACGAAGGTGCTGACGGAACTCAAGTTCCGCCTCTCCGCCGGTCAGACGGGCTCGATGGCCGGAATCGGCAACTGGGCGGCGATGAACCTCGTCAACGCCGGATCGGCCTACAACGGCGTCTCCGGCCTGGCATTCGCCACGCCGGCCCAGGATCTGAAATG
>ONMP01000013.1 GCA_900318935.1 uncultured Actinomycetes bacterium
GCCAGTAGGGGTCACCCGCGCCCACGTACTTGGGCCAGCGTTGTTGCATGATACCTGCCGCATGCGCCGACTGGGTCCTCTTTGCCACCGTCTCGTTGGCCCCACGCGAAATCGACTCGTAGTGGTAGAGTTCCACCTGCGGCTCGTACACCACGAGCAGGCCCTTGCTGCGAAGCGTCAAGCAGAAGTTCGTGTCGTTGAAGTCATTGGGTAACCCTTCGTCGAGCCCGCCCACCGCGTCGAAAGTCGAGCGCTTGGTCATGAGGCAGGCCGCCGTGACGGCCGAAAGGTCTTGAGTGAGCTGCAGCATGTCGAAGTACGACCGTGAGTCACGGTCGAGCCTACGCCCGATGTGGTCAAAGATACCCCGATGGGCAAAGACGCCCGCATGCTGGATAAGGTTATCGGGATAGATGAGCTTGACACCCACGCATCCGACCTCGGCGCGCTGACACTGTCCGACCATGATTTCGAGCCAGTCCGGCGTGATCACCTCAACGTCGTTGTTGAGGAGCAAGACGTACTCACCCGAGCTACACGCCACGCCAAAGTTGATCGTGCGCGAGAAGTTGAAGGTGCCGTCGCTGGGCTGACGCACTACTTTGATACGCGCGTCGTCTGCCAGCTCCTTGTAATACGCAAACGTCGCGGACTCCGTGCTGTTGTTTTCCACCACGATGATCTCGTAGTTCTGATAGGTACTCTTGTCTCGGATGGAGTCGAGGCAGCGCTTGAGCACAGGCACCATGTCCTTGTTTGGGATGACAATGGAGACGAGTGGTGTGCCTTCCACCTCATATCTGACGCGATAGGTGTTTGGCGTCTCTGGCCTCGGCACGACGCTCGCCCGTACGCCACAGCGTTCGAGGTGCGCCTCCACGGCCAAGCGGCCCGCATCCACGGTATACTCCTTTGCCTCGCCGCCGCTAGCGGTCGAAAGTTCGTGGATGCGCCAGTGGTAGAGTACGCGACGCGCATGATACACGTTGCGCGCATGTTCCGCCGCAAAGAGCGTGATGTAGTGGTCAAGCGCTCCCTCGCACGCACGACAGTCATCGGGGAGCTGGTCCAGGATGGAACGACGTACGGCGAGCATGTGGCAGACGCAGTTCCTCGAACGCATGAGATCGAGATTCCAGTCGGTCTTGAGAAGCGGATCCAAGTAATGACCATCGCGCAGTTTGTCTTCGTCGCAATAGAGCAGGTCCGTATCGGGATGGTCCTCGATGCCCTCCATGTAGCGATAGAGAAGGTCGGGTTCGATGACGTCGTCATGGTCGAGGAACGCCACGAAGTCTCCCGTGGCCTCGGCGATACCGCGCAGCGTGTTGGCCGTGATGCCCTCGTTGCGCTCGAGCTCGACGACGCGCACGCGCTCATCCTGCGCCGCATAGGCGGCTATCGCCCGCGCAAGCCCCTCATCTTCGGGACTTGCGTTGACCAGCAGCAGCTCGAGCTTCGGATAGGTCTGGTCGAGTACCGAGCGCACCATCTGATGGAAGAAGTCGAGCGGGGTGCGATAGAGCGGCACCACAATCGAGAAGGTAATGTCTTGGGAGAACGTGCGTCCCCGCTGCAGCTCGATGTTGCGCGAAGAGGTACGCAGGCGGTCGAGGAACCACGTCTCGTACTGTGCGTCCACGATGGCCTGGTTGTCGGCACCCGGTGCCACCGTGACATCACGCCATCTCCCCTCGCAACCGTACAGAAAGAAGCTTTCGTACACGACAAAACCATCCATGAGGTCGGTCTGAGGACTTCTAGCCCAGACGATGAGCCAGTCGGACTGTGCGCACATGGGAATGCGAGCCGAGTAGCCCACGCGACGCTCATATACGCCGTGCTCACAGCGCAAGGTGTCACCCATCTCCACCCAAGGTTCCAGAGTCACGTCTTGCCCGAGCGCCCCAAGGAAGCTCATCTCCAAGGGGGCCTCGGCCACCGCCCGGTCTCTCGTCTTGACCGAAATCACGCCACGAAAGACATCACAGCCACGCGTCGGGTTCCAGACCAAACAAGTGAAGTCCACAAAGACGCCCTGCGGTCGCGTCCACACGTCGCAGTTGCGTATACGCTCCGTCACGGTGTTGTGCGTCGCCGTGTTTGCTCGAGAGTGCATCTTCGCGACGAAGGCGGCCACTGTCTTCGTAAACTCATGTGGTACGTCCTCGCCCGCATCCCACACGCGCACTGTCACCAGCTGCGTGACGCGCACCACCGCGAGCACGAGCACCCAGCCCTCCAAGTCGGGTTGGCGAATCACGAAGACGGGAAGCGGCGCACCGTCCTTCGTCCGCGAGCTCGCCTCAATCCGGGCGTCGGGATCGATGTCCGTGCCTGTGAGATGAATGAAAATCTTGCCGCGTCCGCGCGTGGTCTCCTTGAAGTACAGAGTCATTCGATTGCTCCTCGCTGACGAGTCGAAACAAAGCCTTGGCCGCACCTCATTGTACGCAATTCTTGTCCAGCGCGCGTTGCATCATGGCATGAGCGCATCGCCTCGGCTATCCTGTTGATTGCTGGTTGAAGTTTGAAGGCTCGAGAGAGGAACGTTCGTGCAGGACGATTGGGTGCCATCCTATACCGTGGACTGGTCGAAATACGAGCCAGAAGGGCATGTGGACCTCTACATGCATGTGGAAGGGTGCGACGCTTCCGACTTTCGCTATGCCTACTCGTGGCAGCTTCCGAACGGAGGAGGCTTCTGGGCGTCGGGCATCATTACCATGCCGATGTTTGGCTTCATCATCCCCTTCGAGGCCAACTTCATCGTCACCTGTACCTTCGTGGCTCCCGACGGTACCATGAAGTCGATCACCGGCAGCCTGCCTGTGGGCAAGCGAGGCGCCCAGGCATCGCTCGCACGGCGAACGGTGCCTGAGGACGCCGAGGTCACCATCGCCGTGCGTGACGTGTCGATGGTCTTTAACATCGCCTCCGAGCGCTACAACTCCCTCAAGGAATACTTCATCGCGCTCCACAAGCACGAGCTGAACTTCAAGGCCTTCCGCGCGCTTGACCACGTCTCGTTCGAGGTGCGGCGTGGCGAGGCGTTCGGCCTCGTAGGCACGAACGGTTCGGGCAAGTCCACCATGCTAAAGATCATCGCTGGCGTGCTCGAGGCCAGCGAGGGCGAGTGCCGTGTGACGGGCACGATCGCTCCGCTCATCGAGCTGGGTGCGGGCTTCGACATGGAGCTCACCGCAAAGGAAAACATCTACCTCAACGGCTCGCTGCTCGGCTACCGCAAGGAGTTCATCGATGAGCGCCTCGACGACATCGTCGCCTTCGCTGAGCTGGAGAACTTCATGGAGATGCCGCTCAAGAACTATTCGAGCGGCATGGTCGCGCGCATCGCATTTGCCATTGCCACGATTACCGAGCCCGACATCCTCATCGTGGACGAGACGCTCTCGGTGGGCGACTTCCTCTTTCAGCGCAAGTGCGAGGAGCGCATCCAAGAGCTTGTGTCGTCGGGCAGGGTCACGGTGCTCCTCGTGAGCCACAGCATCGACCTTGTGGAGAACCTCTGCAGCCGCGTCTGCTGGATCGAGAAGGGCAAGATGCGCATGGTCGGCCCCACACGTGAGGTCTGCAAGGCCTACCGCGAGCTGGGGCTGTAACGGGAGCCGCCAGGCATGAAGGTTCTCGCCATCATACCGGCCTACAACGAAGAGGCCTGCATCGCTCAGACGGTTTCATCGCTGGTGGAGGCCTGTCCCGACGTGGACTATCTCGTCGTCAATGACGGCTCGACCGACGGCACAGGCAGCATCTGCGACGAGCTCGCACTCAACCACGTTGACCTGCCCATCAACTGTGGGCTTGCGGCCGGTTTCCAAACGGGCATGAAGTATGCCCTGCGGCACGGCTACGACGCGGCGGTGCAGTTCGATGCGGATGGACAGCACCTGCCTGCATACATCCCCGCGATGGCGCAGGCCCTTGCGGATGAGAACGCCGACGTCGTGATCGCCTCGCGCGTTCTGGCAGGAGAGCACATCGGTGGCGCGCGCGGCATGGGGTCGAAGCTCATCGCGGGTCTTATCCGCCTGACGACAGGCGCTCGCATCAGCGACCCCACCTCGGGCATGCGCATGTATGGCACGCGGATGATCGAGCTCTTTGCACACGACTTCGATCTCACGCCCGAGCCAGACACAGTAGCGATGCTCGCACGAAGAGGGGCCAAGGTAGTGGAGGTCCCCGCCCACATGCAAGAACGCCAAGGCGGCCAGAGCTACCTCGACCTGCCCAACGTCGTGCACTACATGACGCGAACGTGCTGCTCAATCCTCATGTTTCAGTGGTTTCGATAGGAGGCGCGTATGTCTTTGAGCCTTCGCATCCTGTGCGTCGTCGGTGCCGTCATCACGTTCCTCGTCGTGACGCACAACATCCGACGCCGCAAGCTACGCTTGGATGACTCCCTCTTTTGGGTGGTGCTATCGGTGGCCCTGCTCGTCATGGCCGTCTTTCCGGGCATTGTGAGCGCACTCGCATCGGCACTCGGCTTTCAGGCGCCGAGCAACTTCGTCTTCCTCGCCGTCATCGCGGTGCTCACGGCCAAACTCTTTTCACTCTCGGCCGAGGTCTCCACGCTTAGGAGCCGACTCGACCAGCTAGCGCAGGAAGAAGCCCTGCTCAACAAGGACGAGGCATAGCCGTGGCGAGATCCGTTGCAAAGAACGCACTCTACAGCGGGATCCGCACGATCTCCTTCATGCTCTTTCCCTTGATCACGTACCCCTACGTGACGCGCGTGCTCTTGGTCGACAACCTCGGCCGCGTGGACTTTTCCATCTCGCTCGTGTCGTACTTCTTGCTGATTGCAGGACTCGGCGTCACGACCTACGCCACGCGTACGGGAGCGACGCTGAGGGAGGACCGCACGCAGCTCGACGCCTTCGCCTCCGAGGTCTTCACGATCAACATGGCCTCCACCTTGCTCGCCTACGCATCGCTTGCGGCACTCGTCGCGCTCTGGCCGCATCTGCACGGCTACGCGGCGCTCATCGCCATCCAGTCGCTCTCCATCATCGGCACCACCTTGGGCGTGGAGTGGGTCTACACGCTCGAGGAGGACTACGCCTACATCACGATTCGTACCGTACTCGTGCAGGTCGTCAGTGCCGTGTTGCTCTTTGCCCTCGTGCGAAGGCCTGAAGACTATCTCGTCTACGCGGCAATCACCGTGCTCTCAGGCGTGGGCGGAAACTTGTTTAACTGGTTTCGCGCGCGTCGCTATGCGACGATACGACTCGTGTGGGGATTCGACTGGCGGCGTCACCTGCTCCCGATGCTCGTACTCTTTGGCAACGCCATCGCCGTCACTATCTACGTAAACATCGACATAAGCCTGCTCAACGTCATGCGCGGCGACTACGAGGTCGGCATCTACGGGCTTTCGTCAAAGATATACAAGATGGTCAAGCAACTGCTCAACGCCATCATCACTGTCTCGCTGCCCCGGCTTTCGCTCTACGTGGCCCAGAACAACCGTACCGCATATGACTCACTGCTCGAAAACATGGCCCACGCCCTGCTCATCCTCGTCGTCCCCGCTCTCACGATGCTTGCGCTTATGGCGCCTGAGGTCGTGCTGCTGATCGGCGGCGAGGCCTATATGGAGGCGGTGCCGTCGCTGCGCATGCTCTGCGCGGCTGGGTTCTTCGCCGTGGCTGGCAATTTCTTTGTGAGCGCAATCCTGCTGCCACACGGCGGAGAGGAGCTCGTCTTGCGCGCCACCGTCATCGGCGCCGTCGTGAATCTCCTGCTCAACTTCGTGTTCATCCCACTTGCCGGGGCCACAGGAGCAGCCGCAACCACGGTGATCGCCGAGGCCTGCGTGGTCACCACGGCCGCCTGGTATGCACGGGCCAACCTCGACCTTCGCGCACTGGCAGGTCGACTCGCTCGTACCTTGGCGACGTCCGCTGCGGGCATGACCGCCATGGCCGTCGCGTACGTAGCACTGCGCGGCCTTGCCTTGGCGTGGCTACCGGCATTCTTTGTGCGCGGATGCGTGCTTGCGGGCGTCTACGCGATCGCGCTTCTTGCCTGTCGCGACTCGCTCGTCCTGCAGGGCTTGAAGTCCCTCGCCATGCGCACGCGCCATAGGGAACAGTAAAGAGTAACGGAGTAAGTCAATGGACCTCTTGCAAACGATAGCCGCGTTCGTACTGCAATACGGATTGCGCGTGCTAGGAATTGGCCCCTTGCAGCGCGACCGCGTGGTGCTGTGGAGCTACTTCGGCAAACAATACTCCTGCAATCCCAAGTACCTGAGCGAATACCTCGAAGGTCATTGCCCCGAGCTGCGCGTAGTCTGGGCGTTCGAGGATCCGGACGCACACGCCGATCTGCGCGCTCGCGGCGTCGAGGTCGTGCGCATCAACACGGCACGCTTCGTGCGCCTGTGCCTCACCTCGCGCTTCCTCATCACAAACAGCGAGCTGCCCGCATGGCTGCCCATCACCTCGCGCCAAATGCTCATCAACACATGGCACGGAGGCGGAGCCTACAAGCGTGTGGGCAAGGACTTCCACAAGGCTTCGCGCTGGCGCGACCTGCGCTCCGCCATCGGCAGGAGCAAACCGGTGGTGTACCTCTCGAGTTCCGCCGCGTTCACCCAGCTGACGCTGCGTGAGAGCTTCCAGCACACGGGCGAGGTCATCGACTCGGGCATGCCGCGCAACGATGTCCTCGTCACGGGACCTGACCCGCAACTGACTGCATCGGTGCGCGCCGCCCTCGGCGTCTCTTCAAAGAGCCACATCGTACTCTACGCGCCTACGTATCGCGAGGACCGGGAGGCATCGTCCTACCTCTTTGACGCTGGGCTCGTGAGAACCGCGCTCGCCGAGACCTTCGGCGGAGAGTGGACGCTACTGTTGCGCATGCACTATCTCGTCATGAAAGAACTCCCCGCTTCCGAGGACTATCTCGACGCATCCGCCTATCCCGACATGCAAGAGCTGCTCGCCGCATCCGACGTGCTCATCACCGACTATTCTTCCTCGATCTGGGACTTCGGCCTGACGGGAAGGCCGTGCTTCCTCTATGCGCCTGACCTCGAGGAGTACGACCAAGACAGAGGATTCTATTCCGATATCCGCACCTGGCCCTGGCCACTCGCCACGAGCAACGATGAGCTGGCAAGAAACATCCACTGCTTCAACGAGGACGCCTACGCGCGACGGCTTGCTCGGCACTACGACGAACTCGGGAGCTACGAGCACGGCACGGCATGCCAGACCGTAGCCGCATACCTCATGGAACACCGCGTCTGAAAGACCGCCAAAGCGTTTCCGCGCATCCCTTGACGCCGGCACCACCCGGGGGACAAGTTGCCCAGCCGAGGTGAAACGCCTCCCCGTTCACGCAGGCAGTTAGTACGCCCGGCGCTGAAGGCGGGCGTTGGCAGCGAAAAGTGCAAGCAGTAGGCTGTGGCGCCCCGTGCGCAGAAGCTGGGCAACAAGGCGCGTCTTTGGGGCAATCTTCTTTCCCGAAGTCTGCAGCGTCAACAAAGCACGCGCCATTGCCGGCTCACACGCCAGCAAATCAAGCTGCTCGCGCTTCTCGGCGCGCGTCAGATCGCAGAATGGCAGGGTGAGCTGCTGCAAGAGACGGATTACGTAAGTGTCAACCATGTACGCAGCCCAACGCGATGGCTCACGCTCCTCCACCCCATGCGCCTGATTCACCTCGTCGTCGAGCCGCAAGCACATGCGTATGGAATCAAGCCGGTTCACCGAAAACTTTCGGCTCGTACTGTGGACGTAGCGCTCGCTCCAGCGGTAGTAGACCTTCGGATTCACTGCAATGTTGCCCGTCGCCTTGAATACCTGGAGGTTGAACTGCATGTCTTCGTAGCCAAAACGCATGTCTTCGCAGAAGCGTATGTCGTTGTTCTCGAGCATCTCGCGCCGGTACAAACCCGTCCACACGCCCCAGCCAAAGCCGGCAAGGTCAAAGTAGCGCTCGCCAATCGTCGCATCCGTAACGTCAAGCGCGGCTTTCCCCTCGCCAATGACCTCACGTCGCACGACCTCACCGTCGAGCACGATGAGATGCTCGCGCAAGAAACGCACCGCATCCTTCCGTCCCTTCTCAGCCACGCGAACGTTATCCTCGAGCAGGCCGGGCAGGTAGACGTCGTCGTTGTCGCAAAAGGCGACGTAGGTTCCGCGTGCCACGTCAAGTCCAGCATTGCGGGCGTTACAAATGCCACCGTTTGGCTTGTGAATCACCCGCACCCGCTCATCTTTTTCGGCATAGCCATCGCAGACGGCGCCGCTTCCATCTGACGATCCATCATCCACCAAGATGAGCTCAAACGCGCGATACGACTGCGCGAGCACGGACTCAACAGCATGACTCACGTACTCCTCGGAGTTGTAAACCGGCATGATGACGCTGACGAGCGGCTCGTTCGCCATGGTCTATCGCCCCTCCATCACATTGACGCCATCACCGAAGTCAAGGACGCAAGGCGCGTGCGTGTGGCGATTCTCCGGCGATGGCATCGACATATAGTCGCCAAAGACGATGCGCAAGAAGTCCTTGGGACTACCAGGCGCGTTGACCTCGACGCCTTCGAATTTGATGCGCGACGGCGGAAACATGATGCCATCCGCAAAGGGAAACGGCTTCGCGGCCGTGGGGTTGGCCCAGATCTTCGTACCATGCACGTCACCACACGCCTTCCAGAAGCGTCGCTCGAGCCGCTCGCGCGACGAGACCGCCCCGAGCACACCATGCGCCGCACGAAACCCCAGCGAAAAGAGCCACCGCGGCGAAAGCGATTCCAATATCGAGGGCTCTGCGTTACCTTGAAGGTAGAGCAGCTTCTGGATAGTCTGGGTGCGGCGCAAGCGTCCGATGCCCTCTGCGCCCTCCTCGATTTCCACGTAGGGGAACACGTCCAAAAAGATGCACTCGTTGGCCCCCGTCGCCGCAAAGTCATCCTCGACGAAGCGCGTGCCGTCCTTGTAGAGCTTGCCAAACATCGGGGAGAAGCCCTCGTCGGTCCGCGACCAATGAAACGACATTCCCTCAGGCAATACGTCCGAGGCAATCTCAGCAAGCTTGAGAAAATCCGGAAGCGGCATGCCAAGGTCAACGTCATCATCCCAAGGAATGAACCCACCATGGCGCACGGCACCCAGACAGGTACCGCCATCGATGGCATAGGTAAGACCCTGTTCCTCGCAGACCTTGTCGAAGGCCACGAGCATCTCGAGCTCGATTGCCTGCACGCGTTCGAGGACCCCGTCAGGATACGTTCTCATTATCATTCTCCTCACTCATCCCACGCAGCCATCATGCGCGCATACATCTCTTCTAGGCCTACCGTCGCAGACCAGCCAAGCGAGCCTAGCTTCGATGTGTCGAGCCAAATCCGCCCGCTCACGGCATACCGCTTGGCAGCCTCCTCGTCCACCACGCGCGTGACGCGGGTATGCGGTCCAAAGGCACCGGTCACCATCTGGGCCATTTCCCAGATGGAGCAGAAGGTCCGCTCGTTGGCCACGTTGTATGCCTCGCCCGCCTCGCCACGCACGGCAAGCAGCAGCAGGGCCGCCACGGCATCGGCCGTATATACGTACATGTTGCTCTTTGACCCATCGGTAAGAAGCTCGATGTCGCGACCCTCACGGCAACAGCGCGCGAACTCAGCAAACACACGCCGGTCATCCGATGCGATGCCCGGACCAAATGACTGAGCCAGTCGCGCAACGCAGACCGACACGCCATGCTGCCTCGCATACGAGGCGCAGAGCGTCTCGGCCAACTGCTTGGCCTGCGGATAGCTACTCCGCACGTTCATGGCATCCAACTCACCACCGCAACGCTCGTCTAGCGGCTCTGGCCCGCCCGCCCCATACACCTCCATGGAGGATACGAAGCACATCTTGGCCCCCGTCGCACGTGCAAGCTCGAGCATAGAGCGCGTGCCCTCCACCGTGGCGAGGATTGTGTCTACTGGTCGTTCCACCATCAGGCGGCTGTCGGTATTGCTCGCGCAGTGAATGATGAAGTCGCAGGTCTCGACGTCAGGCACTTCGCCGGTCGCGGCATCCCACGCGATCAAGCTCACGTTTCCGGCAGCAATCTCCTCCACAAAGAGGGCCGTCGCCTTGGCAATGTTTCGCACGGGCGCCACCACTCGGATGTGCGCGTCGCAGAGCTCGTTGCGCCGCACGAGCGCCCGCAGCGTGAGCCCTCCGATGAGCCCGGTCGCCCCCGTCACCACCACTGTAGACCTGTCGAGCGAATCCCACGGCACACGCACATCACTCGCAAGACCATGTACATCTTCAGAGTATCCCATGTTGCCTACCCCTCATCCGTCGCCCACAGCATGCGCTGGTCGCGAGCATCCATATAGCCCTTGAACGCGTAATAATCCATGGGCGTCGTCACCTTGATGTTTTCCGCGGGACCCTCCACGGTATAAATACGGTAACCAAAGTTATCCATCATGCTCACCGAGTCGATGAATTCGTCCAAACCCTCACGCTGCGCCCTGAGATGTGCCCCGTAGAGCTCTTCCAGCCAAAACGCCTGCGGAGCACGGGCGAGACTCACCTCGTCGCGCGGAATCACCTGCGTGATGGCCCCCTCCTCATCCGTAAGCGTGATGGTCTCGATGGCGGGTGCCACCGTCGCGGTACAGCCGCGCGTGCGGACGGACTCGACGCAAGCAGTGATGGTTCGCTCGTCGATAAGCGGGCGTACGCCATCGTGAACGAGCACAATGGCATCCTCGTCGCCGGGATGCAGCCCATGCAGATAGTCAAGCCCTCGAAAAATCGACTCCTGGCCCGACGCGCCACCGGCAACTACACCGATGGGCACGTCGTAACGCCGTCGCGCGAGCACATCACGCAGATACCCGATCCATGACTCGAGACAGACGACCACGACACCCGTGACCAGCGGATGCTCGGCAAAATGAGCAATGGTGTAGTCAATGATGGGACGACCTCCGAGCTCAAGAAACTGCTTGGGACGGGCACTGCCCCCCATGCGCCGACCGACGCCACCCGCAAAGATGAGCGCCTCGACCCGTCCGTCCTTATTTGTCCGCTGAGGCATATGCGACCCACCTCCATCCGCGTCACAGACCACATGTCACATGGCTGCATTAGTATAGCAACTTGCCCAAGGAACACCCTACCCACTTGCACGCCTAAAATGGGCTCCTCGTGGACCCGTTCCTATCGACTCAAGCAGCAACAGGCCTCTGACAAGGACGACTGACGCCGCAACACACAGTGCATAGCGCCACCATACCGTCACGTCGATGCCCACCACCGCACACAAGTCTCTCAGCATCACGTGCGTCAGGTACAGCTCGAATGACGCCTGCCCAGCGGAAGCGAGCAGCCTCCGCCACCATCGCTCGGGGTAGGCAACGGCGTTGTGCCTTTGCGCAGTCTTGCAAGCCCACACACCGAGCACCACGAGCCCGATGGCATAGACACTCGCCACGAGTCTCTTGAAGGGAAACGAGACAAACCCGCATGCCACCTGCGCAGGAACAGATAGCACCAGCGGAGCCCCGACCCACGAGGGTACTGCGAATCCCCCACAGGCCAACTTGCCACACCACATGCCCACCACAAACACGGGAACTCGGAGGAGCGCGATCTCAATCTTCGAGAAGTATTCGGGATTCAGGACAAAGAGCGCGACGCACGACACCACATAGACCCCTACCAAAACGCCACAGGACACCTCACGTTTGAGGACCTGATATATCGCTGGAGAAACGAGATACACCGCCACGATGAAAGGCACATACCAGACCGTTCGAACACCCTGCGACCAAAATGAAACGCAAGACAAATCGATGAGGAAGCTTGTCAGAGGCAAGCCAAGCAGAACCACATCCTTGACGAACCAAAACACCACGCCAAGCACAAGGTAGGGCATGACAACCCGTCGCATGCGCCGCATGTAGAAGGTCGAGAGCCGCTGCCCTTTGCTCAGCGCGTGCCAGATCGAGAAGCCCGAAAGAAACGCAAAGACGTCGACGCCCACGCTTCCTATGAGGATGTTATACCAGCGCGCCACCAACGCAAGCATGTCACTGCCGGATTTGTCGACCCACTCGAAATAATGGAACACGATGACGCTGATGATTGCCAGCCCGTACAGCTCGATCCGGTGTTCACGAATGTCATCCCAGCCCACAGGAAGACTCAGGTGGCGCGCCAGATGCCCTTGAACCATATCCACCTCGTTTCCCGAATGCCCGCATGCATGTCACCGATACGCGAGCGCCTTGCCATTCCTCTCCCCCGACGCAAAGGCGTCACACGATAAGGCCCACACTGACCGTCCACCAACTGGTAAGCAGCAGACAGGCCATGACGGAAAGAACCGCACCGTCGTAAAGCCCAGCGCGCACCCGACCGCGCAGGCCGAGCGAAGCCGGCCCAACAAACGCCAGCAACGGAAAGAGGAGCGGAAGCAGATAGCGTCGCTGCACGCCGTGGATCGTGTCAAGCCCCACAGGCGTGAACTCGAAGTAAAGCGCCGTGACGATCATCACGAATACCCCCGCACAGAGCACGAACGAGAGCAGGCCGGGAAGCCAGCCCATGCACTGCGAGCCATCCCGGTCAGTGAGCGTCGTCCAAACGAGGGCCACCCATGCGACGGCGGCAAAGCCCATGCCCGCACGCGGCAGGTAGCCGTAGTTGACGAGCAGACCTGGCGAGGCTTCGATGGAGAGAAAGCCTTGTACAAGGTTGACACCCTCCACGTCCGCGCCGCCATTCTCCATGCGGAGTGGAGGCAGGACGAACCTCAGAAAGGTCTGCGCGTACTCAACGGGATGCGAAAGGATGTAGGCAATCTGCGCAGAGGGGTTCACCTCACCGCCGCGCACATCACCAGTGCCAAAGTTGACAAGGAGCTTCGGCACGAGCCACACAGAAAAGGCGAGCACGGCCGCGCCTACGAGACCCACACGATACACCCAGCCCAGTTTCGGGCTCGAGAAGCGCTCGAGAGGGATGAGCAGGCACAAAAACATAAGCGGGAAATACACAACGCGCGGCAGCATACCCACAAAGAGCGCCCCCAGCATCGCGAGAATGGTTGTTAGGCGCACCTCCACCGACCCCTGCATCATGCCCGCGAGCGTCGCAAATCCATAGAGGCAGAGCGAAAAGAGCCAGTACGAGTACCCCAACTCAGCCGCCAAAAAGACCGACGTGGGCAGCAGCGCCACGACGGCAAAGAGCATCTTTCGTTCTCTGAGCTTGCGCATACCCAGGTAGGTAACTACGGAGTAAAAGAGCGCCCCTGTCATCCGCATGAGCGTAAGCGTGTGCGAAAAGCTCACCCCGACCGCGTCGCATATCTTCATGACCAGCGCATAGGGCACGTATTCGATACCCGTCAGGTACCAGACGAGGGGCTTGTTGTTCTCCGTGGTATCGGCGGTAGCGCCGTCATTGGCATCCAGCGCTTCTTCGCGGGCATCGATCGCATGAAGAAGTCCGCCATCCTCCCCGAGCGGCTCGACATTGACGACCGAGCGATCGGATTCCGTGTAGTCGACAGGGCCCTCCCAGTCAGCGAAATAGAGGATGTTGCGGTAGTGAGTGCCGACGTCCCAGCCCATGGTGCGCACCGACATCGACCACGCAAAGAGCGTCGTCACGCAGAGCACGACGACGAGGTAGAGACGCTCGGGTTTCTCGACAAGCCAGTCGCGGCAGGTAACGAACACGCCCCCCAAGAAGCAAGCAACGGCAAAGAACGCGAACCAAAAGCGGTTGAACCAGCCTCCGGAGCTGAAAGGGCCTCTCAACTGCGCCGTCACGAAGCATAGGGCCACGCCCGCCGCACAGGACGCGAGCGCGACCAGTGCCAGCACGACCAAACGCTGACGATTGAAGCGCTGAACTTCGCCCACACGCACGTCGTCCGCAAAATGCTTGCCCCTCACCAATGGCATGCGCGTCTCCCTCTCCCAAACCACGGAGCTCCCCGAGAACCGCGCACCTCGCGACTCTCGGGGAGCTCTGCAACAAGCGCCTACCGCCCTGCGTACATGCGCTCGTAGTAGTCCTGATAGGCGCCGCTCGTGACGTGTTCCACCCACTCGGGATTATCGAGATACCAGCGGATGGTCTTGACGATGCCCTCCTCGTAAGGGGTCTCGGGATACCATCCGAGCTCGGCGCGAATCTTGTCAGGCGCCATGCCGTAGCGACGGTCGTGACCAGCGCGGTCGGTAACGTAGGTGATGAGGTCCTCGTTGACCTGCTCATCACCCGTAGCCTTGGCAACCTCGGCTATGATAGTCTTGACGATGTAGATATTTGCCCGCTCGTTGTGACCGCCAATGTTGTAGACCTCGCCCAGTCGCCCGTCACGTACCACCATGTCGATGGCCTTGCAGTGGTCGTCCACATAGAGCCAGTCGCGGACGTTGAGGCCGTCGCCGTAGACAGGCAGCGCCTTGTGATGCAGGGCGTTGTTGATCATGAGCGGGATGAGCTTCTCGGGGAACTGGTAGGGACCGTAGTTGTTTGAGCAGCGCGTGATGACCGCCGGGAAGCCATACGTGTCGTGATACGCCTTAACGAAGAGGTCGGCCGAGCACTTTGACGCGGAGTACGGGGAGTGCGGGCAGAGCGGCGTGTCCTCGCGGAAGTAGTCGGTGTGCTCTGGGTCGGCCGGGCTGCCATCAGCATTGAGCGCCTCGGGGATGGCCAGCGACCCATAGACCTCGTCGGTCCCCACCTGCAGGTAGCGATGTGCGCCAAAGCCACCCTTGCCGTCGTCCCATGCGGCGCGGCAGCAATTGAGCAGGTTGACGGTACCCATGACGTTGGTGTCGGCAAAGATGCCCGGGTTCTCGATGGAGCGGTCCACGTGAGACTCGGCCGCGAAGTTGATGACGTAGTCGGGATCGTACTCGGCGAGCAGACCCGCCATGGCGTTCGCATCACGAATGTCGGCATGCACGAAGGTGTGGCGCGCATCGCCTTCAAGGCCGCTCAGGTTCTCGAGGTTGCCCGCGTAGGTGAGCGCGTCCACGTTAATCACGCGCACATCCGCATGCTTGCGCAGCACGTAGAGGACGAAATTCGATCCGATGAATCCGGCGCCACCGGTCACGAGATAGGTTGTCATGAACACTCCTTGTTCGTTGTCGTATACAAGGCCAGTTTAGGGAACAATCCCTCACCCGTCACGCTAGTGATACAAAACCCACAGCGGGATCGTGGTCAACCCAGATAGTCAGCTAACGCCTCGCGCCAAGGACGCATACCGTTGCCGATGGTCACCTCAAGCTTTGCGTTACGCAAAGACGAGAATGCCGGGCGATCAGCCGACTCCGGATGCATGCGCTTCCAATCACTAGAGCTACAGCGCTTCACAGAACAAGACACGCCAGCAAGCTCAAATGACGCCTCAGCGAGATCGGCCCACGAGCAAGTCCCCTCGTTGGTACAGTGCCAGATACCGAATTCGTCGGTGGCGGCGATGCGAACAAGCTCGCGCGCAAGGTCAGTCGCTGAGGTGGGGTTACCCAGCTGATCGTCTACCACCGTCACCTCATCGAAACGGTCGGCAAGCGAGAGCATCGTCCGCACGAAGTTCTTGCCCTCGCCATAGAGCCACGCCGTGCGCACTACGTGCGTACGCGGGTTGGCCGCCAAGGCTAGCCCCTCCCCCGCGAGCTTCGAGCGACCGTAGGCGGAGATAGGCTCGGGCACGTCCGTCTCCACACGCTCGCCTGGTTCGTTACCAGGAAACACGTAGTCTGTCGAGATATGCACCAACGTCGCACCGCATGAGGCGCAGGCACGGGCGAGGTTCATGGGGCCGAGGGCGTTTGCGGCAAAAGCCGCAGGGAAATTCGCCTCGCAGCCGTCCACGTTTGTGAAAGCCGCACAGTTGTAAACGACCTCATAAGGGCCATGCGTCGCAAACCAAGCATCAACCGATGCCGCATCGCTGATATCGAGGTCCTCAAGGTCAACCCAGTCAGCCCCATCAGGTCCAAGTCTTTCCTTGAGCGCTCGACCCAGCTGTCCGTTGCATCCTGTTACTAATATATGCATGCCCGTGGCCCCTTATACTCCAAAGCTCATGTCCGGAACGAGCCGCCCTTCAGCAACTTTGCGCAGATGAGCGCCATAATCGCTCTTGCCGTAGCGCTCCGCGCACTCCATGAGCCGCTCGCGCGAAATCCAGCCGTTGCCGAAGGCAATCTCCTCGGGCACCGAGACGGGCAAATCCTGCGCGCGCTCCACCGTGCGCACGAACTGCGACGCCTCAAAGAGGCTCTCCATCGTGCCGGTATCGAGCCAAGCGAAACCGCGCCCCAACGTGATGACGTTAAGGTCGCCGCTGCTGAGGTAGCGCGCGTTCAGGTCGGTGATCTCGTACTCGCCGCGCGCCGACGGTTTGACCTCCTTCGCCTCCGAAACAACACCTGCAGGATAGAAATACAGACCAGTGACGGCATAGTTGCTCTTTGGGTGGGTAGGCTTCTCCTCGATGGAGATGACGTTGAAGTCCGCATCGAATTCCACCACGCCGAAACGCTCGGGGTCGTCTACGTAATAGCCAAAGACCGTTGCCCGACCCGCCTCAGCGGCCTTTGTCGCAGTTCTCAGGCGCTTGCCGAGGCCATTGCCAAAGAAGATGTTGTCGCCGAGGACCATGGCGCAAGGGCCATCGCCCACGAAGTCCTCGCCGATGACAAACGCCTGCGCAAGGCCGTCGGGTGAGGGCTGTTCGGTGTACGAGATGTGTACACCGAAGTCCCTACCATCGCCAAGCAGGCGCTCGAAGTTGGGCAGGTCCTGCGGAGTGGAAATCAACAGGATGTCGCGGATACCCGCAAGCATGAGCGTGGCAAGCGGGTAGTAGACCATGGGCTTGTTATATACCGGCAGCAACTGCTTGCTGGTAACGGTAGTGAGCGGGTAAAGCCTAGTACCGGAACCGCCGGCGAGAATGATGCCCTTCATGAAAAAGCCTTTCTGATAGCCTGCCGCTTGTGGCTATTTTATTATGACACTTTTAAGCGTGGCTTGCGTGTATTGATGAATCATCGAGGCCACGACAGCTCGTAAACCGTCGTGGCCTCGATGGTTAGGCGCTTAATCGCTTGTCACATCATGCAAAAGCGAATCAGAATACAGCTGGCATCACACGCTTAACGCCAGGCACGTGATCGCGCAGGATGCGCTCGATGCCCTCGCTCATGTCGAACGACGAGAGTGGGCAACCCGCGCAGGCTCCCTGCATCTCGAGCGTGACGGTACCCGTCTCATCTTCCACGTCGATAAGGGCTATGTCGCCGCCATCCGCTTGCAGACTCTGCCGGATGACGTTGAGCGTCGCCTCGAGGAGCTCGCGGTTGATTGTCTCGTTCTTTTCTTCCTCGGCCATGGGCACTCCCTTCTTAATTCCTAGTGACCCGAGGGATTATACCCCCGATTACATTGCTTTGTCGCGTCGGCATCGAGACATTGTGTGCTCCACCTGACAACCACGCAACTTCACGCAGCTTCACGCAACCCCAAAACTACACACGGTTTCTCTTCAGTATTCCCTATAGATAGTATTCTGAATAAAAAAGAGGCAGAATTTCAGTCTCAAGAGAAACCGTGTGTAGTTAGGGAGTGCGTAATGGCTTCCGCTCCGCCGGCTGCCGCTCCGCTACCCGATGGGTTGCAAGAGATGCCCTGAGGTGGCACCGGACAAGCGCGGCTCAGGACGACGACCTGCTCGGGCAGCCTCGACGGCACGGACCACCCGGCGCACCGCGCGGGCAGCCTCATCCGGCGATAGTAGCGTGCAGTCAGCCCCCAAGCGCAAGACACCCGCCTCCAAGAGCTCGGGCACCTGCGGCGTCACGTCAAGAACACGGGAGGCGTAGATGCGTGAGCGCCCCTGCAGGTCAGTACGTACGGGGAATTGATCCCCGGCATCGTTGCGCAGGCGAAGGTCCCTGCGACGCAACGCACAGCGAGCACAGTCATGGATGCAGCGATCGGCGACCTGAAGCACACAATGCTCACTGGTCATAGCTCGCACCCGTCCGAGCACCATGAGCCCGAGCGGCATTGTCGTAGTCTGCGTCAGACACACAACCTCGTCAAGCGACAATTCCGGCGAGAGCCAGGCCGCGCAGGCACCTGATTCCTCCAACATCGTGAGGCAGGCAGAGTTGTGTACGGGAATGCAGCCGCGCACCTCAGCCAAGGCCCCTCGTTCTCGTGCCAGCGCAAGTTCCGACACGTTGCCCACAGCAACGGGCATCCCCTCACGTACCCACCAATCCAAGCGATCGTGGTCCGACTCGCGGCACACCTCGTCAAGAAGTGGCACGACGTCTGCTGGCCAGTCACCCGCAAGCAGCGCATCTGCCGTCGCGTATAACCGCGTAGCCCCAGCTTTGAGCGCCGCCCACGCACTCGAGGCATCCGCCACCAGCGCACACACCTCAACGGCCGCAGTAGGAGACAGCGCTGAGGGAACTGCCCCCTTCAGGGCAGATTCTCTTTGGTTGAGCTGCCCCATTCGCGGTACCTTAGGAAGCGAACGGGAAGCATACGGAGCAAGAAGCGCTTCCTCCAGTGCCGCACACGCCTCGGCCCGCAGCTTGTGCACGGCAGAGAAAGACATGCCGCACCCATCGTCAAGCTCCACGTCGAAAGAGACGGCTTCGAAGGGCGATCCCCCCATGCGGCCCACATGAGCAACAAGGTCCTCCTGCGTCACCGCGCGTGTCTTTGCCCGTTCGACCACAAACCCTTTGACACAAGCCGTGGCTGCGCCATCCTCTGTGGACAGGCACACCTCGAAGGACTCGCCCAAGCGCGCGCAAACGTCCACATGCACCGCGCGCCTGCGCGGAATCTCCATCTCAGCAGCCACGGCGCCGGCCCTCATGGCCGCCTCGCTCCTTATCACCCGCACGAGCGACCCCTTCTCGACCGCACGAGCGGTTTTGCATAATATGACATCGCCGGCACGAGCGTCGTCTGGTGCATAGGTCGTAAGGAATTGGCTTGGATCGCTCACGGGTCGCAGCTCCAAAAGGTCGCCCTTCCCCACGGGCTTGTTCAGCGCCACGTCGACCTCGGCAACGCGTACCGTTCGCATCCGGTCTCTTCCTCCACGCGTCCCCCCACGACGGACCTTCACGCTACCGTACGAGCGAGCGTCCACGACGGTACCTACCAGCTCACCGCGATTGTTGGAGCGCTCGTAGCTCATCATCTCGTCGCCCGACGTCGCCCACAGGTACGCATCGGTAAAGTCTCGGTTGAATGCTCGCTTCAACCGCGTATGGCGCGCGGCCGCATCCTCATCCGTAGGAGTGCGCCGCGCCGCCAAATCGTCTAACTGCGCACGATACGTGCCCACGACGGCATACACATAGTCTGGCCCTTTGAGCCTGCCCTCGACCTTGAGAGATGCGACGCCCGCGTCAAGCAAAGCGGGCAGATCATCAAACGTGCACATGTCTTTCGGACACAATGGGCGCCCCCGCTCGGCCGAGGAAAGAACCTCCCCCCGCCCGTCTACCAGCTCGTACGGCAGTCGGCACGGCTGCGCACAGACACCGCGATTGGCGGAACGATCGCCCGCGCAAGAACTCATCTGGCAAACGCCCGAATAGCAGAAGCAGATGGCTCCATGACCAAAACACTCTAGGTCCACGCCCTCCGCAGCGATGTGACCTATCTCCGTAAGCGACAGCTCTCGCGAAAGCGTCACGCGCTCGACCCCAAGCTCGCGACACCACCTCACACCACGCGCGTCATGGACGTTGGCCTGCGTCGATACGTGGCACTCGATATGCGGCCACAGGCGCCGCACCTCAGCGAGCACGCCCCAATCCTGAATGATGAAGGCGTCAGCTCCCAGAATCCACGCGCGACGAATAAGCGCGAGCACGCTCGGAAGCTCGTCTTCGCGCACCACAACGTTAACGGTTACATAGACCCGCGCGCCTGCCAGATGAGCACGGCGACACGCCTCTCCAAACGTCTGCGCGCCAAAGCTCTGCGCTCCACGCCTCGCATTGAACGTTTGTCCATAGCCGCAATAGATGGCATCAGCCCCTGCGGCGAGCGCCGCATTGAATTCGGCAGGCCCGCCCGCAGGAGCCAGTAATTCAAGCACCCGCCTACACCAGCCGAGCGAACTTGCGCTTGCCGTGCTGGATGACGGTCCCGGCAACGAGCAGGCTGGGGTCGACGTTGTACGCCTTGGCGGCAATCGCCTCGCCGTTGACCTTGACGCCCCCGCCGTCAATGAAGCGGCGCGCCTCACCCACGCTCTGAGCGAGCTTGAGATCCACCATGAGCTTGGCCAGGTACACCTTGCCCTGGTCATTGACGGTCACGACGTCTTCCGTCACGAATTCGGGCACGTCGTCGGGAATCTCGGCACGCTTGAACTGCGCATCAAACGCCGCAGACGCCGCAGCACCCGCCCCTTCGCCGTGATACAGGTCCACGATATTGGCAGCGAGTTGACGCTTGCGTGCGTATGGATCCGCAGTGCCGGCCTTGAACTCGGCCTCGATGGCATCGATCTCGTCGATGGAGAGGGTCGAGCACAGACGGAAGTACAGCGGCACGATCTCGTCGGCGATCGACATGAGCTTGCCATACATGTCGTTGGGCTCGTCGGTGAGACCGACGTAATTGCCATAGCTCTTGCTCATCTTTTTGTGGCCATCGAGACCGACGAGCAGCGGTACGGTGAGGGCAACCTGCGGCTCCATGCCCTCGGCACGCATGAGGTCACGGCCAGCAAGCAGATTAAAGATTTGGTCGTTGCCGCCCATCTCCAGGTCGGCGTTGATCACGACCGAGTCGTATGCCTGCAGCACGGGGTAAATGAACTCGTGCAGGGCGATGGACTGCTGGTTGGCATAACGGTTATGGAAGTCCTCGCGCTCGAGGATGCGCGCCACGTTGAACTGCGACATGAGATGCAGCATCTTTTGCAGGTCGAGAGGCTTCAACCAGTCACCGTTGTGCACGATGGTCGTCTTTTCGGGGTCGAGCACCTTGATGGCCTGCTCTACGTAGGTCTGCGCGTTAGCCTCGACCTGCTCCTCGGTAAGCGGGGGACGAGTGCTGTCGCGGCCAGATGGGTCGCCGATAAGCGCGGTACCGTTGCCAATGATGAGTGTCACGCGATGGCCCAGGTCCTGGAACTGGCGCATCTTGCGCAAGGGCACGGCGTGACCCAAGTGCAGATCCGGACTCGTGGGGTCGACACCGAGTTTGATGTTGAGCGGGACGCCCTTCTCCAGCTTCTTCTTTAGCTCGTCGAGCGGCACGATCTGCATGGTGCCGGACGTGATGACCTTCAACTGCTCGTCAACTGGAAGCAACGCTCTGCCCTCCAAGGGTCAAGGATTGGTCTTTCCGCAAGCGACTAGGCGGCGCTCGCGCAATGGTTTAGCATAGCAGAGTTTTCGCATCTTGGAATGCCGGACAGGGCGACTTCGCACTCAAGGCCCTTCTTTCCCCAATTTCACAGCTCATCTTGGGAAAATGTGAAAGCTTGGGGAATGTGAAAGCGCAACGCAAGCCTTTGTTGTGCGTCCGGGCATGTATAATGGGGAGCACTGCAAAAAAGGAGGAACCCATGGGCGCTCGTACACGCAAGGCACGCAGGCACTCTCGTACCCACATCATCGGGTTCGGATTTGCCGGCGTGCTCGGATTCGTAGCCTTGCTCGCCATCGCGCTTGCCGTCTCGGCCGGCGCGCTCGTCAACTCGTGGCTGCTCAACCTACCCGACTACGAGTCGACGGACGCGTACCTCGTTGCTGAGCCGACGCAGGTCTTTGACGCAAACAACAACGTCATCGCCGAGTACTACCTTCAGAACCGGCGCGTCGTAAACAAGGACGAGGTCTCGCCCTACGTACTCATGGGCACGGTCGATACCGAGGACATCCGCTTCTATCAGCACAACGGCATCGACCCACAGGGCATCGCGCGTGCTGTCGTCGTGCAGTTCACTGGCGGATCCGAGGGCGCTTCGACCATCACCCAGCAGCTCGTGCGCAACACGGTGCTTTCGGACGAGCAATTCGAGCAAACCCTCAAGCGCAAAGTGCGTGAGGCCTACATCGCCATCCAGATGGAAAAGAAGTACTCCAAGGACCAGATCCTGATGATGTACATCAACACCATCTACTACGGCCATGCTGCCTACGGCATCGAGGCCGCCTCCATCACCTACTTCAACAAGGACGCGAAGAACCTCACGCTCGCCGAGGCCGCCCTGCTCGCTGGTCTGCCTCAGTCCCCCTCCTACTACGACCCCCTCAAGAATCCTGAGGCCGCCATCGCCCGTCGCAACACCGTGCTCGAGCGCATGTATGGCGCAGGCGACATCACCGAGGAGGAGAAGAACGCCGCGCAGGCCGAGCCGCTCACACTCAACGAGGGCCAAGTCATGGAGGAGCAAGGCACCTACCCCTACTTCACTGACTACGTGAAGCAGCTCCTGCTTGAGACCTTCGACCAGGACGTCGTCTTCCAAGGCGGCCTCAAGGTCTATACGACGATCGAGCCCGAGTCACAGGCACGCGCTGAGGCGGCCGTACAGGGCAGACTCGAGGAGTACGGCAACGACCAGCTTGAGGCGGCGCTCGTAGCCATCGAGCCCGACACCGGCAACATCATCGCCATGGTGGGCGGCCGCGACTACAACAAGGACCAGTTCAACCTCGCCACCCAAGCGAACCGCCAGCCGGGCTCCAGCTTCAAAGCTCTCACGCTCGCGGCGGCGATGAGCGAGGGGATGAACCCAAATATCCTGATCAATTGCGACTCTCCCATCCAGGTCCTACCCACGTGGAAGGTCCAGAACTACGGCAACACGAGCTACGGCGTGCTCAGCCTGCAGGACGCGACCGCCGTCTCCTCAAACACCGGCTACGTGCAGGTCGCGCAAACCATCACGCCGGACAAGATTGTTGAATATGCGGGAAAGATGGGCATCGACCCCAACCGTCTCGAGCCCACGCTTTCCATCACCCTCGGCTCCTACGGCGTCCCACCGGTGGAGATGGCGGAAGCCTACGCGACGCTCGCGACCGGTGGCATCCATCGAGACGGCACCGCTATCCTGCGCATTGAGGACCGCAATGGTAACGTCGTCTACCAACACGAGAATGCCGAAGAGCGCGCTCTCGCCCCGGCCATCGCCCAGGCCGAGACCGAGGTGCTCAAGACCGTCATCACCTCGCCTCAGGGCACTGCGGCTTCGATGCAGGGCCTGCTGACGATTGACCAGCCCGTCGCGGGCAAGACCGGCACCACCGAGGAGTTCCGCGACCTGTGGTTCTGCGGCATCACCCCGCAGCTCTCGGTAGCCATCTGGTGCGGCTACCGCACCGACGAGCCTGTCTACATCAATCGCGCCGTCGCCCACCCCGACGGTACGGCTTGCCCCATCTTCGCCTCCTTCGTCAACGCGATGCTCGAGAACGTCGACCGCATGGAGTTCCCAACCACCGATGAGGCTCCCATTTACAAGGAGAACTCCGAGTGGGTCTTCTCGAACACCGACGGAAGCATCAGCGCCCAGGAGAACGGCGCTAGCAGCCTGAGCAATCCCTTCGGGTACCAGGACGATTACAACAATTACAACAACTGGAATAATTGGAACAACTGGAACTACTACGACACCGATGACTACTCGGGCATGGGTACGGGCTACACAGGCACGGGAACTGGCACAGGCAGGGGAACTAGCAGCTCGAGCGGCGCCTACGGCGTTGACGACTACAGCGGCTACGGCACTGGAACTGGCAGCTCAAGCAGCGCCTACGGCGTTGACGACTACAGCGGCTACGGCACCGGTAGTACCTACTAGCTAGCACGTTACAACGCAAAGAACAAAAGCTCCCCACGGCGTTAGGGTAAGCGCCGTGGGGAGCTTTTTATTTCTGGTCTGCTCCATCACTCTGAAGCAGCTTCAAGAGCATGGCGGTGGTCTCAGCGTTCTCAACGCTGCGCGCAATGGCCAACACGGTATCACTACCTGCTATGGTTCCCGCGACATCCGCAAGATTCGTCGCATCTAAGGCAGCGGCAACACCAGACGCAGTTCCCGTGTGCGTTTTAATCACCACAAAATTGTCTATCCGCTCAACATCCTTCACGAACTCCGCGACCATACGTCGTAAGTGCAGGTCTTCGGCGAGCACATATATACCTTCGGGCAGCTTTCGCAACCCCATATCCGTGATGTCGCGACTGGCAGTCGCTTGCGTAACGACGTACCCACGTGTACGCAACTCGTCAACAAGATCCTTCTGAGTCTTCACCGATTTATTGCGGACGATCCAGCGTATTGCCTCATGTCGTTCTTTGCGGCTCTTCATGGCTGTGCGCCTCCTCTTCCCAACTCGCGCTCGCATAAAACTAACACAGTATGTCGGAAACGTTCTTTCAGCAAAACATGTTCCGCAAACAACACGTGCGCATGAGGACAACTATGCCCAAGCACCCGAACGACGGTCATTTTTGGTAACTGGGCGACACACACTGGCACATCGCAGTAAATAACAATAGTATGTACGTACGCATGTATCGCTCTCATGGAGGCAACATCATGGCCAACTCAACTAGAGACCGAAGCCGCACCTCTGGCAGAAGGTCATCATCGGGGCGCTCATCAAGGTCGTCCTCCCGCTCGCGTCAGTCCGATGGACGAGCGCGTTCTCGCCAGCAGCGAAACGCAACTCAGGGCGGAACCTCTCATAGCCGCCGAGGTACGCTCACGCGTCCCGACACTGGCTACACGCTTCATTCGCGTCGAGTACGTCGTGATGGGGTAAACGGTCTTTCAGCCCTTCTTAAACCGCGAGTCCTGCTGCTTGTGCTTATCGTCCTTGTCGTTGTGATAGTCATGGGCATTGGCATATCTAGCTGCGTGCGTCGCAGCAACGAGGCCGCCACCTCAGCCAATGAGGCCTCAAAGCCAAAGAACGAGCAAGACGATCGCGTCGCGGTCGGCGTCTCGGCTGCGATGACCTCGCGCTTCACCGAGGCCCTCGACCAAAGCAATCTCCTTGCCCAAATCGCGGAGAACGCAGATCAATATGATGATGAGAGACTTCTCGAACTTGCGCTCACCGAACCAGACGCCATTGCGTTCGTGGCAAACTATCCCACTTCTGACAAGTCCAGTCGGCCGTATGATGGCACCGTGAAGCGCGGCGAAGTGCCCCTGCTCTATGACTGGGACTCCCATTGGGGTTCCGTCACCTATGGCGACGGCCCCGTGGCTGTGACCGGATCAGGACCAACGACGCTAGCCATGGCATATATGGGACTCACGGGCAAGACCGATAATACCCCCACCGAAATCGCTCAGCAGGCGGGCAAGAGCAACTATGCCGACGCCGAATCCGGTAGCAAGAAGGAACTCTTCTCAAAGCTCGCCACCACACTGGGCCTGAATACCGAGCAGTTGGACGTCTCTGGCGATACGCTCCTCTATACTCTCGGTGACAATATCGTAGTTGCCGTGGAGCTCAAGGATTCCACATTGACAGACAGCGCCCACTGGGCCCTTGTCGTCAATGCAAACAGCGACGGATCAGTTACGCTCTACGACCCAACGTCAAGCGCGGTCTCCGCCCGCCCGTGGAATCCCGGCACGATTGCCGACGCAAGCAATGCGTTTTACTCGATTACCATCTCTGATGAGGCTCTCGACAAACTCGAAAACAGCTCCTCATCGAGCAGCAGCTCCTCAAGCTCAAGCAGCACTAGCAGCTCCTCCCGTTCGAAGCGCTCAAGCAGCACGTCTGATGAGAGCGAGACCACGGAAGACGAAACCGAGGAAGAGACCTACTAAAGCATTCGCCAAAACATCAAGCTTACTAAAAGGGGGAGGGCCATCTGGCCCTCCCCCCTTTGCGGGATGCTATGTAACCGTGACTACGACAGGATGGCCTCTGCAGCAGCCTGAAGCTTGTCGCGAACGGCCTCGGACTCGGCGCGGGTCGCACCCTTGGAGAAGAGGTACGCCTTGACCTTGGGCTCGGTGCCGGACGGACGGAAGATGACCTTGTTGTCATCCTCGAGACGATACTCGATAACGTTGGCGGCGGGAAGCACCTGCGGGGCCTCCTTCTGGAGTCCACCCACACGCGGCATCTCGGGGCCGGTTCCGAAGTCGGTCATGCCAACGACCTTGTAGCCGGCGATCTCGGTCAGAGGCTCCTCGCGGAGGCTCTTCATGAGGGCGGCCATCTTGTCGGCACCAGCGGCACCCGGGAAGCTGGCGTTGACGGTGCCGTTCAGATAGTAGCCGTACTTCTTGTACAGCGCCTCCATGGCGTCATAGAGGTCCATGCCACGGGCGGCATAGTCGGAAGCCATCTCGACGGCGAGCATCGTGGCAACGATGGCGTCCTTGTCGCGAGCGTGCGTGCCAGCGAGGTAGCCGTAGGACTCCTCGAAGCCCACCAGGTAACGATCCTCCTCGCCAGCATCCTTGAGCTGATCGATCTGGTCGCCGATGAACTTGAAGCCGGTGAGGACGCGACGAACCTCGAAGCCCCAATCCTTGGCAAGTGCATCCGGCATCGTGGAGGAGACGATGGTGGTGACGGCAACCTTGGACTTGACGTCCTCGCCGTTCTTCTCGGCCTGCTGCGCCAGCCAGTCCATGAGCAGAACGCCCATCTCGTTGCCGGAAATCAGCACGTACTCGCCGTCATGCGGGATGGCGGTGCCCATGCGGTCGGCATCCGGGTCGGTAGCGACGACGAGCTTGGGCTTGACCTCGTCAGCGAGCTTCAGAGCGAGCTCGAGGGCCTCGCGGAACTCGGGGTTGGGATACTGGCAGGTCGGGAAGTGACCGTCGGGATTCTCCTGCTCGGGGACGGTCGAGACCTTGTCGACGCCAATCTCCTTGAGGATGCGGGTCACGCACTCCATGCCGGTGCCGTTGAGCGGCGTGTACACGACGGAGTAATCCTCGCCAGCCTTGAAGCCAGGTACGGAGACCTTCTTGACATCAGCGATGAAGTTGTCCAGAACTTCCTCGGGCGTCCACACGACGAGACCCTTCTCGATGGCCTCGTCGAAGTCCATGACCTCGACGTCAAACGGGTTGACCTTGGCGATGGTGGCACTGATCTCGTCAGCAGCCTCGTTAGCAATCTGGCCGCCGTTGTCGTTGTAAACCTTGTAGCCGTTGTACGGCGCGGGGTTGTGGGAGGCCGTAAGGACGATGCCGGCGGAGGTGCCGAGATAACGAACCGCGAAGGAGAGCGTGGGAACGGGCTCAATGCGCGGGTACACATAGACCTTGACGCCATTGGCGGCGAGGACGCCGGCGGCGACCTTCTGGAACTCCTCACCCTTGAGGCGAGAGTCGCGCGCGAGCGCGAGCGTCGGGTTCTCGTAGTGAGCGTTGAGGTAGTCCGCGACACCCTTTGTCGCCTGGGCCACCACGTACTCGTTCATGCGGTTTGTGCCGACACCGAGGGTGCCACGCAGACCAGCAGTACCGAACTCAAGGCTGCGGTAGAACGCGTCGAACAGTTTGTCCTCGTCACCAGCGGCGATGAGGGCATCAAGCTCCTCCTTGAGGTCGGGG
>ONMP01000346.1 GCA_900318935.1 uncultured Actinomycetes bacterium
CCGCCGGCATTGCCACAGTGGGAGCGGGCGTGCGGGCAGCGCCGTTATACGTGGCATTGCCCACAGTAATCTGAGCGCTCTCAATCGAGGCGGGACGTATGGAGAACGTGACCGTCTTCGTGCCTCCGTAGTCTCCCTTTCCCGTGACGGTGACAACCGCTGCGCCGGTAACGTTGACGTTGTTGGAATAAGCGACGGTATAGTCGACGTCCTTCTTGAGGGTCGTATCGCCATACGTCACCGTCGGCTCGGGCGTTATGGCCTTGCCCGTGTAATCTTGGTTTTGGATAGCTGCTACAGTGGCGCCTCCGAAGTCGGTTTTAGCAACCGCAACCTCATACGTGAGCACAATGTTGTCGTTACTCGTGGCGGTAATGGTTACCGTGCCGGTTGCAACGCCCGTCACGGTCGCTGTAGGGCTTCCGCTCCCGCCCCCAGCCACGGTCGCCACCGCCGTGTTGGACGAAGTCCACGTCCACGTGCGCGAACCGGGATTTGAAACGAAGACCTCGGCAGTCCCGCCGATGCCCACGCTCGACGATCCGCCGATGACGGGGGCGGCGTCTGGCTTGGCGGCTCGCACCGCAGCGTCGGCGTCGACTAAACCATACCCGGTTTCTTCATCCCACCCCGAGGCGCCGATATCCTGTGCCGTAGTCATAAGCTTGGTTTTGACCTCGCTCGCTTTCAGGCTCGGATCGGCCGCGAAAACCAGCGCCGCAATACCCGACACACAGGGAGCAGCCATGGACGTTCCGGACATGTTGCCATAGGAGCCATCGTACGTCGTGCTATAGATGCTCGTTCCTGGAGCAGAGAGCTCCTTGGTCTTTTGGCCGGGCATGTTGTAGTTTGAGGAAGACGAGCGCGAGTACCCTGTGACGCTTCCGCTGCTGTCCTTGTTCTGTTGCGCATTGATAACGCCGATCGATCCGCTGCTGACATCGTAATCGCAGGGGAACGTCTTCCAAGGCGCGGTCGCCGCGCCGCTAGACGTATTTGCCGCCGCATAGACAACGAGGATGTCGTCCTTCTGGTGAATATTGTTAACTGCCGTTAGATACAGCCTGTCTTCAGCGCCTGTGTCGCCATATGACACACTCGAGCCAATGCTGATATTGACGACTCGAACGTTGTGAGCGCTCGCGTTGTTCGAAACGTATGTGAGCGCATCGGCAAGCAGCTTCGAGGTGGTCGAGTTTAGCTTCACGCCATCTTCGTAATAGTATCGAATCGCCTTGACCGGCATGATCTTTGCATTGTAGCTAACTCCCGAAACGCCTGTTCCATTATTCGACGTTGCCGCGATGATGCCTGCAACATGCGTGCCGTGGCCGCCAACATCGTCCACATGCTCAGCGTCTTGGCTGCCATCGTCGGTCACGAAGCTCTTTGCCGCGACAACCCTTCCCTGGAGGTCCGGATGATCAATGTCGATGCCGGAATCGATAACCGCAACGGTTACGCCATCGTTCGCGCGCGCCGTATCCCATGCCTGGTACGCATGCACCGCCTCAAGCGCCCACTGCTTGTTCCTGTTGGGGTCGTTAATCACTGAGACCTGCGCACTCAAGGCATCGTCTGGCACGCTGCCCGTTTGCAAGTCCGGCAAAGACTCCGCAGGGGCCGTGGAGGAATCATCGAGAAGGTGGTACACGTAGTTCGGCTGGGCGGCTTCGATGAAGGGCTCGCTGGTGATACGGGCGTTGGCGTCCTCGACGGTTACACCATCTGCAAGCTGAAGCTGCACATAGCCGAATGTCACGTCGTCTTCCGAAACGGACTTAGTAGCCACGTAGTCCAGATCGGCCAAGCGCGCGTTGAGCTGGTCGACGGTCACGCCGTCGGCCAGGCCCACGAGGATCTCGCCGGGGACGTACTCGGGCTGGTCGGGAGGAGTGCCGCCCGTGGGCTCGGCTGCGGCTGCATCTGAAGCAGCCGAGCTCGTTGCGCTGGCGGTCCCATCAGGAACACCGCTCCGGTCCTGGGGGCTCGTCGTTTGCGTAGGAGTTACCCCTGCGGGCACCTTGGGGGCGAACAAGCCCTGCAATCCTGCGGGGACGAGAAGGGCTACGGCCACAACTGCAGCGCATATCAGCGCGATTACGTTTCGTTTCATACCACCACGTTCCTAAGATCGCCTAGTGCGCAAAGCGCGACCTCATACGTATTATATAGCGCCCGGCCGTCATTCATCCCGCGAGCGCAACCTGCGGCAAGCAACCACCAGGGCAATCAACGCGACGATTGCGATGATCGCGAAGGGC
>ONMP01000281.1 GCA_900318935.1 uncultured Actinomycetes bacterium
TCGAAGGTGCTCGAGGCGGACGGCACCGAGATGACCGTGCGCTCAGCCCTGCAAATCATCAATCAAGAGCTTGACCTGTACTTCTCCGATCAGGACAGCGATCTCGATCGCGAGAGCCGCTTCTGCGTGGACCTCTTCACCCAGATTGCGTTCAACGAGATTCGCTTCGGCGAGGCAGACGTGCTAGCACGCGCCAAGAACACCTCCATCGATGGTCTTAAGGCCAAGGGAGCACTCAGCTCCTCAAAGGGTATCGTCCGCCTCCTCGGTCGTGACGAAATCTCGGACACGCCCGAGCCGAGCTTTTGTTGGCTCTTCACCCAGCAGCTCACCCACGCGATGGAGACCGGTGGCATTGAGGCGTGCGCGAAGATGCTCAAGGGTATCTACGACGGACGCGCTGAGAATGCCAAGGCCCTTGCGTATCGCCTCTTCACTATTGCCGACAAGAAGAAATGGAACCAAGAGGCGTTCGCCTACAACTCACTTGTTGTTGCTTGGCCTGAGATTCAATCCCGTGCGGCGCAGCTCCAAGAGGAGCAGCCCGTCCAGACCGCGCTCGACATCTGACCTCTACTAGGAGATGACAAAATGGCTCTGCGTGGCCGACCCCAGGAGCAAGGGAATTCTAAGTCTCGTGACCTACCCCCATTCAGGGACCCAGCTTTAATCCACCCAAGTCAATCACGCAGAACCAGCCCTAACGAGCAGATTAAGGATACACGTTTGCTTTGTGTTGGGCACTGCGACATCAGTTAAACACGATGGCTGGGAGGAGCATTAGCATGGACAACTACGATCTCATTACCAAGGGTTTTCGGATTGTGCGCGACTCAATGGTTGCCTATATCGCACGCGAGCTGGTTGCCGAGTACGGTCAAAACTGGTGGGAGATTGCCGTCTATAGTCGTCTCTTTGACGAACAAAAGAAGAACCTCCCAGCAACAGGCAATTTTGCCACGGTAACAGACGCGCTCGATATGGCTAATTGCCTCACTCTCTTCGACATTCATTGGAAGGAAACCTTCGGCAAGAAGCTCAGCCGCGACTATCGCACATGGGCCAATGAGCTGCATGGCGTGCGAAATAGGTGGGCACACGCCGGTGGCAATACCTTTGGTGACAGCGACACGTGGAGGGCGCTCGATACTATGAGCCGTCTGCTTGGGGGTATCGATCCTGATGGCGAGGCGGAAATAAACGAACTCATGCGTGACGTGCGCTACGGCAATCCTGCGTCAGGGTCTGAGGGTGAAAGTTCAGGGCCAAAAAAGAACTCTGGGCGGCAGACGGTCTCTGTTGACGGTCTTCCCGCTTGGAAAGATGTGATGGAACCACACCAAGATGTACGTGAAGGACGTTATCGCAATGCGGAGTTCGCGGCCGACTTGGCGCAGGTTTCGCGCGGCGAGGGCTCTTTCGAGTATCGTGATCCGGTTGAATTCTACCGGCGTACCTACGTGACTGAAGGCATGAAAGGGCTGCTCACCCAGGCGCTTCGACGCGTGGGAGGTCTTGACGGCGAGCCGGTGATTCAGCTCAAGACAGCGTTCGGCGGTGGAAAGACCCACAGCATGTTGGCGCTCTATCATTTGCTTCGTTCATCCAACCGCATTGACCGCATCCCCAACGCAGCGGAGGTGGTACGCGAAAGCGGCATCGGTACGCTTCCCGAAGTACGCGTGGCCGTACTCGTGGGGACGTCGCTCAATCCGACGAAGTACCGCCGTCCTGCCGACATGCCCGGCATAACCATCAGCACTCTCTGGGGCGAGATGGCAGCGCAGCTTGCCTTTGCCGCCGGGAATCCCGGCCTCTACGATTATGTACGTGATGCCGATCGCAAAGGCGTCTCGCCAGGGTCACAGGCCATCAAGGAACTCTTTGACGCATGTGGGCCTTGCCTCGTCCTCATGGACGAACTTGTTGCCTACGCAAAGAAGCTCTATGGCGTGAGCGGCCTTCCCGCCGGTTCCTTCGATAACTTCATCACTTTCATACAGGAAGTCACTGAGGCGGCGCGCGCGAGCAAGAACTCCATGGTGGTAGCCTCCATCCCCGAGAGCGACATTGAGATTGGTGGCGACGCTGGGCAGCAGGCGCTCGAGGCCATCGAGCATACATTCGGGCGAATGGAGGCTATTTGGAAGCCGGTCACAGCGAGCGAGGGATTTGAAGTTGTGCGCAGGAGGCTTTTCCTCGGATGCAAGGACGAGCAGAAACGAGTTGCCGTGTGCAACGCATTCAGCCAGATGTACGGGACCAACGCTGCTGATTTTCCCGTCGATGCCAAGGAACTTGAGTACCGAGATCGTATGGTGAGCTGTTATCCCATACATCCCGAGGTATTTGACCGGCTCTACGAAGACTGGGCGACGCTTGAACGCTTCCAGCGTACGCGTGGTGTTCTGCGCCTGATGGCGGCCGTGATTCACGAACTCTGGATGGCAGGCGATCAGAGTCCGATGATAATGCCCGGTTCCATGCCGCTTGACGTGCCCAATGTGCGCGATGAGCTCACACGCTACCTTGACGAGAACTGGAATGGCGTCGTGGACTCTGAGGTCGACGGCAAGCGGAGTGTACCCTTCAAACTTGACCAGGGCAACGGGAGGTACGGTCGGCTGATGGCCGCTCGCCGCGTGGCCCGTACCGTCATGCTGGGTTCTGCCCCCGACGTGAGCGGACAGAGTGCACGTGGCATCGAGCGCAGCCACATCCGCTTAGGCGTTGTACAGCCCGGAGAGAGCATTGCCACCTTCAATGATGCGCTGGGCACGCTTCAGGGATCGTCTTCGTTCCTCTACAGCGACGGACAGGGCAACCGCTGGTGGTATGACACTCGGCCGACACTGCGTAAGGTGATGGAAGATCGAGCCCAGCAGTTCTCCAAGCCGGATGTGGAGTATGAGCTTGAGCAGCGACTCAGCAAGTGGCGCAAATGCCCACCAATTCAAGGCCTTCACGTCTACAAAGGGAGCTCCCTGGATATCCCTGATGACCAGGTGCTTCGTCTAGTGGTGTTGCCACCGAATGCGGCGCATCGTGGTAACCAAGCAGCGTCAGCAGCTCAGCTACCTCGCTGGCGGTCTGATGATAGCTTTGCTCTGCCTGTTGCTCGC
>ONMP01000160.1 GCA_900318935.1 uncultured Actinomycetes bacterium
AGCGGGGTCGTGGTCACTTTTGACCACGACCCCGCTGTGGGCTAGCGATCAGGGGTGGCTACCTACTCGTCGCGCTTCTTGCGACGAAGGCCGTACAGAAGAGCAGCGAAACCGGATGCTGCGGTCGCGGCAAAACCACCAATCGAGGCGTCCGCCGTCTTTGGCGTGGCTGTCGAGGACTTTGTGGTCGAGCTGGTCTTGGCCGTCTTTGTGCTCGAGACCGGAGCGCTCGTCGCCCTCTTACTCGAGGAGTTATTGGTATTGTTCTGCTGATTGTTCTGGCCGCTGTCGGAGTTCGACGCGTTCGAGTCGCTATAGGTGAGGACAAACGTTGAGAAGCTGCTAGTCTGGAAGCCAATCGAGTTGTTCGACGTCTCGGCTTGCTTGTCAAACGCTGATTTGAATACGTCTGCAGCTATGTTCCCACTCACCAACGAGGAGGGCGAGTCCAGCGGGGTATTCATGTGGAAAAGCTGGAAGAGGCGCGATATATCAGAATTGCCGTTTCTCAGCTCGCCAGGCACCTCGAGCGAGAGGTCAAGTGGACTCGTGGCTGACGGGATAATGGTCGGGACGTCGTTGCCCACCTTCTTCCAGAGCGTGATGTTGTACATACCTGCAACCGCGGAATCCGTCGTGAGACCGACGGCATTGAATATCGTGCCAAGCGCATCACGGTACGCGTCATCAGTGGGAATCACCGACACCTGCAGCCACACCGTCGCGTCCTCACCAGCATTGAAGCGAGCCAGCTCGTCACTCGTGAGCAGCGTGGGCGCCATGTCGGCAGCGTTGTTCCACGTGATGGTGGGAGCGCCCTGATCGGTGATTACATTCGTTGCGATGGTGCGCTTCACTTCCTCGCCGGGCTTGTACTTGGAGTACGTGTCGGCGGTGCCCATGCGAGTATAATAGATTTCGTATTCTTCATACCACGCGCTATCCTTCCACGAGTACCAATAATGACCCGATGGCCTAACGTCATCCCCATACCTATCGATCACCTCTTGGCCGGCGAGTCCGTAGGGGAAGGTGCTCATAGCTACTTTTTCGCCCACCTTAACGAGCTCCAAGCGTGGATGTCCGTCAGGCAGCATCTCGAAGAGATCTGCGGTTTTTGACTCTGCGTCAACCGAGGACGTGTCCCAACCCGAAAGATCTAGGACCTTCACGCTGTCACATCCCCAGAAGATATCTTGGAATCTCTTAACGTTAGAAACATTCCAGTGCGAAACGTCTATGGTCTCAAGCGCATTGCATTCATAGAACATACCGCTTATGTCTGTCGCGCTAGTTACATCGAGCTTCGACGCATCGAGTTCCTTGAGCGAGGTACAGTCGCCGAACATGTTGCTGAAATTCTGAACTTTTGACGTGTCTATTCCATCAAGCTTCACGGACGTGAGAGCCGCGCAACCACCAAACCAGTAGCTCAAGTCAGTCACATGAGACACGTCGAGCCCGGACAGGTCCACGGACTCCAACGCTTTCATACCCGAGAACTGGGGAAGACTTGAACCAGTTTCGGAGTCCTGTCGCGCAATCGCCTTCTTGCCTTCCTCCTCGACGAAGACGACCCGCTTGACGCTGTCCCTGTCGACATCACTCGGGAATCTCTTCTCCAGCTCGCCCGGATGTACGGTAAGGGTGCCATCAGCGGAGAGGTCGTATGTGCAGGTGCCCCAGGTGCCGTGCTTTACGTCGCCGGAGTCTGTCGTCGCATCGCCACCTTCGGTCGACGTCACTTCTTCGCCCTGCGTTACCCCATCATCTTGCTTATTGTCGTCACCCGACGTATCTTCGCCGTCCTGCGACTCCCCGTCGGCATCGGGATTCTCGGCATCGTTCCCCGCTTGGGATTCCTCTTCCTCCCCAGCTGCGGAAAGCGTAGAAGGTGCTGATGCCTCTTGAGTCTTTCCGTCCGCTTGAGCTGCCTCCGCCGACGCCGTCAGCTGCGGCTGGGCGGCATCGTCCGACGTCTGGTCAGCAAGGGCCACCAACGGCATGCCACCCACGGACATGGACAATGTAAGAGCCGCCGTAATTGCCGCGCGTGCGACGCCACGCTGGTTGTTGTACATGATGTATCTTCCTTTCAGCCACGTTATTCGATAATGCGAGTCTCAGAAAAAGAATACTAGATGAAAGAAACGCTCATAGCAAACGCATGGCACAACCGAATCGCTGCGTGTAAGAATGACCGCTGGCCCACAGCGGGATCGTGGTCAAAAGTGACCACGATCCCGCTGTGGGCAAGCGTCCAATGCTATTGAATCGCCGCGTGGATGTCCTGCAAGGCGTTGACACCAGAGTCGGTGCCGGCAACCTTGGCAGCGATGCCCACGGCGCTCGCATGCGCGGCAGCCATCGTGGTGACGTAGGGAATCATCGCGCGAATGGCGGCGCGGCGAATCTGCGAGCCGTCGGTCTCGGTCTGTGTGTCGCCCTTCGGCGTGTTGACCACGAGCTGAATCTGCCCGTTGGCAATGGCATCGGTGATGTTTGGCCTGCCCTCGCGCTGCTTGAAGATGACCGTGCAGGGGATACCGTGCTCGGCCAGGAAGGCAGCCGTGCCACGGGTCGCCATGATCTGCAGCCCCGCGTCGATGAACTCCTGCGCGATGCTCACCATCTCGTCCTTGTTTGCGTCCGAGACACTCATAAAGACGGTGCCACTCGTGGGCAGCGGCCCTCCGATTGCCTCCTGCGACTTGAAGAAGGCCTCGCCGAAGGTCGGCGCCAAGCCCAGCACCTCGCCTGTCGAGCGCATCTCGGGCCCTAGGATGGGATCGACCTCGGGGAACATCTTGAACGGAAGCACGGCCTCCTTGACGCCGTAGAACTTGTACTTCGCCTCGGCGAGCCCCGCTACCGGCGACGGACGGCCGGTCAGCTCGCCCATGATGGCATCGGTCGCGATCTGCACCATCTGGATGCCGCAGACCTTCGAGACCAGCGGCACCGTGCGGCTCGCGCGCGGATTGGCCTCGATGACGAAAACCTTGCCATTCTCGATGGCGTACTGGATGTTCATGAGGCCCACGACATGCATTTCTTCGGCGATGCGGCGCGTGTATTCCTTGATGAGAGCCAGATGTTCGTCACTGATGGATATCGACGGCAGCACGCAGGCGGAGTCACCGGAATGGACGCCCGCCAGCTCGATGTGCTCCATGACGGCCGGGACGTAGGCGTGCGTGCCGTCGCAGATGGCGTCGGCCTCGCACTCGAGCGCGTGGCGCAGGAAGCGGTCGATGAGGATGGGACGGTCGGGCGTGACGCCGATGGCAGCCGCCATGTAGGCGCGCAGGGCGTCATCCTCAAAGACGACCTCCATGCCGCGTCCGCCGAGCACGTAACTCGGGCGAACCATCACGGGATAGCCGATCTCGTGCGCGGCCTCAAGCGCCTCTTCCACCGTGACGGCCATGGCCGCCTCCGGCATCGGAATGCCGAGCTTGTCCATCATCGCGCGGAACTCGTCGCGGTCCTCGGCGAGGTCGATGACCTCGGGCGTCGTGCCCAGAATCTTGACCCCTGCCGCCTGCAGCTCGCTTGCGATGTTGAGCGGGGTCTGACCGCCGAACTGCGCGATGACGCCGAGCGGCTGCTCCTTCTGGTAGATGGAGAGCACGTCTTCGGTCGTCAACGGCTCGAAGTAGAGCTTGTCGGAGGTGTCATAGTCGGTCGAGACCGTCTCGGGGTTGCAGTTCACGATGATGGTCTGGAAACCGAGCTTGCGCAGCGCGATGGCCGCATGCACGGAGCAGTAGTCGAACTCGATGCCCTGACCGATGCGGTTGGGTCCGCCGCCCAGGATCATGACCTTGTTGCCCTCAAGCGGTTTGCTCTCGTCGGGTGCGTTGTAGGTGCTGTAATAATAGGCCGAATCCGGGGTCGAGCTCACGTGGACGCCTTCCCACGCCTCGCAGACGCCGAGCGCCACGCGCTGCTCGCGAATGGACGTCTCAGGCAGACCCGTGAGCTGCGAGAGGTACTTGTCGGCAAAGCCGTCGCGCTTGGCCTGCGCCAGCATCTCGTCAGGCAGCGAATCGCCAGGATGCGCCGTCACGTACGCGAGGATAGCCTCCTCCTCCTCGACGAGCTCGGCCATCTCTTGGATGAACTCGCACTTGATCGAGGTGAGGGCGTGCAGCTGGTCGACGGTCGCGCCTTTGCGCAGGGCCTCGTACATGACGAACTGCCGCTCGCTCGTGGGGAAGAAGAGCAAATCAATCAGCTCGCCGAGCGTCTTGTCGTGGAAGTCCTTGGCGAAACCGAGGCCGTAGCGGCCCTGCTCCAGCGAGCGAATGGCCTTCTGGAACGCCTCTTTGTAGGTCTTGCCGATGGACATGACCTCGCCGACGGCGCGCATCTGCGTGCCGAGCTTGTCCTCGACGCCATGGAACTTCTCGAACGCCCAGCGCGCGAACTTGATGACCACGTAGTCGCCCGTGGGATGGTACTTGTCGAGCGTCCCCCACTTGCCGCAGGGAATCTCCGCCAGCGTGAGGCCACTCGCGAGCATCGCGGAGATGAGCGCGATGGGGAATCCCGTGGCCTTCGAGGCGAGCGCCGAGGAGCGACTCGTGCGCGGGTTGATCTCGATGATGATGTCGCGATCGGTCACGGGGTCGTGCGCCCACTGCACGTTGGTGCCGCCGATGACCTTGACGGCATCCACGATGCGGTAGCTCTTTTCCTGAAGACGTTCGATGACCTCGGGCGCGATGGTCTGCATAGGCGCGGCGCAGAACGAGTCTCCCGTGTGGACGCCCATGGGGTCGATGTTCTCGATGGTGCAGACGGTGATCATGTGGCCCGTGCTGTCACGTACGACCTCGTACTCGAGCTCCTCCCATCCGAGCACGCTTTCCTCGACCAGGACCTCATGCACGGGGCTGGCCGCCAGACCGCGCGCAACGACGGTGCGCAGCTCGTTGACGTTGTAGACGAGGCCGCCGCCCGTACCGCCCATGGTGTATGCGGGTCGAAGCACGCAGGGATAGCCCAGGTCGCGGGCGATGTCGACCGCTTCCTCCACCGAGTAGGCGACCTTTGAGCGGGCCATCTCGATGCCGAGCTCCTCCATGAGCTCCTTGAACGCCTCGCGGTCCTCGCCACGCTCGATGGCATCGACCTGCACGCCGATGACCTTGACGCCGTACTTCTCGAGGACGCCCGTCTTTGACAGCTCGCTCGAGAGGTTCAACGCCGACTGACCGCCTAAGTTGGGCAGAATGGCGTCGGGGCGCTCCTTGTCGATAATCGCCGTCAAACGCTCCACGTTGAGCGGCTCGATGTAGGTGCGGTCCGCCGTGCCTGGGTCGGTCATGATGGTCGCCGGGTTGGAGTTGACGAGTACGATCTCGTAGCCGAGGTTTCGCAACGCCTTGCATGCTTGAGTCCCCGAATAATCGAACTCGCAGGCCTGGCCGATGATGATGGGTCCCGATCCAATGATCATTACCTTGTGTACGTCTGTGCGCTGTGCCATGCAGATACCGTTCCCTTCGCCTAGCCGACACAAATCCGTACTAGTTTAGCGACAAAGACGCACATGAGGGCACACGACAGCAGATGTTAACGAAACCCCGCAAACCGTACGCGTTTTGCACGAGCCTTCGCCTTGCGCCATATGCCCTACCAGTCACCTAAGCGTGCGCTTTCGCTGAGCTGACATCTACTAGTATGGAATCGTTTTCATGCGAGCGGTGACGCCCGCATCCCAGAAGAAAGGACTCTGCCCATGACCATGCTCGTCAAGCTCACCCAAAGCCACAACTGGCGCATGCGTTACCATCTGCAATGCCCGTCCGGAAATATCACCGACCCCAACGGCCTCTCCCATTTCAAAGGCGTCTACCATATCTTCCATCAGTACGAGCCCCGTTGGCCGCGCGAGAATGGCCACGGCTGGGGTCACTGGTCGAGCCCTGACCTCACCACCTGGTACTGGCACGGCGGCGCCATCATGCCGAGCGTCCAGACCGACAAGAACGGCTCGTATTCCGGCTCCGGCATCGTGAACGGCGACGAGCTCTGGCTCTACTACACGGGCAACGAGCTTATGCCCGGCGGGCGGGCGGCTGGCTACGACTACGACTTCAAGGGCCGCAAGGCAAACGAGACGCTCGTGGTCTGCAAGGACGAGGGCGACAAGTGCCACATCTCCCTCGGCGAGAAGCGCCCCGTGTTGTGCAACGACCAATATCCCGCCTACGCTTCCAACCACGTGCGCGACCCCAAGGTGTGGAAGCAGGACGGCAAGTGGTGGATGCTGCTTGGTTGCCGCACCGTCGAGTCCCATGGCTGCGCATTGCTGTACAGCTCCGACGATGGCATCAAGTGGGAGATGGCCGGCTCCGCGACCAACAAGGACGACGAGAACCCGTTCGGCTACATGTGGGAGTGCCCGAGCGTCGCGAAGTTCGGCGACAAGGAGTTCCTCTTTGTGTGCCCGCAGGGCGTGCCCAAGCAGCAGTACAAGTTCCAGACCATCCACAACTCCGGCTACTTCCCCATGGAGGGCAAGGTCATCGACCTGCTGTCGCAGGATCCGGGCAAGCAGGACGGCGAGAAGCCGTACGCCTGCGTCGACCGCGACACCTTCATTGAGCTCGACTACGGCTTCGACTTCTATGCCTGCCAGGTGTTTGAGGACGAGAACGGCCGCAAGATCCTGATGGCGTGGGCTGGCGTCGCCGACATGGAGTTCGAGTACGACGTTCCCACCACACCCGAGTGGGCGCACTCCCTCACCATGCCGCGCGAGCTCACGCTCAACGATGCGGGCCGCATCTGCCAGTGGCCCGTCGCCGAGATGGACACGCTGCGCGAGGACGAGGTCGAGTGGACCGCCGAGGCTGCCGATGGCGCTACCGGCTACATGGGCTCCTCCACCTACAACAAGTTCAGCATGGAAGGCGCCAAGGGCGTCCGTCTGAACGGCATCGGTGACATCACCGTCGACAACATCGAGGGCAAGGGTCACATCATGCTCAATGGCGACCTCGAGTTCGTGATCAACGACCACGATGCCGAGCTCGT
>ONMP01000388.1 GCA_900318935.1 uncultured Actinomycetes bacterium
ATGGAGTCAACCAGCTCGCCAGAACGGTTGCGATAGACGTTCTCGTTCTCCTCTTCATAGACGTCGAGGCCCACAGCACCGAACTTGCCGCTCTTGACGCCATGAATGATTGCCATGGTGTCCACGAGGCCGCCACGGCCGGTGTTCACGAAGATGACGCCATCCTTCATCTTTGCGATGGCCTCCTCGTCGATCATGTGATAGCTTTCCTTGTTCAGGAAGGCATGCAGGCTGATGAAGTCAGCACGAGCATAGAGGCTATCGTAGTCGACCTTCTTGTTGCCGTTCTCGTCCTCGATGATATCGACGTACTCGTCCACGATGCCAGCGTCCACGAGGCCCTGGTTGGGGAAGAGGTCAGCGCCGATGACCTTCATGCCATAGCCCTTGCAGATCTTGCAGAGGGCGGCGCCGATGCGACCGGTGCCGATGATGCCGGCGGTCTTGCCGACGAGGGTCTCGCCCACGAGGCCGTTCAGCGAGAAGTCGTTCTCGCGCACGCGGATGTAGCCCTTGTGGATGCGACGGTTGGCGGTCTGGCCGATGGCCATGGCGTGCTCGGCGATAGCCTCGGGGCTGTAGGCAGGCACGTTGGTGACGGTGATGCCGAGGGACTTCGCCATCACGGAGTCAACCGCGTCGAAGCCAGCGCAACGCATGAGGATGTGCTTGATGCCAAGGCCCGCAAGAATCTCGACCGCCATGGCATTGATGTTTGCATTGACGAACGCGCAGACAGCGTCGTAACCCTGGGCCATGATGGCCGTGCGCCACGTGAGGTTGGTCTTCGTGTAGGTGATGTCAACCTCTGGGAAGTCCTTGAGCTCGGCATCGAACGACTTGCGGTCATACTCGGTGGCGCCAAAGAAGAGCAGCTTCATGGATCATCCTTCCAATCGTGCGCGGCTACCTGCCACGCGTTAACGCAGATATGGGCATCATAACTCATAAACTGACGAACGATGCCGAACTATCGGTGACAGGCTTAAAGTGGTCCATTCACCTTGCCGTTGGGCATCTCATCGGGGTTAAGGCGCGTATACGGCGATATGGCGCGAAGGGCGGTGTCACGCGCCTCACGGACGTTGGTCATGTCTTTGAGCACGAAGCGCATCTTTGCCCAAGTGCCATACTCCCCGATCTGTGTGAGCAGAATCCAAGGGTCCTTCTCCAGCTCGGCGACCTCCTCCAGCGCCTCCTTGGCGAGCAGCTCCATCTTTCGCACGGTCTCGTCGATGTCGCGCGTATCGTTCGTGAACGAAATCATCGTGGCGATGAGGTTCGTGGGTTCAATCTTTTCCACCTCGCCAGAGTTGATTGAGGAGTTTGGAATGGTATGGACGTTGTTCTCAAAGTCCTTGACGATGGTCTGCAGCCCAGCTATGAAGTTCGAGATGGTGTCCTGCAGGCCAAGTGACAAAGCCACACCACCGACGCCAATGGCTGCAAGCAAGGCGCCTACATCGATACCGAAGCACATGGAGAGAATGACCGAACCACCAACCGCCCACACTACGATTCGCACGATGATCTCGATGATGGAACTCGATGGCAGCGGAGCTCCATCGCTCGAGAGCAGCTTGCGAATGATCCTTACCGAGTAGCGCGACAAGATGCTTGTGATGATGAGCAGCACTACCGCCACGATGATTCTGGCGACATAGTCTCCATTGGCAAAACTGTTTACGCTCTGTTCCAATTCGCTCATGACCGAACTCCCTTCCGTGTCCGCCTCGTCATGCGCCTCTAGAGTATAAAAGGGGCCGCGGCCCGAAACCGGGACAATTCGAATCGCTATCGAACCACCCGTTTCGCGCCGCGGTCCCAGCTAACGAGACCTTATGTCAGAGAGCCTAGTCGAGGTCTTCTCCGTTGCTCGCGATGACCTTCTTGAACCAGTGGTAGGAGTCCTTGAGGTAGCGCTTCATCGTACCCTGGCCATAGTTGTCGGCGTCGACGTAGATCTGGCCGTAGCGCTTGGCCATCTCGCCCTCACCGTTCGACACCATGTCGACGCAGCCCCAGTACAGGTAGCCCATCAGAGGAATGCCGTCGAGCTCGACCGCATCCTTCATCGACTTGATGTTCGCGCGCATGTAGGCGATGCGATAGTCGTCGTGCACGGTGTCGTCCACGAACTCGTCGTTCCAGCCAATGCCGCTCTCGACGCACCACAGGTCGCAGTGATAGCGGTTGTACAGCATGTTGAGCGTGATGCGTTGCGTCTGCGGGTCAGTGGCCCAACCCCAAGCGTTCGTCTCGAGGTAGGGGTTGGCGACCATGCCGGCCGCGCCGCCGTTGCCCTCGCCAGCCTCGAGGTCATCATCCGTATGCGTGGTGATGACGCTGGAGCCATAGAGCGAGAAGCTCAGGTAGTCGCAGGTGCCTTCTTTCAGAATCTCGAGGTCGCCCGGCAGGATGGGGAGTTTGACGCCCTCACGCTCGTACTCGGCAAGCTTGTACTGCGGATAGAAGCCGAGCATCTGCACGTCGGAGTAGAAGAGCTTCACGTCGTTGGCCTTCATCGCGGCGACCTGGTCATCCGGATCGCAGGTGTAGGCATACACGGGGCCGGCGGCGAGCATCATGCCGATGCGCAGGTTAGGCCAATACTTGTGTGCGGCGATGACCGTCTTTGCCGAGGCCAGGAACTGGTGATACGTCGCGCTTGCGACCTGCTGCGACGTGTCGCCATGGATGAGGCCGGCCGTCACGAACGGAGCCTCCTCGATGCAGTTGATCTCATTGAAGGTGAGGTAGTACTTCACCAAGCCGTCGAACGCCTCGAAGCACGTGGTGGCATACTTCACGAAGCAATCGACCAGATACCTGCTCTCGAACCCGTTGAAGCGATTGGCAAGGCTCAGGGGATTCTCGTAGTGGTCGAGCGTCACGAGCGGCTCGATATCGTACTTGCGGCACTCCTCGAACACGCTGCGATAGAAGTCGATGCCTTCCTGGTTGGG
>ONMP01000091.1 GCA_900318935.1 uncultured Actinomycetes bacterium
ATTACGGTAATAGTCGCGGGGCTTGATAAAAGGATAATTAATCTTGCCGAAAGGGGCAGTCTGTACTCCTTGTTCGCCCAAATGATTGTAAAACCATTTCCAAGACCGACTGCAGAAATCATCATAAATCAAACGGGTTTCTACGCCTTGTCCCGATTTAGACACAAGTGCATCGCCCAACCGTTGACCCGTAGCATCAGCTTCCAACTTGAAGAATTGAACATGAACATGGTGTTTTGCTCCGTCAATATCCTTCAACATCTGATTGAACATGGGTTCAAAAGAGGTATATGTTGTCACCCTGTTGCCGTCCACCACATTGTCCGGCATCACCCTTTCCAGACGGGATTCATATTCCTGATCAATTAATTTGATATTACGGGGTTTGCCTATTATCCATACCAGCCAGGCAGTCAGTACAAACAATATTATGCCTAATACTTTCATATTCTACTATTATTACCGATTGAAAAGCCTAGAAGAGAATGCCAAGGTATTCATCAAGGCAATTCTCCGGATGCATAACCTTTTAAGACAATCATTTTGTATAACGATGAAAGACCGAAAATATTGTGTAGAAAAAAAAACGCTCATACTTCGAACCTTATTCGGTGAAGCAGAGTATTGACAGGATGGCAATGGCAACACATTCACATGCAGGCAAACAACGGTATTCGTCAAAAAGACAATAGGATATCCATATAATCATAGATATCCTATTGAAAGACTCGGCACTATCCACAACGGGGTAACACCGATGGAGAAATTAGAAGACAATTTTAATCTCTGCGGTCACGCCCGAACAGGGAACCAATCCATTGGCGGTTCAGACGGGCTATGTTTTGGCGTTTGATTTGCTTGGGGCATTCGGCTTCGCAGGCATAGGTGTTGGTGCAACTGCCAAAACCCAGCTCATCCATCTTGCACACCATCTTCTTAACACGGTCAGCGGCCTCCACTTTGCCCTGGGGGAGCAAGGCGAGATGACTCACTTTGGCACCCACAAAGAGCATGGCACTAGCATTCTTGCAAGCTGCCACACAAGCGCCACAACCTATGCATGCAGCAGCATCCATGGCCTGGTCGGCCTTGTGTTTAGCGATAGGAATAGTGTTGGCGTCGGGCACACCTCCGGTGGTAGTGCTAATATAGCCGCCTGCCTGAATAATTTTGTCAAATGCAGTACGGTCAACCACAAGGTCGCGAATTACAGGGAAGGCCTTGGCACGCCATGGCTCAATCCATATTTCATCGCCATCGTTAAATTTGCGCATGTGCAATTGGCAGGTGGTAATGCCATCATCGTTGCCGTGGGGTCTGCCATTGATATAGAGGCCACACATTCCGCAAATGCCTTCGCGGCAGTCGTTGTCGAAACAGACAGGATGGGCAATTTGGTCGTTCACCAAGTGTTCGTTGAGAATGTCAAGCATTTCAAGGAAAGAACACTCTGGCGAGATATTATCGACTTCGTATGTCTCAAAATGGCCCTTGGCACGGGCATTTTCCTGCCTCCAGATATGTAATTTGAATTTCATGGCTTATTTATAATTACGTTTTGCAATCTTGATATATTCGTATTTGAGGTCTTCCTTCGACATGGTCTCTGGAACATCGTGTCCCTGATATTCCCAAACTCCCACATACATGAAGTTCTCGTCGTCGCGAAGGGTTTCACCATCCTCTGTTTGATGTTCTGTACGGAAGTGACCACCGCACGATTCCTCACGGTGCATGGCATCGGCTATGATAAGGCGAGCTAACTCGAAATAGTCGGCCAAACGGTAGGCTTTCTCCAGCTCGGTGTTGAATTCCTCCACCTTGCCAGGAATAAAGACCTCATCCCAGAAATGTTTCTCAAGGTCGGCCACTTCGCGCTGGGCAATAGTGAGACTCTCGGTATTGCGGGCCATACCCACATATTCCCACATAATCTTGCCCAAAGCCTTATGGAAATGGTCTACGGTGTGGTGTGGCTGTTCTTTCTGTCCTATGGCCATAAGAGCGTCCAAACGTTCGCGAACATCCTTCTCAGCCTGGTCAAACTCGGGGGTATCAGACGAAATCTTGCCCACATAAATCTGGTCAGCCAAATAGTTTTGCATAGTATACGGCAACACAAAATAGCCGTCGGCCAATCCCTGCATCAATGCAGATGCACCCAGACGGTTGGCACCATGGTCGGAGAAGTTGGCTTCACCGGCGGCAAAGAGACCCGGGATAGTGGTTTGTAGTTCATAGTCCACCCAAAGACCACCCATAGTGTAGTGGATTGCGGGGTATATCATCATGGGATTCTCATAAGGATCTACGTCCACAATCTTCTGATACATCTGGAAGAGGTTACCATACTTCTGCTCCACAACATCGCGGCCCAAGCGCTGAATGGCATCGGCAAAATCGAGGTATACAGCAAGGCCTGTCGAACCTACACCATAACCGGCATCGCAACGCTCCTTGGCGGCACGCGAAGCAACGTCGCGGGGCACCAGATTACCAAATGCGGGGTAACGACGTTCAAGATAGTAGTCGCGCTCCTCTTCGGGAATGTCGTTGGGGCCTTTTTCGCCACGACGAATTGCCTCGGCATCCTCTTTCTTTTTTACTTCGGCAGGCGAAATGTATACGTCTACGCTACCAGAGACAGCATCAGTCGTCTCGGGGTCCTCATTTGGCCACACCCTTGCAGCCCATGAATTCTGAGGCAAGTCGACTAAAGCTTGATTCAAGGCATCCATTACAGTCTTTTCGTATTGTGGCGCTCGAAGGATTGCCGTCCAGTTGTCTGCAAACTCGTGAGGTTCGCTCATGCTCACTGTAACCGTAACCACAGAGCCGTCATGCTCACCTCCGTCAGCGACCAACGTAACTTCAGCCTTTTGATTCAAGACCCACGGTACTGTAGACCATTGGGCATGGCATGCTTGACCGTACGTTTCTTGCATGTAGTCTATGGCAAGCTCGGCGTAGCGCACTGCCTCTCGATCGCTCACGTAGAGCCACTCACCTTGTTCCATAGACTCAATCACTCGTTCTGGCGCCCCCATTTGACGAGCGACCTCGAGATCGCGTTTGGTTACCGCCGTGGCTTCCACGTCTACCACTCCATCCTTGTTGCTTACGGTCCTACTAAAGCAGCCTGTCACAGCGAGGCTCAGGGCTAAGCATACGATCAAGACTGCGCGATTACCGATCATCAACCCTCCCCTTCTCCGCCCGAGCCAGATAGCTGCTGTGACAAAGCTACGTCCGCCTTGATCATTTCTGTTTTTGCCACAGTAATTCTCGTGGCCGTGATTCGCATCACTTTGGCTAGCACGCTCGCGTACTGTGCGACTAGCTCCGTACACGCCTGTACACTTTTTGCGGTTTTTCCTTTGCTCCTATGTATGACTGTTTTTTTCTTTGCGTGTTTATCTGCGCGATCGGCCAAACGGTTGATATCAGCCACGATTTCGTCTATGACGGCATACTTGACTGTTATGCTTCCTGCCATGTGTCCCACCTCTCCTACAGATTATCCAACTCGTCAACGATCTTTATGAAGGAGGCAATGTCTTGCGTCACAGGCTCGGAAGTACTGGCGAATAGATTCAAACTGCTGCGTACCACCTCTTGATACTGTGTTATCGCCGCGTTCATGTCATCACTCTGATACCCCATATTCTTCAGTTTTTCAAGTTTTGCTAAGAACTGCATTCCTATTGTCGTGAGATCATCGATGGCGTCGTTCAGCTGTGTTGAGGCGGTTTCGAACTCGGCATCGGCAACGAAAAGGTTCATAAGGTTCCCCCTACTGTTCACTTGCTCGAAGCACTTGCAAGTCTCTCATCGAAATCTGCGCATTGCGATCGCACTGTGCAGCAACGTCTTGTTGCTGAGCCATCTGGTATTGCACTTGAGCTAGTTGTTGTCGCAACTCTGCGATTCGACACTCAAGATTATGCTTTCCGCCTTGGATTTCGTCTGAGACCATCGATTGACCTCGGCCAAGCAGCATTTTTGCATCAGTAAACTGTGTGCTCATGATTCGGTCGGCCAGCTGACGTGCCATGCCGATTTCTTGTATGCTGCCGATTCTCTCTATGATACGGCATCGGTCCATGAGCTGAGATTCCATATCGCCCAAATCTCGTTGTGCAGTACTCTCGAACGAACGCAAGCCAGCGAGCTCTTGCTCGAGCTTTGCAATTTCTTGCTGGATTCCTTGCGATTGTTGGTGTAAAGCCGCGTATTGTCTCCGTGCAGCCTGGGATTGTTGCTGATAGCCACGAATGGCGGCCTCAAGCCGTGCGGTATCTGCCATAGGCATCTCCTTGCTGTGAAGAATCGTTGTTGTGTTCAGCGCAATATAAATACACGGGAGAAATGTAGGACACAGCTCTCGTGACTGCACGTGCCTTATCTGCTATTGTCACGCTTCCCCCTCTTTCGCTATGCCTCTTTACGCAAACGTAGCCCCCCCAATCGTTTATATCGCAGCGCCTTTGCTACCTGCGCTTACTTCCAAGTCACCTCTGGTAGCGTAGAGGGATCGGACGGGTCGCCCACTATTGCGGTGCCATCCCATGGATCCTCTCCTTCCCGACCAAAATGAAATTTGAGAACGCGCTCGACATCCTTCTCGGTGGGAGCATCCCCACGCGAGGTGCGACACAGCTTCGAAGAAGGAGTCATGTATATCCACTCCTTGCGCGGATCGGTACCACGTCGTGCGGCGACCAAACACATGGAGCCGTCAAGTTTCCAGAGCGCAGTCTGCAGTCGAGTAATGGCCTTGGATGCGTCACTGCGCTTGATATCCTCATCAAAAAATGCAAAGACCTCGACACGGGGGTCGCCACTCCCCCCCTTACCCATATAGTCTTTGAGCTGGTCCTCACGCCACAGAATATCATCCTTGCGCGCATAAGAGATTCGCGCCGCATAACCAATAACCGCAGTATCCGCTGCAAGCAGCTTACAGTAGGACCTCTCTACTCGCCCTTTGAACAACCATTGCGTATAGTTTGAAACGACATCGTAGCGAATTCTTCCTGTCTCGGCATCCGTAACCAACCTTGCCGTGAAATAGTGTTTGGCTTTAGCATCTGGCGCCAAGCAAAAGTCGTAACCCACCGTACCAGGCAGAGGTTCGTATTCGACTGGCTCCACCTCTTTCACAAGGTGAAAACCTTCTCCATGGCGATTCTCCATCTGATTCAAGGTTTCTACAAGCGCATCCTCAGAGGATGTGACAACAACATCAGACACAGTCTTTCCTCCTAAATCGGCAACCGAACGTTTGGAACAACCGCCCATCATAACGAGATAAGGAAGCGTAAGCATTGCACGCACGAGACTTCGGCGCGTGAGACAGGAGGTATTGTGTGTGCGTGGTCGCAACATAGGAAGCTCACTTTTTCCACTCGACATGCAGGATGTATTGGTTGCTGGGATCTCTTGAGACCTTGATGCCTTTAGCAGGGTCTTCGTTACGTAGGGCTTCCTCCATGGCCTCCATAAGCCCTGGGTTCTTCGAGAAATCCAATCTGCCCTCGACGCTTGTATCTTGCTTCCGATAGCCAGGATCGGGAAGGCCATTCGCGTCGAGCGGCACGTCGGCTGCATTAAACGACCAGTAGGTGTTATCTACTGAGTTATTGATTTCTCTGCCTCCGGAAGTGTGCACGGTTACGTCCATATCGGGCTGATCTTCATCAGGTACGGCATTATAGGTGGTGAAGATGCTACTCACCTGCTCGCGTGATAGCGTATCGATATTACCGCGAATATCCTCGGCACTCATAAAGGAGTAGTTGCTCTTTTTGCCATCGGGGAGGTCACGACAATAGAGTCCGATTTCGCCACCAAACGCAGATCCAGAACCATATGTACCGTCCCAAGTCTGCAAACGGTATTCGCGACCGTCGTACACGAAGGTAGTCACAGTGGTGTCAAGATCCATGCCAAGGAATGGTCCTCCCAACTCGGTAACGTCAGCAAATCCGTTACGCCGCTGGACACTGTACGTGGAGTCTATCGAATAAAACTTCTCGCCATCTGACGTAAAGGATAAACCACCTGTGACAAGTGGGCCAAGCACAATAGCTAGAGGCGTATTCTCTGCCCAATCAAACGCCTCTATGCCCCATTGCGTAATTCCCTTACCAGATGCACGCTTGCTGAGCTGGTTTGCACCTGACATCAAGGCTGACTCTAATTTGAGGATATCCTGACCATAGGTAGAGAGCAACCAAAGCACGACATATTTCTCATCATCGGTAAGTTTGTCAATCTCCTTCGGCATACCACTTGAGAATAGGCACCTACACGCAAGACTAAGTAGCTCCGTATAGCGGCCAAGCATTTCGAGCCTCAAGCCAATGGGGTTCCCATTTCCGTCAAGTATCAGATATCGCTCCAGCGATATCTGATTACGTTTCTTCCAGTATGTTTTGTCCTGAACGGGAGCCCATGTAAGGTCGACATCGGTAAGGTTAAAGAAGCGTTCCCCGTTGACAGTACTGATCTTTACCGAGTTGAGAGCCCGCCTCGACTGCTGAAGCCGCTGCCACATCGATGCTGTAGCCGCATAGATCGTGTCGTCGCCGAGATACCACATCAATCCACTGAGCAGTCCCTGCAACCAGCCAGCGTCGTTACGTAACCCAGCGGCTTGATATCGCAGGCCTTGTGCAACGGTGGGATCAACCCAGCTAGCTTCAGCAAGCTCGTCGATCCGATTCGCCATCCGATGTCGTTCGTCAATGATGCCCTGCACGAGATCAGTGTTAATCATATGTCCGAGCGGAATAACGTGAAGCGCAATGCGCTGTTGATCCACATGCATGTCGTGCACGTAGGAACAAAGATAGTCTCGTAGTAGGGTAGTCGCTGGCCTCCGTACCTGAGCGATATAATCGCGTAACGAATCAAGCGATCGTGAGCTACCGATGGATGTATCACTCGCCGCATCGCTCAAAACGCTTTCTTGCCTAGTGATGCGGTCAATTTCATGATTAGCGGTCTGAAGGTCGCCGTTAAGCTTCATTTCCAGTTCAAGCACCCGAACAATCATCAGTCCTCGCTTTCCAAGGATTTTAGCTCTCGCCCAATGCGCGCGCTTTCTTGATCGAAGGCCTCCTGAGTCCGATCAAATAGTATGCGCATCGAGGCAATCTGTTCATCGCGGTACCTATCCAATGAGCCGAGCGCATCTGACCCATTATCAAGCGCCTCCCGATCATGCTCTGCTTGCAGATTGAGATACAGCAGCATTTTTAGGGCTTTACAGTTCGGGATGTATAATAATGGGTTTGATGCATTAGATTATACACATCTGTGAAGAGGGCCGTGTATAAGAATAGCAAGTTAGATGCTATATATACATGTTTTTGCAGGCTGATGAGAAGCAATCTGCCGAATGGCGCTTTGGTCGCGTTGGGCGACTTGACGATGGTTCTGAGCGCTTCTAAGGTAGACGCGGGCACATTCATCATGCATTTGAGAAGCGGTAGAGCCCGACACGCTCGCGCAATCGGAAAAGACTACTTTGCCTATCTCGAGGTCATTACTCGTTAGACGATCGCTGTAGGCTTGCAGCGCCTGAGCACTCACACAAATCTTCGGGCTTGACATAAACGCCTCCTACAGACAATCACAGACAGATTATTCTAGTTAGCTTTATGGTACCTAAAGTACGGGCCGCACCTTCAATCTTGTTGGTATCGGTTGCGATTATGTAAGAATCGAACACTTTATTAGCCATACGACCTTATCTCCTCTCAACCCGGAACGACTCCGCAGCTAGATCAAATACTTGATCAACACGCACGCGTATAGGCTTGTCTTTCGGCAACTGCCTGTGGTCAATAAATGTCCCATTCGAAGATCCCAAGTCCTTGATTATCAAACTATTACCTTGTATCTGGATGACTGCATGCTTGCGGCTGAGCATAGGATTCCCTAGGAGCTGGGGGTTGCATCCTGAGCCGCGGCCAAGGATGACCTGCTGGGATTCATCGATATCGTACACTTCGCCCGTACTTATGCGCTGCAACCTATACCCACGCGTGTTCCTTCGGCTGAGAGTATCCACAACTTCTCGCGGGTCGACTACAGGATTCGGCGTTACCTGTATTCCTTGTTTTTCCTGTAGTAGCACATTGCTGATACGCGCCCTATCTCCGTCAACCGACTCCCTTGGCACCAACCGCTCTCTGCTTGTTATTCCACCACGTACGGTGCCGTCTGGATCAACCTTGACTCCACATTCATTGCGCAAAAAAGCCCGATAGCTATTAAACGAGAATGTCCCACGTTCATTTAGGGCGTACGAATACAAGCTCCTCGCCAGAGAGTAATCGTTGGGCGTTGCGTACTTGACCCTACGAGTATCACCCAATACCTGCAGCAACGCTAGCGGAGAGTTCTCCACAGTAAAGGGCAAGCCATCAAGTGGAATAAACACAAAGCGCAGAGTAGCGGCATTGTCAACGAATACATACCGTTTGTCAAACAGCATAGACTGCTGCCAGAATCTCTTGTTTTGCCCACTTGTGCAGATGCCATATGCACACGCCAAGTCCGTGAGCATACCAACCAGATCGTCACCTGTTATCGTATACTTTCTTATGTAGCTGCCAAAGCTCACGAGACCGTTTACGTCGTAAGCAATTGTGCAACGACTTGACTCGCTCGATACGTCATAAGTAACGTGCAAAAAGTTCTCATGATTTAGTTGCTCCAACCATGCCGCTTGGTGAGGATTGAGTTCCTCTCCCTTGCGCGATTGGATGAGCAGCTCTCTATGACGCGTTGTCCGGTTGATGTCAAATCGAGTCTTCACTTGCACGTCCCCCAGCTCGCATCAGCATGCACTATACGAGCATAAGCCTCGAACCCTCAACGAGTCTCTCTGACAGCAGCAAGCTGCGGAACGTCTCTCTTGGGTTCAGTATCTCCCCCATTCCAGCGCCTTCCAGATGCATGAGATCTACATCGTCCGTCGCCTCGTATTGCGCCGATTCGCGCGCTGCAAGTATGCGCGCTGCAAGACGCGTACCCTCTTCAACCGTGAGATCATATGGAACACGGAACTCGTATTCCGCCTGAGTGGCGGGCAGCTTTATCCGTATGAGCAGCTTGTCCTTCAATCTCATCCCTCGTTTCTTGGCTCGTCAGTTGCCTCTAAGAGCCGCACCATCGTCACGTCACCGCGCATGCAGAGAAATGCGTCGGACCGTTCCGCCGGCTGTCGGTACTCAGGCAGTGATCTTGCAAAACGAAATACCGTTTGATCAACGAAGCCGCTACCGCACCATACGCCATTCCCATACGCCGTGACAACCTTATACCAGTTATCGTATAACGAACGGGCACGCCACAATTCACTCGCACACACCAACGAGGTCTTGCCCACACCCTTCTCGCCAGAGATGTAATTCTGCAGCTTCATTGAAGCATCTGGGGCAATAGAGGTAATTGTCTGCACGATACTGGTGAAAATAATAACATCTACTTCGACAGCATCTTCGTCAAGGGCACGCACAAACGCTTCGATGTCTTCATAGGCAGTCAGCACGTTCGAATCACCCATGTCGTCTCCCAAGAGCTTATGCGAGTCGATGACACGGTATTTTGTTGTTTCGGAGAGCGACAGAGCCTCACGCAGCCCTCGCAAGTATCGATCGATGGGTTCGTTGTCATTGCCCATGACCAGCATGTACGGTGACTTGCCAAGGTCGAAATACACTGGCTGTATCCCCTGCTTGGAGTAGCCGACCGGTAGCTGAGTGGGCTGCGTGACATCCATGTCTAGGTAGCTCACGTACGCAGGCAGTTGCGGTATCGGCGTAGCAACCAGCGAAGAGGACGCTTTGATACGCCGAGCGATGGCATCAATCGTTTCAGATGGATTGGCTCCCACCTGACAGACCGATGCGCCCTGAAGCTCCAAAATGCTCTTGTCTACACGCACCAATCCGCGTCGCTCATGCCGCGGCGGTGTGATGCCTCGCATGCTCCCGAAGAGCGACAGATAATCCGATGGATCGTTGAGCATCGTAGGTATGGTTTCTGCAAAGTTGGCAGCAAGACGCATCCTGACACTATTCGGCGCAGACGCCGTCACGATGAAGTGGATGCCGTATCGTGGTCCTTCACGAGTAAGGAATACGAGCTCGTCTTCGTAGCTAGAATACAGCTCCAATAATGCCGCAAGATTTGCTATAGCCACCACGATGCGAGTAAGATGGGATCCAGAACGCTCATTATATGCCTCAATGCTTCCCCCATACTCCGAGAGCAACTGCTGACGCTCACGGCGGAACTCGTTTAGCATCCTCATGAGGTTTCCGAGCCGCTCATCATCGTTTGGCAACACCACGCCGCCGCACTGAGGCAATCCTTGTAGCCCAGCAAGTACGCCCGCCCCGAGGTCAATGCCATACGTCCAGAATTCCTTAGCAGAATATACCATTGCAAGCGAGAGCAGCATCGTTTGCATCAGTTCGTCCACCTCAGAGTTCTGAGAGCCATACATAAGCACGTTACCAGTCTCAGACAAATCAATCGAGTAAAGGAATTGACGCTGCCGCTCAGGATCGTCTGCCTCGCCTACCGTCATCGTTAGACCTTGTTCGCTTGGCATACCATACTTAGCAAACAGCTGCTCTAGCGAAATCACATCTGGCAAAGGATCAAGCCACAGTCTCTGAGCCTGCTTGCCCGCAACGTGCGCCGCTTCTTCGATTTGGGCGATAACCGCCTCAATCTCTGATCCTGACTTCTTGCGTAGCACGGTTTGTGGCCTCATGCGGGCAACAGCTGAGCCTTCACTGTCAAGAAGCTCGACCGCGTTGTCGCGTCTGGGCTCAAACACCTCAGAGGGTGCATACGCCCCGCCTGCGTATGCCGCCTGGCCTGCCAAGAACATCTCGTTGTAGCCCACAAGCAGATAGTACCTACCCGGCTGTGTAATCTCTGCTGCATCTTCTCGCTGAATCATCTCTCGCGAATCGGAGGCATCAGAGACCTTTAAGCAGACCTTGAATCTCGAGTTTGACCAAATCTGATCGTTCACCACACCGCTTGGTTTCTGCGTTGCAAGGATGAGGTGGACACCGAGTGAGCGGCCAATGCGTGCCGCAGAGATGAGCTCGTCCATAAACTCGGGCTCTTGTTGCTTGAGTTCGGCGAACTCGTCTGCAACTATGAAGAGATGCGGCATGGGCTGAGTTAGCGCACCTTGACGATAGAACGATAGATACTTATATATATCCATCGTGGACTCGCCCGTAATGTCACGGGCTTGATTGAACATGTCCTGTCGCCGCTTCAATTCGCTCTGTATGGATACAAGGGAACGCTTGATGGCGCCACCATCAAGATTCGTGATAGTGCCCGCAAGGTGAGGCAAATGATGACGTTCGTTCTCAAAAGCGCCCGCCAAACCGCCTCCCTTGTAGTCAATGAGTACAAAAGCCACTTCATCCGGAGCATAATTGACGCAGAGCGAGAGAATGTATGTGATGATAAATTCCGACTTACCGGATCCCGTAGTTCCGGCAACCAAGCCGTGCGGCCCGTGGATACTCTCGTGCAAATTGAGTAGCGCCGGTTCGCCTTGCTCGTCTATGCCTATCTGAGTCTGAAGCGACTGAGACGCGTCGTGCTCAACCCATCGTTGTCCGATATTGAGATGAGCGACGTTGCCCACCTCAAACATCTCGAGGAACCCAATGCTCTCCGGCATTGTTTGACGTTGCTCCGGCAAGTCGAGACGCACACGTGCGAGAGCACGGGCAAACCGCGTCGCCTCATCCTTGTCCACCATGATGTCGGGATCGAATTGGCTCAGTGTTCCTGATACATCCGACCTCTCGAACATTCGAGCACTGCGCGTACGTTGGCGATCGTCTTCTCGCGTCATGTCCAACGAGATGCCCAAGTTCGTCCCGCCGTCCCGATTCAAGTCAATGATGTACCCACACTCACGCGGTAAATCACGCAAGGAACTCCCTAGGTACAGCAGAGAAAACCCTTTGTTTGATCGCAGCTTAAGAAGTCGATCTATCGCTTCGGATCGTTCGGCCAAGGCGTGATCCGCACATACGACAAGATAATAGGTCCCATAGTCGCCAAGCACCTCGGCACGGACCTCGGCTCTTGCCGCAAGCTCTCTTTCAAGAATAAGGCTCTCCTCCAACATGCCCGAATACGACAGCCCTACAAAACGATGCACGCCTGAGTCATCATAGAAGTGGCCCAGCGAGGTGAGGAAGCTCCACTCCGACTCCTCTCCCTCACCACCAACCAAAACAATCTTTACTTCCTGGTAGCTGTAGAGAGAGCACACCTGTACGAGCAGACCACGAAGGAAATCCCACACAACGCTTCGCGTCCCGAGTATACCCGCAACAAAGTGCTTGGTTGGGTTGAAGGCTAGCGGGACATCACGGAGCATGGGTGGGTTTTTTGCCAACTCGCTCACCCGCTCTATCATCCGATCATCTACAAGTGAAAAGTGATGCTGTGGCCATGAGATATCAGCCGATATATCTGCGTCGCCAACGCCCACACGTAACTCCATGAAGTCGTCATGGACATTCGTGTGGCTCATCAAGAGCGGAGACATGTCCTCAGCGCGCTTTATCAACTCCGCAACCGGACGACGGTTCTCTTGGAGAGTCTGCGATTGGACCTTTGCCTCATCCACAAGATTCGTCTCAACCCCATCAAGGTACGAGACATAGAGGCGCGCGCGCCTTGCTTCTTCGCGCTCATCTTTCTTGCGGTTATACGAGCGAGAAACAATGGGCCACAAAACCGTGCCACCCACCATGGCAAGCGCCATAGTAATGGATGGCATTATCGACATGGCACTAGCACCACTGGCAATCTGCGAGATAGAGTTTGAGACCATGAATATGGAGCTTATGCCCATGAAGAACGACGGTCCAATTTGCATAATAACGGGCTGGTCGTCTGGTTCTTTCTTTCCAGGCGGATCATCTACCTGCATCCTGACCGCATGTATCGACTTCGAAAGCCGAGGCGCAGGGTAAAAGACTGCCGGCTCGCCTTCCTTTGAAACCACATCCGCACTAGCTCTGCATACTAGTGCATGTGATACCAAGCCCATACCAGGTACAGCCATCTTGAGCTGTGGAGGATTATTTAGGCATAGGAATCCTCGCCCGACAGCGATGACTAAATCCAGAATTTGAATCACGTCACCAGGCTGTAGCGATCGAGGCTGTAGGGCAGGCAATGGTTTGCCATTCACATACGTGCCGTTTGAACTATCGAGATCAGCTATCGTAAATTCACCGTCAAGCAGTGTTACCTGCGCGTGTCGTCCAGAGACGAAAGCACTCTCATAGAGAAAGCCCGAACCGCGTTGACGCCCAATCAAGAATTCTACATCACCACTGAAAGCTATCTTGCGATACGTACCGACACCGCGTGAGTACGGGCGCGTATATATCGAAGCGGTCGTTCCATTCGTGACGGGAACTGACGTCACGAACTCCCTATCTGATGGTACGGGGATGACCCGAGATGAAGACCCACTTCCTTCACCAATGACACGCAGAACCAGCTCACTGCCATGGTTCTCCAAACGCGCCAATGCGTTGTCAGCCCCGACAGTCCTCTCCAGTCCCACCCACAAGGCCGTCTGGGCAGTGCCATCAAACGCGAACGTCTTCAAAACATCCGCCGTCTTTATCGTGATGAGCAGCTTCTCTATCATGATGTCATCCCCTACTTATACCGTTATGCAGACGGCACCCCCACGCGCAGACGTGAGGGCGCCGCCGAGCCAGTGATAGACTATCCCCTCAAGCCTGCAGCAACCTGTGCATCGGTCTGCTCGAGAGTGGTAGCGGTATTGCGCAAGGCAGTTGCAATCTCATTGATGAGCTGCTGTGCATTCGTGAAGCTCGGCCTCAACTGCGCGAAACGGTCCGCGTAGGCACGAGACGCTTCACCTTCCCACTCTTCTTGCAGCAGCCCGAGAAGCTGATCCATCTTGGTGATGACATCACCTACCTTGCCAGCCTCAATGTCATACTCCGCTGCACGTGCACGCATCTGATCCGGAGTAATCCTAATCTGTCCTGCCATAGTACTGCCTTTCTCCTATACAAGCCGATGCCTTGTGCCTCGGCTTATCCACTAACCCATCGGCTGTAGCCGTACCAAAAAAGATTCGGACGCAAGGTGTATCTCGTCTCCGTTGTGAAGCTCTACGGGCGTGTGCGCAGGTATACGTATTCCACGCACACGAGTCCCGTTAACGGAACCCAAATCGCAGATTGTCATACGCCCGTCCGCATAGTCCAACCGTACATGAGTGCGACTAATTGCCAAGTTACCACTCACCTTTGAAGTTGCTTTATTGCCTCGGCCAATCACAGTAGGTGGGTTGGCAACAATCTGCTCTCCCGTACGCGCACGCATCAGCACGCACCCAAGCCGTTGTTGTGGCACCTGAGCCACGGCCGGCTCCACATATGGCTGGCCAAAAACAACGGTATGATCCACCGAATCATCAGGCTCACTGTGCTGGCCAGTACATCCAATGTATTCTGTTAGGATATCGTCCTCCGTCCATTGCTGCATAATCCACCTCCCCACTATTCAATCGTTACCGTTAGCTCTTCTTTGCCCAAAGCGATGACGTCACCGTCATGAATCGGTGTCAGCTCCCCTGACGCAATCTGAACCCCATTGACATACGTATGGTTTGCCGAACCCAGATCCTCCACGTAGAACTCACCATCACGTTCGGTCACACGCACGTGCTTGCGCCCTACGTATGGATTGCCCGTGATTCTGACGTCCGCCATGCTACCACGCCCCAACGTCATGGGCAGCGTGTCACAGCTTATGACGTCTCCCGTCGAGGTGCGCGTAAACTTACATATGGGACGAGCCTTCACTTCCTCATAGACCATCGTCAGGGCGTCATCGTCCTCGTCATACACTGTCGTTGGCGCATCATCAGCCGAATAACCCGCATCAGTCTTGTCCCAGTCATCAAAGGCGTCGCGATCGTAGTCGAAGGAAGTCTGGCTTGTCCCGGTCACCGCACCACCAGACATGAAGCTCAGGTCGTCAATGCGAATCGTGTGCGTGGATGTCGGGAACGGCTGCATAGAACTCATGCTCGACTGCTCTTCCGCATCAAAGGTAGATGAGAAGAGCGACGAACTGACCGAGCTGCTATACGCAGAACGATCCGCCGTTGAAGGCTCAGACGGCACATCAGATGAGAAAGCCACGCCCGGCGAAGATGGCACTGCCCCCATAGCGGGTTGGTATGTCTCCGATGTGGGAGGTCGATAGGAGGAGACGGGAGGCTGAGACACCGCGACTTCCGGCTTACCCTGCGGCTTCGTGAGCTTCTGTCCGCACTGCATGCAAAAGAGCCACTTAGGCCTGACTCGGCTACCGCATTCGGGACAGAAGGCGACGACTGGCTTCTGCTCCGCTTGGTTCGGCGTGGGCTTTGGCGCAGATTCCAACGGGGCCTTTGTTCCGCAATTCACACAGAATATGTCCGTAGGACGCAGCACCTTGCCACAGGTCTCGCATAATCTCATAGCCATCGCGCTCTCCGTCTTTCCGTATCGTTAGGCTGTCACTCGTACGAACCCGGCGTCTCGGGCTCGGCAATTTCCTTGCGCCTGCGATAGAACATCACGCCACCTACGACGACGCCTACAACCGCCGCAACAACGGCAATCTCAGGCACGAGCGTTGTGACCATGAATCTGCCATGTGGAGAATCCATCACTGCGGTATCCGCTTTTTCATGTTGCTCGAATTCATCGAACGCTACGAAATTAACCTCGTGGGTAGTGAACGGAACGATGTTTGCGGGAATTACTATCTGGTACGTTCCCGTGCCATCCGCATTAACTCCTGACATGTCAAGCTCAGCCGTCTTGTCAACACCGTCTACGAACACTTTCACTGTATCGCCCTTGGTGATAGCGTCCGTCACGTGTGCCCTTACGGTGTAGCTCGTACCCAGCGCGATAAAGTTCGGAACGGTAAATTCATCGATAACGGGTCCAATCTGGTCCAAGGTAAATGTCGCGGTAGCGTTCTTGAGCGATGAGAGGATAGTCTCGGCGGAGGCCGAGCCATCCGATGCCCGCTCATAATCGGTCATGCTCAAGTATTCAGCGCTACTCGTGTCATTGCTCGCACGATCCACGCTCGCCACGTTCACGCGGTACACTCCCTGGCCACCATCACCGGTATCTGATGACGAGCCGGTGCCGAAGTTACCCGAACGAATCGTATACACGTATTCGTACCAGCCGTATTTTGTGACAGAATCCCCAGAACTATCATCCTTGAACTCGTATCCGCTCTGACGTTTGTCACTGTGCTTCACGGATTTGATAGGCTCTACCGCGTTCGCGTACTCCTTCAGGACGCTGTGGTCGCTGTCGGACTCCGATCCGCTCACGTTGATCTCGCGTACTTCAATGCGCGGAGCTTCACCCACAAGGTCATAGTCCTGGCCGTCACCCTTATTGGTGGAAGCGACCTCTAGCTCCTTGTTTTGGCCGTCATAAGCCGTCACGATGAAGTTCGACCCGTAGCGATTTACGGAGAACGTCACAGTACCCTCGGCCTTGTTGCCGGCCTTATCTTCCATATTTGCCTTAATCGTGTAGACGTCGTCGGCTTCGGGATCGTACACGTTGTGCTCATCCCCGTCATTCTCGATGAGCAGACCAAAGTCCTCGAACTGGTAGACCTCGCCACCGGTGACTGGAATCTTATCTGCCTTGTATACCAGCTCTGGCATCTCGCCATGCTTTCCACCCGTGATCGTGCAATGCGCATCATACGAATCGTAGTTGGTCTGGCCACCACCGACCTGATCGACGAACTCAACCGTCGGCATGACCACACCGTTGTATGCGTGATGGTCCTGTAGCGTCTCCTCGGGATTCTCCCCGCTCGGCATCTCGCCGTCTTTGGTGATGGCACCAGAGAACTCGTTCTCCTTCTCTCCGTTACCACGATCAACGCCATAACGCTGAACGCGACCACCGAAGGTAATCTTTGGCGCGGTCTTGTCAATGGTGAACTGGCGTTCGGTGTATGCGACTGCCTCGTTTCCAGCCTTATCTCTTCCTGTAACGGTCATCGTGTAGGTACCGTCATTGGAGAAGGTCACCGTCATAGTGTGAACGTCACCATTGCTTCTCCAGCCACTCTTCGTACCTGTAGTATTCACGTTAAAGAGCGCGGGGTCAAAGTTGTGTTCGGTCACTGTGATGGTAGCCACGCGGGTCTCGCGGTAGTACGGGGCCTTACCGGCGGGATTGTTCCATGTAACCACAATGAGAGGTGCCGTCATGTCCACGGTAAACTCGCCCAAGGTCGCACGATTGGAGGGGTTGTTTGCGTAGTCAAGGAACTCAGCGACCACTGAGTAGTGACCGTCGCCCTCAAACGGCTGGTCAAAGGCATAGCTGGGACGTGAACCTGAGAAACTAGAGGCGGGAACGACCCACGTCGACACAGCACGGCTGGCGTTGCCCTCCTGCTTCGTGACCGTCATGATAACGCGCGAGGGATCGAATCGCTGCAGGTATTCGAAGTTGAACTCGTCGACATAAGCCCACACATGCTGTACAGTGTTCGAGTACGAGCCGGCAGGCGGACCCTCAAGCCTAACCGTCGGTGCAGTGGTGTCCTGAATCATGGAGACGGGATAGATGCCCTCGTTGTTGATAGAGGTATTTGCGGCATCATTCTCCGCAATCGCAGTTCTATCGGCGACAACCCTGCCCGTGCGATCGATGGTCCATATGCGCTGATTGCCTGCCAGATCCTGAACAGTAAGGGTGATATCGCGCTCATACTCTGTGTCGTTCGCAATCGTAGCGCCGTCGCGAAGCTCTATCACAAGCGTGGCGTTCTGCTTGCCCTCGATGTCTTGCGTAGTGGTGGCTACGACGTATTCTCCCTCGGGATCGTCAAGCGTATAGCTGCGCAGCAAATGGAGGTCGTACATGTCGAACGTCATCCTCGTGGCAACATTGAAGAACTGGATGGGGTCACCTTGCTCAT